>JBQCCO010000223.1:0-7879 GCA_051962155.1 Leifsonia sp. | reverse complement strand
TGCCGCTCGCCGCCGGTGACACCCTCCTCGTGCCCGCCGGTCTGGCCCACGCGATCGGCCCGGGCGTCACCCTCGTGGAGCTTCAGCAGCCGACAGACCTGTCCGTACTGCTCGAACGCCGGACGCTGACCCCCGCCGAGGCGCTGCTCGGCCTCGACCTGGACACGGCGATCGGCGGCCTGGTGCGGGACGTCACGCCCGAGGAGCGCATCCACGACCTCCGGCAGAGGCGCGGCGCCGAGACGCTGTTCCCGGCGGACGCCGATCCGTTCTTCGCCGCGGAACGCCTCCACGTGTCGGGATCGCGCGAGCTGGAGCCGGGCTTCTCGGTGGTCGTCGTCCTGGACGGGACGGGCTCCCTCGAGACCGCCACCGGCTCCCTTCCGCTCCGGCGGGGATCGACGGTGCTCACCGCCTACGGGGATGGTCCTCTCGACCTCTCCGGCGAGCTCGACGTCATCCGGTGCCGGCCGCCGCAGTGACCTCGAAGGTCCACAGCGGCGCGTGTCGGAGGCCGCGGTTAGCTGGAGGGGTCCGCACCAGCGAGTGTCGGAGGCCGCGGTTACGCTGAGCCCGTGACGAGGCCATGACCACGCTGTGCGCGCTCTGCGGGTCCCCGGCGCACGCGGGTGCGCCCGTCGCGTTGTGCCTTCCGCACCTTCTGGAGGTGCACGACTGGGTGGCTGGAGAGTTCGGCGTCACGGACGTCCTGCCCTCCCCCTGCGCCTTCTGCGGCTCGCGGCTCGGGGTCCGCTACCCGTCCGGCTGGCTGTGCGCCGTGTGCGAGTGGCGAGTCGGCGACCCTCCCCCGGACGACCCGGCCGCCTCCCGGGTGGATGTCGTCTACTACCTGCGCTTTCGGGACCGCATCAAGATCGGGACGACCGCCAATCCGGTCCAGCGGTTCGCGAGTCTTCCTCACGACGAGGTCCTCGCGTTCGAGCGGGGGGATCGGACGCTCGAGCAGCGCCGCCATGCTGAGTTCGCGCCCCTGCGCATCCCGGGCACCGAATGGTTCGAGACCGATCCGGCGCTGCTCGCCCACGTCGAGCGGCTGCGCGAGGGCGCGCCCGGTCCCTGGGCGCTGCTCGCCCGCTGGCGGAGCGAGGCGGCCGCGTTGCGGGGCTGACGCTGGTCGGCCCCGGCCTGCCCTGGCCTGCCCTGCCTGGTCGGCTATCGAAGGAGATCGGGCGTCGAATCTCCTTCGAATGGCAGTACTGAAGGAGATTCGAACGCGATCGGTCCGAATCTCCTTCCGTGTCCAGGGGCCGGCCGCCCGGAGGCGGCGAAAGGCCCGGGCCGCAGTGGCCCGGGCCTCGTGGGCGATCAGGCGACCTCGAGGGTCTCCCGTCCGCGGCCGTGTCCAGCGCCCTCGGCGACGAGTTCGGCCTCGACCTTCGCTGCGAGCTGGGCCATCTCCTCTGCTTCCTGGAGTGCTGCCTCCCGCAGAGCCGGGTCGCGCAGCATGCTGAGCCGCGACTCCCCCTCCGTAGCACCGCTGGGGACCGCCTCCCGCTCCCCAGCACCGGCGGGGACCAGCTCCAGCGCCTCGGCCTCGGCCTCGGCCTCGACCAGCAGCTCGGCCTCGACGGCGGCCGCGGTCTCCGCCTCGGCCGTGCGCCGCGCCGAGCGCATGATGCCCACGGCAACCAGCGTGACGACACCCGCGGCGAGCGCCAGGATGCCGGCCGTCGCGAAGCCCTCGGTGTAGCCGGACTCGGCCGGCAACCCGTCAGGAGCGATCGCCCCGGTCACCAGCGCAGTCATCATGGCCGCGCCGACCGCAGAGCCGACGGTGCGCAGGTTGGCGTTCATCCCGCTCGCGATCCCGGTCTGCGTCGCCGGGACGCTCTGCACGACCACACTGGTGATCGCCGCGTAGATGAGGCCGAGCCCGAGGCCGAAGACACCGGACGCCGCCGCCACGGCGAACAGCGAGCCGTGCAGGAACGCCAGCGAGAGGCTCGCCCCGCCCATGAGGGCGGCGGAGAGGACGATCTGCGACCGGAAACCGATCCAGCGGGCCAGCGGGCCGCTGAGAAATCCGGTCACCGCCATCGTGACGAGCATGGGGAGCATCAGCATCCCGGACTCGGCCACGGAGGCGCCCAGGCCGTACCCGGTGGAGGTCGGTGTCTGCACGAACCGCGGGAAGAACGCGAACACCGCGAACATCGAGGCGCCGATGAAGACGGCGGCCGCATTCATCGACCAGACGCCGGGCTCGCGCATGAGCCGCATGTCGACCAGGGGATGCCGCGAGCGCAGCTCGACGAGGATCCACGAGGCGAGGAGCACGGCGGCGAGGACGAACAGACCGATCACTCCGGGAGACGACCAGCCCAGCTGCGCTCCGGTGCTGAGCGGGAGGAGGAGCGCGACCAGCCACCCGGAGAGCAGCACGGCAGCCCACGGGTTCACCCCGCCGGCCGCACGCGTCGGCGACTCGGAGATGAAGATGAGCGCGAGCACGGCGGCCGTCACGGTGAGCACGACCGGCAGCAGGAAGAGTCCGCGCCAGCTGAGCGCGGCGGCCAGCGGGCCGGCGAGCACGGTGCCCAGGCCGCTGCCGATGGCGATGATCGACGCGATCGCGCCGATCGCCGAGGGCAGGCGGCGGGCCGGGAACTCATCCCGGATGATGCCGAAGGCGAGCGGGAACATGGCCCCGCCGAGCCCTTGGATGACCCGGCCGGCGATGACCACGCCGATGCTCGGGGCGACGGCGGCGATCACGCTGCCGAGAGCCACCGCGAGGAGAGCGAGGACGAAGATGCGGCGCTTGCCGACGATGTCGCCCACGCGGCCGAGCAGCGGGGTGGCGACGGCGGCGGCGATGAGCCACGCGGTCATGGTCCAGGTGACGCCCGCGGTGGTGGTGTGCAGGTCGGATTGGATGACGGGAAGGACAGGGACGACGAGCGACTGCAAGGTCGCGAAGGAGCCGACGCTGAGCGCCAGGATGGCGAAGGTCAGGCCCGGGTGGGATCGAGACATTGTCGGGAGGTTTCCGTTTCTCGAGGTGATGATGCCGGATGTGGGCTAGAATTGGAGGGAGGCTCCGTTCGGAGGGTTCCTCCGGTTACGTATTCACAGTACCGGAGGGTGCCTCCGGTTCGCAAGCCCTATCTCCCGATCCGGTCGACCGGACGGGAGAACGACCCGAAAGGACCGTCGCCGTGACCGGCACCGAGACACTCACCGCGAGCGTCGCCCGACCTCAGAGGGCGGATGCGCGACGCAACTTCGAAGCGCTGCTCACCGCTGCGCGAGAGGCGTTCGCGAAGCAGGGTCCCGGCGCGCCGCTGGAGGACATCGCTCGCCGGGCCGGAGTCGGGATCGGGACGCTGTACCGCAACTTCCCCACGCGCGACGCTCTCGTCGAGGCCGTTTACATCGACGAGGTGGAGGCCGTGGTCCGCGCCGCCGAGGACGCAAGCTCGCTCGACCCCTGGGAGGCCGTCCTGGCCTGGCTGCGCCGCTTCGTCAGCTACGTCGGCACCAAGCGTGCTCTGATCGAGGGGCTCAACAAGGAGTCGCCCGTCCTCCTCAGCTGCCGCACCTCTCTCTACGACGCGGGGGCGCCTCTGATCGCGCGCGCCCAGGCCGCGGGCGAACTGCGCAAGGATGCGGAGATCGGCGACGTCATCCGCATGGTCTCCGGCATCGCCGGAGTCGCCTTCGACGACGACGACCAGCGCGACCGCGTGATCGCCATGGCGATCGACGGGCTCCGCGCCCGCTGAGGCGCCCGCTCGACCTCGCTCAACCTCGCTCACGGAACCACCCGCTGATCCGGGCGCTCCCTCTACGCTGAGGAGATGGAGCTGGGCGTCTATGCGGTGATCGCCGTGGCGGTCATCGTCGGCGTGGCAGCCTTCGCCCGCAAGCTCGGCGTCGCCGCGCCGATCATCCTCGTCATCGTCGGCGTGATGCTCTCGTTCCTGCCCGGCGTGCCGAAGATCGGGGTGCCGCCGGAGATCATCCTGGATGGCCTCCTCCCACCGATCCTGTTCGCCGCGGCCATCAGCGTCCCGCTCACCGACTTCCGGCGCAATCTGGCGCCCATCGCAGGGCTCTCGGTCGTGCTGGTCGTGATCACCGCCTTCGCCGCCGGCTTCATCCTGTTCACGATGCTGCCCCACCTCAGCCTCGCGGCGGCGATCGCGCTCGGCGCGATCATCAGCCCTCCGGATGCCGTGGCGGCGACCTCGATCGGCCGCAAACTCGGCCTGCCGCCGCGCGTCCTCACCGTCCTGGAGGGCGAGGGCCTGGTCAACGACGCGACCGCACTGGTGCTGCTCCGCACCGCGCTGGCCGCCGCACTCGGGACGCTGACCACGCCCTGGGCCGGTGTCGTCGACTTCTTCTCCGCCGTAGTCATCGCCTCCGTGGTCGGGCTCGTCGTCGGATTCGTCTCCGTCTGGGTCCGCTCGAAGCTGAGCGATCCCGTCCTCGACACCGCCCTCTCCGTCGTCGTGCCGTTCGCCGCCTTCGCGCCGACCGAGGCGCTGCACGGGTCCGGCGTGCTGGCGGTCGTCATCACCGGCCTCTACACCGGGCACGCAGCGCCCAGCCAGTTCAGCGCCCAGGCAAGGATCAGCGACCAGATCAACTGGCGCACCATCCAGTTCCTCCTGGAGAACGGCGTGTTCCTGCTGATCGGACTGGAGCTGCGCACGCTCATCGCGGATGTCGAGAACCCCGAGGTGCTCAGCGTCTGGAACGCCGTCGGCCTCGGCGTCATCGCCGTCCTCTCTCTCATGGTGATACGGTTCGTGCTGATCGTGCCACTGATCCTGGGCCTGAAGAGACGCGCGGAGCGCGCCGAGCGCAGCGTCCTCCGCGAGTGGCTGATGATCAGCTACTACCGCGACCATCCGGTGCGCTACCGCTGGCAGGCGCTGCGCAAGCAACGCGCCGAGCGGCGCTACGAGCGGCATCGCAGCGACCTGGAGGAGTACCGCCAGGAGGCGATCGACGGGAAGGGCGGCGTGATCCTGGGATGGGCGGGGATGCGCGGCGTCGTCACGCTCGCGGCCGCGCAGTCGCTGCCGAACAGCATCCCGTACCGCCCGCAGCTGATCCTCATCGCCTTCACGGTCGCGTTCCTCAGCCTGGTGGTGCAGGGAGGGACGCTGCCCTGGCTCATCCGCGCGCTCGGCCTGCAGGGTGCGGACGCGGGCGAGGACCGCCGGCTGCTGGCGCAGCTGCTCGACGACCTGAGCGAGGCCGGACTCGCCGTGCTAGACGACCCGGAGACCGCGGCGTCGTCGACCACCCAGATCGACCCGGAGGTCGTGGAGCGGGTGAGGCAGTCCTCCTACCTGCGTGCCGAGTCGGCGTGGGAGCGGACGCTGCTGAACGACACCCCGCAGGAGAGCCGTCCGCACCACGTCTACCGGACGCTGCGGCTCGCCGTGGTCGACGCCGAGCGCACCCGGCTGCTTCTCGAGCGCGCCCGCGGGTCGTACCCGTCCCGCGTGCTCACGGAGGCGCAGTCGCTGCTGGACCTCGAGGAGACGCGGCTCCGCTCCCGCTCGCGGTAGGTCCCCCGGATCGGCGTCATGACCGCTCGGCCGGCCCGTCTGTCGTTAATGAGGCCCGCAGGGGGCGGAAAGGAGAGTCATGGAACTCACCGTGATTCGCAGCCAGGACCGACGACGCATGGTGGTCGCTGTCCAAGCCGACAACCAGCACGAAGCGCTGACCACCATCCGCAGGGCCATCGGTCCGGTGACGGTCGCCCTGGAACAGGTGATCGTCCGGACGGGGCGACGCGAGGTCGACCCGCACCACGCCCGGAGCCGCGGCAATTTTTAGCAATTCAAAATAGGTTCGGCTAGGGTCGACCCATGGACGCGGCACGCCTCGAGAGCGCATTGCGCGAGGCCGGCCTCAAGGCGACGCGAGGCCGGCTGGGCGTGCTCGAGGTGCTGACCCACCACCCGCACTCGGACGCGGAGACGGTCTTCCGATCTCTGTTTCCGATGCTGCCGGGGACGTCGATCCAGAACGTGCACAACGTTCTCGGCGACCTCACGGCGGCGGGGCTGTTGCGGCGGATCGAGCCGGCCGGCTCACCCGCCCGCTACGAGCGGCGCGTGGGCGACAACCATCACCACGTGGTCTGCACCGCGTGCGGCGCCGTCGGCGACGTCGACTGCGTCGTGGGTCACGCCCCCTGCCTGGATCCCTCGGATGCAGGCGGATTCGCGATCAGTACCGCGGAAGTCACCTTCTGGGGTCTGTGCCCGTCCTGCCAGGCGCGCTCGGAGCGCGCTCACCACGATGAAGGAGAACGATGACGGACGACTACACGACCACCCAGACCGGGAGCCCGGTCGCCAGCGACGCGCACTCGCTCACCGCCGGCCGCGACGGCGTCACCGCACTGCACGACCGCTACCTCGTCGAGAAACTCGCCCAGTTCAACCGCGAACGGATCCCCGAGCGCATCGTCCACGCGAAGGGCGGCGGGGCGTTCGGCGAGTTCGTCGTCACCGGCGACGTGAGCGCGTACACGAAGGCTGCGGTGTTCCAGCCGGGCGCGACCACACGGACCCTCCAGCGGTTCTCCTCCGTGGCCGGCGAGCAGGGCTCCCCGGACACGTGGCGCGATGTGCGCGGGTTCTCGGTGAAGTTCTACACGACCGAGGGCAACTACGACATCGTCGGGAACAACACGCCGGTCTTCTTCATCCGCGACGGCATCAAGTTCCCGGACTTCATCCACTCGCAGAAGCGACTCCCCGGTTCCGGGCTCCGTGACGCGGACATGCAGTGGGACTTCTGGACGCTGTCCCCGGAGTCCGCGCACCAGGTGACCTACCTCATGGGCGACCGCGGCCTCCCCCGTTCCTGGCGCACCATGCCCGGCTACGGATCGCACACCTACCAGTGGATCAACGCTGCAGGCGATCGCTTCTGGGTCAAGTACCACTTCCACTCGCTGCAGGGCAACGAGGAGATCAGCGGCGTCGAGGCGCAGCAGCTCGCCGGCGCCGACGCGGACTACTACCGCCGCGACCTCTACGAGGCGATCGAGGCGGGCGACCTCCCGGCCTGGCGGGTGTCCGTCCAGGTCATGCCGTACGAGGACGCCAAGACCTATCGCTTCAACCCGTTCGACCTCACCAAGGTGTGGCCGCACAGCGACTACCCGCTGATCGAGGTCGGCATCCACACCCTCACCGACAATCCGCAGAACTTCTTCGCCGAGATCGAGCAGGCGGCGTTCTCCCCGGCCAACACCGTCCCCGGTATCGACATCAGCCCGGACAAGATGCTGATGGCTCGTGTGTTCTCCTACCCGGACGCCCAGCGCTACCGCGTCGGCACCAACTACAACGAGCTCCCGGTCAACCGTCCGGTCGCTCCGGTCCACAACTCCTCGCAGGACGGCGCGGGGCGTCACGGCTTCAAGCCGGCCGACGCGCCGGTCTACGCGCCCAACTCGTTCGGCGGACCGGCCGCTCAGCCGGAGCGCGCAGGCGAGGGCTCCTGGGAGTCGGACGGCGACCTTGTTCGTTCGGCCGCCACCCTCCACGCCGAGGACGACGACTTCGGCCAGGCCGGAACGCTCTATCGCGAGGTCTACGACGACGCGGCCAAGGCCCGCTTCCTCGAGACCATCGCGGGCGCGGTGAGCGGTGTGACCCGCGAGGACATCCGCGAACGCGCCATCCAGTACTGGACGAATGTGGATGCGTCGCTCGGCCGAGCCCTCCGCGAGCGGCTCGAGTCGGGCACCGAGACGCCCGACGAGGCCGCCGAGTACGTCGGCGTCGCTGACTAGCTCCCCGCCCTCCCAGCGCCGACGCAAAGCACCGGCATAAAGCGTCTGACAGAAAGGGAGGTGTCCGCGGCTCAGTCGGCC
>JBQCCO010000222.1:0-3508 GCA_051962155.1 Leifsonia sp. | reverse complement strand
GGCCGTGGTCATCACGCACGAGCATCCCGATCACTGGACGCCCGAGCAGCTGAACCGGGTGCTCGAACTGTCTCCCGAGGCGAAGATCTACGGGCCGGAGGTTGTCGCCGCGGCGGCATCCGGCTTCGATGTCACGGTTGTGCACGCCGGCGACACCATCCAGGCGGGACCCTTCACGCTCCGGTTCTTCGGGGGGAAGCACGCCGTCATCCACTCGAGCATCCCGGTGGTCGACAATGTCGCCGTCCTCGTGAACGACACCCTCTACTACGCGGGCGATTCGTTCGCCGAGCCGGAGGGCGTGGAAGTCGATCTGCTCGCGGCACCGGCAGGTGCGCCCTGGATGAAGATCGCCGAGGTGATCGACTACGTGCTCGCCCTCAAGCCCAAGCGGAGCATCCCCATGCACGAGATGGTGCTCTCGCGGGCCGACAAGGACATGTCGAACGCGCGACTGAAGTGGGCGACCGAGCAGAACGGCGGAACGCACTACCCGCTGGAGCCGGGCGACTCCCTGGAGCTCTGACCGCCGTCAGCGCCCGTGCTCGGCGAGGATCTGGTCCACGTCGATCCGCCGCAGCAGCGCCTCCCAGTCGATCGAGCGGGCCTCGTCGGCGACATCCTCGTCGGCGAGCACTCGCCCGCTCCGCTCGACGACGATGCCGCGCGGCAGCATCCCGTTGAGCTCGGCCAGGATGGCGTCGTCGACGGCCTCGGTGTCGAAGTCGGCGCCGACGCGTGCGTAGTAGTCGCCGGAGAGGGTGTAGGAGACGATTCCGGTTTCGATGCGGCTCATGCGACGCATGCTAGCGCGTCCCCGCCGGTGGTGAAGCGGTGAAGCCTCAGGTGGATGCGCACGGCGCCGCGAGCGGACCGGCCGGAAGCGTACAGTGCCGGGCATGAGCGATCGACCGGATGACACGGAAGAACCGCGCGACGCGGACCAGCCGCGCGACGCGGACGAACCGCGCGACGCGGACGAGCTCGCGGATGCCGTCAGCGACCTCGGCGAGACCAACACAGACCGGCTGGAGACCGTGAGCGAGCGCAACGAGTCCCTCGCGGAGCGCGTGCCGTCGGACGACGACCTGCCCCGCACGAAGGGGTCACCCGGTCAGGGGTAGGCACGCAGAACTGTCCCCGGGCGGGGACTGGGGGCGGGCGACCGCGCTCGATACGTTTGGTGTGTGAGTTCAGAGCGGATGCGCGATCGCGCCCCCGGCGCAGCCGTGATGGAGCAAGTGGTGCGACTCCGCGAGGCGTTTCCGGGCCGTTCGGCGCTGGCTCGCGCGTTCGGGGCCGATCCGCTTCCCGCTGAGGCGCATCCCTGGTTCGCGGGTGCTCTGGGCGAGCGGGAGGTCGGCGCCGCGCTGGCGCGCCTGCCGCGTGGGTGGAGCGCCTTCCATGCGGTTCCGGTCGGTTCCGGGGAGGCGGATGTCGACCATCTGGTCGTCGGTCCCGGCGGCGTCTTCGTCGTCAACACGAAGCATCACCGCGGCGCACGACTCACGGTGTACGAGCGGTCCATCCTCGTCAACGGTGCGAAGCAGCCGTACCTGCGGAACGCGGATCTCGAGGCCTCGCGGGTTCGTGGCCTGCTGCTCCGCGCCGGTATCAAGACGCGCGTGCATCCGGTCATCGCGGTGGTCGGCGCCAAGGAGCTGCGCTTCCGCCAGCACCCGGCGCACGCTACGGTGCTGCGGGCGGAGACACTCGTCCGCTGGTTGTCGCGACGGCCGTCCGGTTTGGATGCGGACACGGTCGCGCGCGCAGCGCAGCTGTTCGACGACCCGGCGACGTGGCGAGCCGTGGAGTCGCGTCCGGGCACCCTCGAGCGGTTCGACGCAATCGCGCGCGAGGTGAACACGGCGCGGTTCGTGCGCGCGGGGTGGGGCCTCGCCGGTGCGCTCGGCGTGATCGCCGTCGCCCTGTCGTTCCTGCCGCACTGAGACGTTCGTGGCTGGAACCGGCGGGCCGTCGCTCAGGCGAGGTGCGCTTCCGGTCAGGCGAGGTGGACCGTTGCTCAGGCGAGGCTGGCCGTCGTCCGCATCGTCAGAGCGAGCGCACCCTCCGTCTCGGCAAGCTCGAGCTGGACTTCCGCGCCCGACAGCTCGGACAGCGACCGGAGGTGCGTCCCACCGCACGGGATCTCGACCGTGCCGTCGGGCAACTCAGCACGCCAGCGACGCCGATCGCTGAGGCCGAGAGCACCCGGATCGCGGACGATCGAGACCGGTGCGCCACTCCCGATCCACGCTGCGAGGGTGCGGTCCATAGCGGCGGCCGCTTCGTCCCCTCGCGTGGCGAGGTCCGCGGCGGCGAAGCCCTTCTTCCGGAGGCTCTTCCCGATCCGGTACTCGTCCACCGAGCCGCCTTCGAGGATGCGTGAGCTCACGATGGCCAGCTGGTCGAAGTTCGGACGGCCTCGTCCATCCACAGGCACATCTTTCGTCCACAGGCCGGACAACGCTTCGTTCAGCGCGAGCGAGGCGAGGTGGCAGGCCGTGTGCCCAGCCGAAAGCGCTCGCCTGCGCTCGGGATCGACGCGCACGACAGCCGGAGCGCCCGGTTCGATCCCCTCGGCGTCCTCCACGAGGTGGCATACGACGAACGCCCAGCCCTCCGTCCCGGTGCGCACCGGCGCGTCGCCGACGTGCAGCACGGTGCCGTCGGTGGCCCCGACGACAGCGTCCACCACGGCGTACGACCGGTCGCCGACGAACAGGGTGCCGACGTCCGCGGGCTGATCCGGCCACACCGGGTCGACGGGGTGAAAGGCCGTCCGGTCCAGGAGGACGGCGGCGCGTCCGTCCGGGAGGGGCTCGACGTAGACGACGACGCCGGTGGAGGTGAGGTCGCCGTCGGGGTAGGTGACGACCGTGTCGATGCGGGGCAGGCTCATCCCTCCAGCCTAGGTCGGCGCCTCAGGGTGGATCCGGTGCGTAACGCGGCGAAGGCTTTCGCAACAGGTCGTCATGTTCCTGGCAGCGGTACGTGCGGGCGCGGTAGAAACGATCGATCATGTCCCGCATCTTCACGAGCAAGTTCAGCCCGGGCCGCGCCCGCTGGGAGCTGGTCGTCAGCCCGCAGGGCGACGTCTACGCGTTCCCGCTCACGCTGCCGCTCGCGCAGCGGCAGGCCCGAGGCGGACATCGGCGCTACCTCGTGGGGCGGGTCAGCAAGGGCGGGGAGGCGTGGACCGCCGCAGGCCCCTCGGGGCTGGTGTACGGGACGACGTTCCCGTCGCTCCCGTCCGCACTCGAAGCGATAGCGGACGAGGTGGACCTGGCCCCGGTGCCGTGACGGTCGGCGTCGCTCGGGCCGTGCGCCCTGGCGGCTGGCCGTTCGGACGCCTGGCCGTTAGGGCGCCCGTCCAGACGCTCGCGCGCTTCGTCCAGGTGCGCGTGTCCCTTCGCCGAGGTGCTCGTTGTTGCACCCGCGCTCGGCGTGTCGGCTGCAACAACCAGCACCACGGCGCAGTGAGGGGCGCGCGCCGGGGGCCGGGGCG
>JBQCCO010000221.1:0-21539 GCA_051962155.1 Leifsonia sp. | reverse complement strand
CATGGCGCCACCACGAACGGTCTTGGTCTCCCCGTCGGCGTTCGGCTTTATCTTTATCGACTCAACGCCACGGCCCGATAGCGATGAGACTAAGGCGTGCGCTGACCGTGTCGCGCAGTTCGTCCCAGACGAGGGATGCGCCTCCCCATTCGTCGCTCAGCTCGCGCAGTCGCCTCCGTCGCCGGATCCTGCGCCACACCGCGGGGACCAGCAGCGCCGCGATGATGAGGATCGCCGTGCCGATCCCGGTCGCGAGCGGCTGCGCGGCGGAGGTCGCGTTCGGCGTCGCGGAGCCGCTGAGATTGGCCGGGTCCGTCGGCGTCAGGGCCCGTGGCGCTGCTCCCGATGTGGCGCCCGCGGCGGGCGCCGGGGCGGCCGGCCCGGTCAGGGGGCGGGTGTAATCCGGAACGGTGCCGCGACCGACCGTCGGCTCGAACGGCACCCAGCCGACGCCGGCGAAGTACAGCTCCGGCCAGGCGTGCAGATCGTCGCTGGTGACCGTGTACTCGCCGGGGTTCGTGGCCGTGCCTCCGCTGTTCGCACCGGGCAGGTAGCCTTCCGCCACCCGCGACGGGATTCCCAGCGTCCGCGCCATGAGCGCCATCGCCGAGGCGAAATGCACGCAGTATCCGCTCTTCACCTGAAGGAACCGGGCGATGACGCGTGCACCATCGCCGTCATACCCCTGCTTGAGCGGCGTCTGGGTCGAATAGACGAAACTGTTGTCGCGGAAGTAGTCCTGCAGTGCGACCGCTTTGTCGTATTCGGTGATCGCGTCCTTGGTCGCCGTGAGGGCCGTCTGCTCGATGATCGGGGGCATGTCGGACGGGAGGAACAGGTCGCGTAGCACCCCCGCAGGGACCAACCCGCCGGCAGCCTTGAGCTGGTCGGCGGTCGGTTCCAGGATGAGGCTCGTCGCGGTGTAACGCTGTCCTTGGGTCGTCGCGTTGATCCCACCGATCGTCAGATCGTCCGGATCCCAGGACCATGTGCCGTTCAGGCCCTTCACCGACTGGACGGGCGCGGGCGTCGGAAGCCAGCGGCTCGTCATGTTCTCGATCGCGACCGTCGTCGTGATCTTCGCCGTCTTCACCTGCTTGGACAGCCCCGCGACGGGGCCGATCTTGACGCCGTCGCCGAGCCTGTTGGTGTCGCGCTCGCGGTGCTTCCAGACGGAGCCGGTGAACTGATCGAGGGAGGCCAGCTTGAGGTACTGACCGTTCGCCGCCGAGGTCGTGTAGGTCAGGGCACGGACGGCTGCAGGCCGGCGCAGGTCCTTCCCGAGGTCGACGAGCGGCGTGACGGTTCCGCCGATAGAGATGCCGCCCGCGGTGAAGGAAGTGGCTCCGCCCGCCTCGAACCCGGGTGCCGTTCCGCCGAGGACCACGGCGATGGCGACAGCCGCGGCGCCGACGGACAGGGCAGCGCCCGACCGCGGTGTCCCGGGCCTCCGGGTGCGGACGTCGCAGCGCAGCAGCCACAGATAGGCCGCGGCGGACGCGGCCAGCGAGATCGGCTCGAGGCCGTCGCCGAGGAGCGCCCCAGGCACCACGAGCACGGCGCCGACCCCGAGTGCAGTGAAGGCCGGCGCACGCAATGCCACTGCGACGGTGTCGAGGATCAGCGCCACCAGGCATCCCCCGCCGACCACAAGGAACAGGAACTCGGGCAGCGCTTCGGCCGGCGTCCCCTGCTGATAGATCGACAGCATCGCCTGCTGCAGGTACTGACCCCAGCTGACGAACGTCGCGGGAGTCGGGATGAGGCCGAGGAGCCCGGTGCCGTGCCCGAACGTCGCCGTCATGACCGCGGCCGACTCCACAAGCAGGAGCAGAGGAACGACGCCCCGCGGCACTCCGAGGTTTCGCAGCGCGGCCCCGGTGACGAGCACCAGTCCTGCCGCCGACACGAGTCCCAACCACCACCCGAAGCCCTGGATGAGCCCCGACAGCGCATAGCTCAGCGCGAGCACCTGCAACAGGAGTGCCCCGGTGATCCGCCAGTAGCCGGACCTACGTCGCCCCGCGAGCTGCGGCACCGCGAATACGAGAGACTCAGTCGCCACCGGACAGCACCCCCGCCCGGTGGCGCTGCAGGGCGCGCTGCCAGCATGCGGCCGGATCCTCGCCCGCGGCGTACGTCACGCAGAGCCAGCCGGCGTCGGCGAGGACCTCCGCCGTCTCGGCGGGCTGCGACGCCGCAACGAACGCCACCGCAGGGTCTCCCATCGACCGCAGCGCGGCCAGTGCGCCGAGCTCGGCGGGTGGAGCTCCGGTGAGCACGACGAACACCGGGACCGCCCGCCCGGCGCGGCGGAGGCCGGCGCCGAGCTCCACCACCGCGTCATCCCGCTGGGTGGCTGCGGGCTCGACCGCGGCGAGGTCGGCGAGCAGCATCCGGTCGGCGGTGCTCACGTCGTAGGTCGCGGTCGTCGCGCCCAGCGTCCCCGTGCGCCCGGCGCCGCTGCGGCCCGTCAGCTGGCGATCGCCGGTCTCCACGACACTCACGGCGAAGCCCTCGTCGAGCAGGTGGACTCCGATCGAGGCGACGAGATCGACGAGCGTCTCGAACTCGTCGTCGGCGACGTCGTCCTGCCCCTGGGGGCGAACGGGCGCCGGGCGCGTGTCCATCAGCATCCACGCCTCGGGATTGCTGCGCTGCTCCTCCTGCCGCACCATCAGCTGATCGTGCCGGGCCGTGGCGCGCCAATGGACGCGCCGAAGCGGGTCGCCTGGGCGGTACTCGCGCGCGATCAACTCGTCGGCGCTCGGGATGCTGTGCCGCAGCAACTCGTGCTCCGTGCCCTCGCTGTGCGCCACATCCAGCACTCCCCGGGCCAGCGGCCGGACCTGCGGAGTCACCAGGAGCAGCCGGGGCTGGCCGACGGCGTACTCCGCGTACGCGATGCCGAACGGATCGGCACGGCTCACCACGAGCGGGCCGACGGAATGCGCGCCGCGCCGGTCCGGCACCACATCCTGTCGCAGCACGACCGTGTCGCGACCGAGACCACCGTCGACCTGGTGGGCACCGAGTCGCGGGAACGGCGCAGGCGGCTGCACTCCGACCGCCGGTGGCGCCGACTCCCGCCAGCCGGCCGCCGGGCTGGGTCTCGGGGACTCGTTGCGCACGGTCGTCACGATGGTGGCCTGCTCCCCCACCCCGACCACGTCGGGATGGAATGCGCGGGCCACGGTGAGGCGGGGACGGTCGATGGTGACGGAGATCATCGCCGCGAGCGGGAGCACCGTGAGGAAGACGCCGACGAACAGCACGTCCGTGCGGCCCAGGATCACGGAGGCGACGAGCGCCACCACGCCGATGCCGCCGAGCGTCCAGCCGCGCGCCGTCGGGCGCGGCCGCTTCAGCGGCGAAGAGGCGCGACCGCGGGCGGGCATGCTAGCGGCCTGTCGGACTCACTGCGCCGGAGCCGAGCGGGACCGGCGTGGATGCGACGATCCGCCGGACGATGTCGGCGATGACCGGAGCGCTCTCGTGGTGGTGGCCGAGGGCCCGGCTGGTCGGGAGCAGGCGATGGCCGAGCACCGGGACGGCCAGCGCATCCACATCGTCCGGCAGCACGAAGTCGCGGCCCGCGAGCGCAGCCATCGCCTTCGCGGCGCGGATGAGCTGCAGGGTGGCGCGCGGGCTGGCGCCGAGCCGGAGATCGCGGTCCTCCCGCGTCGCGCGCACCAGGTCGACCGCGTACTGCTTGACCGGGGTGGATGCGAAGACGTTCCGCGCGGTCACCATCATGGCCCGCAGTTCCTCGGTGCTGACGACAGGACGGATGCGCGAGAGCGGACTCGAGGTGTCCCGGGTGGTCAGCATGGCGAGCTCCGAGTCCTCGTCCGGGTACCCCATCGCGATACGGGCCATGAAGCGGTCGCGCTGCGCCTCCGGGAGGGCGTAGGTGCCCTCCATCTCGACCGGGTTCTGCGTCGCGACGACGATGAAGGGAGCGGAGAGAGGATAGGTCGAGCCGTCGACGGTGACCTGGCGCTCCTCCATGCACTCCAGCAGGGCGGACTGGGTCTTCGGGCTCGCCCGGTTGATCTCGTCGCCGATCACGATGTTCGCGAAGATGGCGCCGGGCTTGAACTCGAACCGCCGCTCCGCCTGGTTGTACACCGAGACGCCCGTCACGTCGCTGGGCAGCAGGTCGGGGGTGAACTGGATGCGGCTGACGCTGCAGTCGACCGATTTCGCCAGCGACTTCGCCAGCATGGTCTTTCCGACGCCCGGGACATCCTCGATGAGCAGGTGGCCCTCGGCCAGCAGCACGACCAGCGCGGTCTGAACGGCCTCGTGCTTGCCGTCGATGACGGACTCGACGTTCGCGGTGATCTGGTCCGCGGCACGCCGCAACTCGTCCAGCTCCATGCCGGGCGCTGCGACCGTCTCCTCGACCGGCGCGACGGAGGACTCGGTCGGCTGACGCGTCGCGTAACTGTTCATGGTCGCCGTCCTAGGTGTCTTGGAGGTACTCGTGCACGACCGGCGGCACGTACGGGCTCACGTCGCCGCCCAGAGCGGACACCTGGCGCACCAGAGAGCTCGAGACGTGCGCGTTCGCCGGGTTCGGCAGCAGGAAGACCGTTTCGACGTCCGCCAGGTGACGGTTGACGATCGCCATCGGCGTCTCGTAGGCGACGTCCACCTGCGAGCGGATGCCCTTCACCAGGACGTGGGCCCCCACGTCGGTGCAGTAGTCCACGAGCAGGCCCATCGTCCAGGAGGCGATGACGATCCTGCCGACGATTCCCGCGTCCTCGATCGAGCGCTCGAGCAGGGCCACCCGCTGTGCGATGGGCAGCAGAGCCGACTTGTCCGGGTTGTGGACCACCACCACGTGGACCTCGTCCCACAGGCCGGCGGCACGCTCGATCACGTCGAGGTGCCCGAGGGTGACCGGGTCGAACGATCCAGGGACAACGGCGATCCTGTTCATAGACCTCCAGACTATCCCGGGCATCCCGGCATTTCGTTGTGAATCCGTTACCAAACCGTTTCACTCCACGGACGCGGCCCAGCGCCTCCGCGGGGTGGCAGGGGCTAGGACTTGCCGAGGAAGGCGCGTTCGCTCTCGTCCAGCCGACGGGCGAGTGCGGCGCCGAGCGCCGGGTGCTGCGACAGGGCGGGGTCGCCTTCCAGCGTCTCCACCGCCGCGACCCGCGCCTCGGAGATGAGCTCGCCGTCCGTGGCGACGCGCAGCAGCCGCAGAGACGAGCGGCCGCCCGACTGCCTGCTGCCCAGCACGTTCCCCTCCCGGCGCAGTTCGAGGTCGATGTTCGCCAGTTCGAAGCCGTCGAGCGTGGCGGCCACCGCCTCCACCCGCTCGCGGGCCAGGCTGCCCTGCTCGGCGGCGGTCACGAGGAGGCAGAGCCCGGGGATGCCGCCCCGGCCGACGCGGCCACGGAGCTGGTGGAGCTGCGACACGCCGAAGCGGTCGGCATCCAGGACGACCATGGCCGAGGCGTTGGGGACATCCACGCCGACCTCGATCACCGTCGTGGCGATCAGGAGGTCGAGGGTGCCGGCGGCGAAGCCGCGCATGACCTCGTCCTTGGCGTCGGAGGGCAAGCGGCCGTGCAGCACCCCGATCCGCGTCTCGCCGAACAGCGGGTCGGCGCGCACCTGCGCCGCTACCGCCTCGACGCTCGCGATCGGCCGGGCGGGCGCGCCCTCCTCGCCTGCAGTCGGTGTGTCTGGCTCCGGCTCCTCGCCGTCGTCCTCCGCATCCTTGCCCGAGATCGCCGGGCAGACGACGAACACCTGGCGTCCCTTGCCGATCTCCTCCGACGCGCGCTCCCAGATGCGGCGCTCCCAGCCCGGGCGGTCGGCCAGCGGGACGACGAAGCTCTCGATGCCCTGCCGGCCGGCCGGCAGCTGCGCGATCGTGGACACGTCCAGGTCGCCGAAGACGGTCATCGCCACCGTGCGCGGGATGGGGGTCGCCGTCAAAACGAGGACATGCGGCGGCGTCCCGCCCTTGGCGCGCAGGGCCTCCCGCTGCTCCACGCCGAAGCGGTGCTGCTCGTCGACGACCACGAGCCCCAGGTCGAAGAAGGTGACCGCGTCGCCGAGCAGCGCGTGCGTCCCGACGACGATCCTGGCCTGCCCCGAGACGGTCCGCAGCAGGGCGCGCTTCCGCTCCCCCGCCGAGAGCTGACCGGTGAGCAGGGTCGGCATGAGCTGGGCGGAGAGGTCGGGCCCGAGCATCGCCGCGATGGACCGCAGATGCTGCGCCGCCAGCACCTCCGTCGGCGCCAGCAGGGCCGACTGGCCACCCGAGTCCGCGACGGCGAGCATGGCCCGCAACGCCACGAGTGTCTTGCCGGAGCCGACCTCGCCCTGGACCAGCCGGTGCATGGCGGCGGTGCCCGCCAGGTCCTGCGCGATCTCGCGTCCGACCGCATCCTGATCGCCGGTGAGCGAGAACGGCAGCGCAGCGTCGAAACGCTCCAGCAGTCCTCCCGGGACCGCCTCCCGGGGCGTCGCGGCGACGGCCCGCGCCGCCGCCCGCTGCTGCAGCAGAGCTGCCTGCAGGACGAACGCCTCCTGGAATCGCAGGGTGTCCCGCGCGCGCTGCCACTGAGCATCCTTCTGCGGCCGGTGGATGCCCTCCACGGCTTCCCGGTACGGCATCAGTCCGCGCTCCACGACGACCTCGTCCGGGACCGGATCGGCGATCACTCCGAGTGCGTCGAGCGCCAGACCGACCGCCTTCTGCACCTGCCAGCTGGCGATCGTCCCCGTCGCCGGATAGATCGGGATGGGCGTCTGCGCCCACTCCTTGGCGGCCGAGCTTCCCGGGCTCACCGCATTCTCGGAGTCCGGCTCGAACAGCTCGTAATCGGGATGCGCGAGTTGCAGCGCCCCGCGGTAAGCCGAGACCTTGCCCGCGAAGATCCCGCGGACGCCGGGGACGAGCTCCTTCGAGCGCCAGGCCTGGTTGAAGAAGGTGAGTGTCAGGATCCCCTCGCCGTCCGTGATCTTCACCTCGAGGATGCTGCCGCGCCGTGCCCGCATCGGCCGCTCCTGCACACGGATGACCTCCGCGATGATCGTGACGTTCTCATCGAGGGGCAGGTTCGCGAGCGCCGTCAGCTCGCCGCGCTTGGCGTAGCGGCGCGGATAGTGACTGAGAAGATCGGCGACCGTGCGCATCCCGAACGCCTTCTCGAACGCCGAGGCCGTGCGGCCGCCGAGCACGCCGGTCAACCGCGAGTCGAGGCTCACGGCGCCGGCCTCCGCGGAGCCGGGACCGGCCGGGGCGGGGATCGAGGTCATGAGTCGATGGTATGCGCCTCCTCCGACGACGTCTCGTCAGCGGCCGCGCCGGTGGACGCGCCGTCCTGGGCGGTGAGCGCTGCCAGCTCAGCGGCGACCGCCGGCTCCTCGGGGCGCTCGGCCGCGAGCCTGCGCTGGATCTCCAGGGCCTCACTCGGTCGCCCGAGTTCGCGTAGGCAGCGCGCGAGCGCCCACTCGGCGGCGAACCGCAGGTCGTCCGTACCGAACGCCCGCGCGAACTCGAAGGCCAGCCGGAACGACTCCACGGCGGCCGGTGCATCCCCCTCGGCCAGCCGTGTCCAGCCCCGCCGCTCGTGCAGCGCGACGCCCCATCGGCGAGTACGCGGGTCGTCCGTGCCGGAAAGCTCCGACAGGCCCTCCTCGATCCACTGGTCGGCGTGAGCCTGATCGGCTTCGGCGAGCACCAGCGTCGCGTCGATCGCGAGGAAGGCGTCCGCGTCGCGACGTGCTGCGCGCAGAGCCGCCTCCAGGACGGGAATCGCCTCAATCAGGCGTCCGCCTGCAAGCCGCAAACGCCCGCGTTCGAGCAGAACCCGCACCTCCAGGACTCCTGCGGCGGGCTCGAGCGACTCCAGCAGAGCCTCCGCCTCGGCACGTCGGCCCTGTGCTCCGAGCGCACGCGCGCGCTGCGTCTCCAGCTCCGCGCGGACGACCTCCGGGCGGTCCGGTTCGGCCGCGGCAGCGGCCAGTCGTTCCGCCGAAGCGATCGGGTCTCCGGGGAGCCAGAGCGTGTCCAGCTCGGCCTGCTCCAGGCGTTCCTCCATGGGCATATCTTGGCGGCACATCCCACGTCGCGGCTAGGCTCTTGGAGCCATGACCCGAATCGTCTCCGGTTTCGCCGGCTCGCTGACCCTGCAGGTGCCCAAGAGCGGAACCCGTCCCACCAGCGACCGCGTGCGGGAGGCGATCTTCTCCTCGCTGGATGCCCGGGATGCGGTGCACGGAGCACGCGTGCTCGACCTGTACGCCGGTTCCGGAGCGCTCGGCCTCGAGGCGGCGAGCCGCGGGGCCGCCTCCGTCGTGCTGGTCGAGAAGAGCCCGGCCGCAGCACAGGTGTGCCGGCACAATGCCGCGGCGCTGACAGCGGCGGCGGCAGCCGCGCGTCGGACCCTGCCGGCCCTCGACGTCCGCGCCACCCCGGTCCAGACCTACCTGAACGGAGCGACCGGCCCGTTCGATGTGGTCTTCCTCGATCCGCCCTACGATCTGGGGGATGCGGAGCTGCACCTCGTCCTCAGGTCGCTCGTGCCGCTCCTCCCGGACGACGCCGTCGTGTGCCTGGAGCGCAGCGCCCGCACCGCGGAGCCCGCGCTTCCCGACGGGCTGACCCTCGAACGACGGAAGAATTACGGCGAGACCGCCGTCTTCTGGCTGACGCGGGACCCTGCGTGACCGGCGCTTCGGCCCTCCCCCGCGTCCCGGCTCCCCGAAGCCGTCAGCCGCGCCCGCCGTCCCACTCCAGGTAGGGGTCCCATCCGCCGCGCTCATCGAAGAGCCGGCCGTCGACGAGCAGGCCGGAACCGCGGCGCACCTCGCCGATCGGGCGGAAGCCTCCGGGAAGCGGCAGGCCGGGCGGGAAGGTCGCCAGCAGCCCGTGGTCCTCGCCGCCGGTGAGCGCCGTATGCAGGTCCGGTCCGAGGGCGTCCCACGCCGGTATGGCCCAGTCGCGGACGACCGACGCCACGGCCCGGGAGTCCAGATCGAGGGCGGCACCGCTCGCCTCGGCGATACGGCGCCCGTCGAGCGCGAGCCCGTCGCTCAGGTCGAGCATCGCCGTCGCTCCGGCGGTCGCCGCGAGCGGTCCATCGGCGAGCGGCGGTCGCGGCCGGAGCTGGGCGGCGACGGCCACGGGATGCGCGGCCGCGACGGCCGCAAAGCACTCGGAATCCGGCTCGCCGTCCGCATCCACGGCCTCCGCGAACAGCAGGCGCAAGCCCTCGGCGGCGTGACCCAGCGGACCGGAGACCGCGACGACGTCACCCGCGAGGGCGCCGCTGCGGAGAACCGGCGCCCGGCCCTGGAGGTCGCCGAAGGCGGTCACCGCGATCGTGAGGGTCGCCGAGACGGAGAGGTCGCCCCCGACGACACCGCAGCCGGGCTGAAGCTGCTCGCAGGCGAGGCGGAAGCCGTCGGCCACGCCCTCGAGCCACGTGACCGGAGTCTGAGGAGGCGCGGCGATCGCCACCACGAGCGCGGTGGGCACGGCGCCCATGGCGGCCACATCGGACAGGTTGGTGACGGCGGCCTTCCAGCCCACATCCACGGGCCCCGACCAAGCCAGGCGGAAATCGGGCCCGTGCACCATCATGTCGGTCGTGACGACGAACCGTCCGTCGGGTGCCGCCAGCACCGCAGCGTCATCCCCGGGACCGACGAGCGTCGCCGCCGACTGCGGGAGCCGCGGAAAGATGCGGCGGAGGGCCTCCCGTTCCGACGCCTCCCCGATCGTGATCCCGGCCGCGACGTTCCCAGAAGTTCCCATGATCTGAAACGGTAGCCTGAAACCGATGAGAACCCGTCGCCCCACCCTCCCGGCCCAGCTCCTGGCCGGCTCGGCGCTCCTCCTCGCGGGGTGCGCGCCGACGGTCTCGCTCGACCCCGCACCGGACGCGAACGCCCGCGGATGCGCAGAGATCAGCGTCCGCCTGCCCGACACCGTCGCGGACAAGGCCAAGAGGGAGACCGACGCCCAGGCGACGGGCGCCTGGGGCGACCCGACCGCGGTCATCCTGCGCTGCGGCGTCCCGCCCATCGGACCGACCACGAAACCGTGCGTCGACGTGAACGGCGTGGACTGGGTGCTCATGACGGACCCGGCCGCCAAGACGATCGTCTACCAGACGTTCGGCCGCACGCCCGCGACGGAAGTCATCATCGACCATGTCGCCGGGGTGTCCGACTCGGCGGTGCTCCCCGAATTCGCGAGCGCGATCTCCACCGTGAAGCAGACGCAGAAGTGCCTCTCCACCCTGGACACGGACCCGGGAGCCACGCCTTCCGCGACGCCGACGCCGTCGCCGTCCTCTTAACGCGACGAGGCGGGACGCGACGCCGGAGCGCCAGGCCGCGCCGTACGGCGCGTCAGACGGAGCCGCGGGCGATGCCGACCTGGATCAGTTCGTCGATCAGTTCCGGGTAGCTCAGGCCCGACTCCTGCCAGCAGCGCGGGAACATCGAGATCGGAGTGAACCCGGGCATCGTGTTGATCTCGTTGATGACGAAACCGACCTCGGTGAGGAAGAAGTCGACGCGGGCCAGGCCCTCGCCGCCGATCGCATCGAAGCCGCGCACGGCGAGTTCGCGCATCTCACCGAGTTGCGCCTCCGTCAGGTCGGCAGGACACACCAGATCGACGCCAGGAGCATCCAGGTACTTCGCTGCGAAATCGTAGAAGTCGCGTCCGTTGACGACGATCTCGCCCGCGACGGAGGCGCGCGACGGTTCGCCCGGCCGTCCCCCGAGTACCGCGATCTCTACCTCCCGTCCGCTCACCATCGCCTCGATGAGCACCCGGTGGTCTTCCGCGAAAGCGGTCTCCATCGCGGCGTCGAGGTCCGACCAGTCCGAGACTTTCGTGACGCCGACGCTCGAGCCCGCGCGCGCCGGCTTCACGAACACCGGGAGCCCCAACGCATCGGCATCCGTCCGGACGGCCTCGGGCGCGGTCCGCCACTCGTATGCCGAGACGGTGCGCCACGGAGCGACCGGGATCCCCGCCTGGAGCAGCACGGTCTTGGTGAAGTGCTTGTCCATCCCGAGAGCGCTCGCCAGCACGCCGCTGCCCACGTACGGCAACCCGACGAGCTCGAGCATGCCCTGCAGCGTGCCGTCCTCCCCCCACGGACCGTGCAGGATCGGGAAGACGATGTCGACCGCGCCGAGCGACGAGCGCGTGCCGTCCCCATCCACCACCGTGAGCTCGCGTGTGGCGACGCTGTCCGGCCACAGGATGCGCGTGCCGTTGTCTTCGACGGAGGGAAGCTTCTCGGCGTTCAGCGCGAAGCGGGCGGCGTCGTCCGGCTGCAGGGTGAAGGCGCCGTCACGCGTGATGCCGATCGGGATGACGTCGTAGCGGTCGCGATCGATGGCCTCAAGGACGCCGGCTGCCGTCGCGCAACTGATCGAATGCTCGCTTGAGCGACCCCCAAAGAGAAGCGCGACTGCGACTCTGTCCGTCATCCACTGTCCTTTCGCCTTGCGGCTCGTCCGAATCCGTCGTGAGATGCGGTGCGATGTCCCTCGGATCGAGCGTACCGGCGAGGACCTGGCTCACCTGACGCACAATCGGCATCTCCACTCCGCGAGCCTCCGCAAGGCTCAGGATGGGCGCGACGGAGGCGAGACCCTCCGCCGTCTGGTTCATCTGCTTGACCACGTCGTGGAAGCCGTAGCCCTGGCCGAGCAGCCGGCCCGCCGTATTGTTGCGGCTCAGTGAGGACTCGCACGTCGCGATCAGGTCGCCCAGGCCGGCCAGCCCGGACAGGGTCTCGGCTTGAGCGCCGTACGCCACCGCGAAGTCGGTCATCTCGACCAGGCCGCGGGTGATGATCGAGGCCTTGGTGTTCTCGCCGTAGCCGACGCCGTCGACGATCCCGATCGCGACGGCGATCAGGTTCTTCAGCACCCCGCCGAACTCGGTGCCGATCACGTCGGTGTTGACGAAGCTGCGGAAGTACCGGTTCGTGGCCGCCATCGCGACGGCCTGCGCCGTTTCCAGGCTCGCCGACGAAACCACGGCGGCCGTCGGCTGCTCCCGGGCGATCTCCAGCGCCAGGTTCGGGCCGGAGGCGACGGCGATCCGTTCCAACTCGATCGGGAGGCCCTGGGCGATGACCTCGCTCATGCGCAGCCCCGTGCCCTTCTCCACACCCTTCATCAGGCTGACGACCACCGTCTCCGGACCCAGATACGGGATCATCGCCTCGAGGTTCGAGCGGAGCATCTGACTGGGGATCGAGACGAACACCTGCTCGGCGCCCTGAATCGCCTCGCCGAGACGGGGAGTCGCGCGCAGATTGCGGGGCAGGTTGATGCCCTCGAGGTAATCGCTGTTGCGTTTCACCTCGTTGATCTCGCGGGCGACCTCCGGACGCCTCGCCCACAGCACCACGTCGGAGCCGCCGTCGGCGAGGATCTTCGCGAACGTCGTCCCCCAACTGCCGGCGCCGAGGACGGCGACGCGACGGGGACGGGCTATGGGAGCCTTCACTGCTTTAGCCATCGAAGCGGCCGGTCTCCTTCTGATTGTGCTGCGACGGGTCCCAGCGCTGGGCAGGGGCCTTCTCTCCGCGGAGGTCTTCCAGGAGCGCGGTGATCGCATCCATGATGACCGCGGTCGCCTCGGTCAGGGTGGCGTTGTCGAGGGGCCGGCCCCGGAAGGCGGAAAGGTCGACCGGGTCGCCGATCTTCACGTCGATCGTCTTGCGCGGGAACCAGCTGATCTTCTTCGCGTAGCGCGCCATCACCTGCTGCGTGCCCCAATGCGCCATGGGGATGACCGGGATGTCGTGCTCGAGGGCCATGCGGGCGGCGCCGGCCTTGCCGCGCATGGGCCACATGTCCGGATCGCGGGTGAGCGAGCCCTCGGGATAGATGACGACGATCTGCCCCTCATCGACGATCTTCTGCGCCACCTCGAGCGGCGCAGCGCCCCGGGCGTTCCCGCCTCGGGAGACGGGGACCTGCCCGGACCGGCGCAGGAACCAGCCGGCCACGGGGATGCGGAACAGGCTCTCCTTCGCCAGGAAGCGCGGCAGGCGCCCCAGCTTCCAGGCGACCATGCCCATCATCACCGGGTCGATCTCGCTGTAATGGTTGGGCGCGAGGATGAACGCGCCGCTGCGCGGCAGCTTTTCGGCGTCCACGATCCGGAAGCGGGCGAGCATGCTCCCGATCGGAACGAGGATTCCGGCGAGAACCCAGAAGACCGACGGACGGCTCTTCTCGGAGCGCTGCTTCTTCACGGGCGAATCGGATTCAGGCATCGTCCCATTATCCGTGACACAGCATCGGGCTCGGCGCATGAAGGCGGAGCGGCTCAGCCTTCGAGGACGAAATCCGCTCCGAGCAACTGCAGCTTCGTGATGAAGTTCTCGTACCCGCGGCTGATGATCCCGACGTTGCTCACCGTGGACCGGCCCTCGGCCGTCAGTGCTGCGATCAGGTGGCTGAACCCGCCACGAAGGTCGGGGACCTCGATGTCGGCGCCCTTCAACTCCACCGGGCCCATGATGACCGCGGAGTGGTTGAAGTTGCGCTGGCCGAAACGGCACGGATGGCCGCCGAGGCACTCCTTGTGCACCTGGATCTTCGCGCCCATGTCGATGAGGGCATCCACGAAGCCGAAGCGCTGCTCGTACACCGTCTCGTGCACGATCGACACGCCCGACGCCTTGGTCAGTGCCACGACGAGCGGCTGCTGCCAGTCCGTCATGAAGCCGGGGTGCACATCCGTCTCGATCACGACCGGCTTGAGCTCGCCGCCCGGGTGGTAGAAGCGGATGCCGTCGTCGTTGATCTCGAAGGCGCCGCCCACCTTGCGGAAGACATTGAGGAAGGTGAGCATCTCGGGCTGGCGTGCTCCGCCGACGAAGACGTCACCACCGGTCGCCAGAGCGGCGGCCGCCCAGCTGGCGGCCTCGTTCCGGTCGAACAGTGCGGTGTGGCTGTAACCGACGAGCGAATCGACGCCCTCGATGCGGATCACCCGGTCGGTGTCGACCGAGATGATGGCCCCCATCTTCTGCAGGACGTTGATGAGATCCATGATCTCGGGCTCGATGGCCGCGCCCTTGAGCTCGGTGATGCCGTCGGCGCGGACCGCTGTGAGCAGCACCTGCTCCGTGGCGCCCACGCTCGGGTACGGGAGCTCCAGCTTGGCGCCGTGGAGGCCGTTGGGGGCCGTCATCCGGATGCCGCTGGGCAGCTTGTCGACCACTGCGCCGAACTTGCGCAGCACCTCGAGGTGGTAGTCGATCGGCCGGTCGCCGATCCGGCAGCCGCCCAGGTCGGGGATGAACGCCTCGCCGAGACGGTGCAGCAGCGGCCCGCAGAACAGGATCGGGATACGGCTGGATCCGGCGTGCGCGTCGATGTCCGCCATGTGCGCCGACTCCACCGCGCTCGGGTCGAGCAGGAGCTCGCCCTCCTCCGCGCCGTCCGTCACCTTGACGCCGTGCACGTCGAGCAGCCCGCGGACTACGCGGACGTCCGAGATGTCGGGTACGTTCCGCAGGACGCTCGGGCCTTCGCCGAGGATCGCGGCGACCATCGCCTTGGTGACGAAGTTCTTGGCGCCGCGGATCTCGATGCGGCCCTGGAGCGGGATCCCGCCGTTGATCGTGATGCGATCGCCTTTGAGGCCGACGTGGGCTCCTGCCGCCTGAGCGTCCTGAAGAAGAGAGTTCAAAGTTTCACCGGGAGGGTCGTGGGCCGCCAGCTCGCGCGGCCCGATTCGTATTCGGAGATGCGCGCCTCGTCGCGCAGGGTCAGAGCGATGTCATCCAACCCTTCGAGCAAACGCCAGCGAGTGTAGTCGTCGATCTCGAAAGACACCGTCACTGCACCCACGCTCGCAGTCTTGGCAACCAGATCCACGGTGGCGGATATTCCCGGCTGCGCCTCGATCGCCTCCCAGAGGCGCTCGGCGTCCTCCTCCGAGATGATCCCGGTGAGAAGGCCCTGCTTCCCCGCATTCCCGCGGAAGATGTCGTCGAATCGCGGGCTCAGCACCACCCGGAATCCGAAGTCGCGGAGCGCCCAGACAGCGTGTTCGCGAGACGAACCCGTCCCGAAATCGGAGCCGGCCACGAGCACCGTCGCGCCCTGGTACTCCGGGCGGTTGAGGATGAAATCGGGGTCCTGGCGCCAGGCGTGGAACAGCGCATCCTCGAAGCCCGTCTTCGTGACGCGCTTGAGGAACACCGCAGGGATGATCTGGTCGGTGTCCACGTTGGAACGGCGGAACGGGACCGCCGTGCCGGTGACTGTCTCGAACTTCTCCATCAGGCGCCCACCTTCTCTCCGATGGCGTTCAGCGTGCCGCCATCCTGCGGCGTGTCGTCGCCTTCGTGCTCGAGGTCCCACGGGCTCGACAGCGTCCCGCGGATCGCCGTCGCCGCAGCGACCAGGGGCGACACCAGGTGGGTGCGGCCGCCCTTGCCCTGGCGGCCTTCGAAGTTGCGGTTGGAGGTGGAGGCGCAGCGCTCCCCCGGAGCGAGCTGGTCGGGGTTCATGCCGAGGCACATCGAGCAGCCGGCGAACCGCCACTCCGCACCGAACTCTTCGACGATCTTGTCGATCCCCTCGGCCTCGGCCTCGATGCGCACGCGGGCGGAGCCCGGGACGACCATGACGCGCACGCCGTCGGCCTTCTTGTGCCCCTTGATGATGGAGGCGAACGCCCGCAGGTCTTCGATGCGGCTGTTGGTGCAGGAGCCCATGAAGACCGCATCCACCGGGATGCTCTTCATCGGCGTGCCCGGCTCGAGGTCCATGTACTCCAGCGCTCGCTCGGCAGCGGCGCGGGCGTTCGGGTCGGCGATCGTGGCGGGGTCGGGCACCGTCTGGCTGAGGGAGACGCCCTGACCAGGATTGGTCCCCCAGGTGACGAACGGCTCGATCTCGGCGGCGTCGAGGTACACCTCCGCGTCGAAGACGGCGTCGTCATCGGTCTGCAGCGTCTTCCAGTAGGCGACCGCCTCATCCCAGTCGTCGCCGTGCGGCGCGTGCGGGCGGCCCTTCAGGTAGGCGAACGTCGTCTCGTCGGGCGCGACCATGCCGGCGCGAGCGCCGGCCTCGATCGACATGTTGCAGATCGTCATGCGGCCCTCCATGGAGAGCGCGCGGATGGCGCTGCCGCGGTACTCCAGGACGTAGCCCTGCCCACCGCCCGTGCCGATCTTGGCGATGACGGCGAGGATGATGTCCTTGGCCGTGACACCTGGGCGCAGTTCGCCCTCGACGGTGATCGCCATGGTCTTGAACGGCTTCAGCGGGAGTGTCTGCGTGGCGAGCACGTGCTCCACCTCGCTCGTGCCGATCCCGAAGGCCATCGCGCCGAACGCGCCGTGCGTCGACGTGTGCGAGTCGCCGCAGACCACGGTGATGCCCGGCATCGTCAGGCCGAGCTGCGGGCCCACGACGTGCACGATGCCCTGCTCGATGT
This sequence comes from Leifsonia sp., assembly GCA_051962155.1. Lineage (GTDB taxonomy): Bacteria > Actinomycetota > Actinomycetes > Actinomycetales > Microbacteriaceae > Leifsonia. Next base: position 5,059 of record JBQCCO010000221.1, on the reverse strand, counting down.
CTCCGAGCGAGTGCAGGCGGATGCCGAACTCCTCGGCGTTCCGGCGCAGTGTCTCGATCTGCGTGCGACTGGTCAGGTCGGCGATCGGCCGGTCGATGCCGATCGTCGGCGTGTTGTGGTCCTCGGTCGCGATCGTGAGATCGGGACGGCGAACCGGGCGACCTGCCATTCGCAGGCCATCGAAGGCCTGCGGACTCGTCACCTCATGGACGAGGTGCAGATCGATGTAGATGAGGTCGGGCGAACCATCTTCGCCCTTGGCGACCAGATGGTCGTTCCAGACTTTCTCGGCCAGCGTCAGCGGCCCGGTGGGGGTGCTCATTCTCTTACGAACTCCTTAGCGTGTGAACGGATCAGCCGTCGACGGACTCCGCGGCGAGGGTGGCCTGATGACTAGGACTCGCCGCGGCGGCTAAGGAGGAGAAGACCCGCGTACACACACCCAGAGTACCATCCGGCGCTGAGGGTCCCTCCGGTTGCGCGGCCGGCGCGGCAGGGACCGGCTCACGCCCTCGGCGTCTCCTCGATGACGGATTCGACCAGGATCACGGTGATGTTGTCATGTCCGCCCGCCTCGTTCGCCGCGTCCACGAGGGCCGCCGCCGGGTCCGGGTGGCCCGCCGCGAGGACCTCCGCGATCCGGCGATCGCTCAGTTCGCGCGTGAGCCCGTCGGAGCAGATGAGGAAGACCTGCCGGCCCTCCTCGGCGACCAGCTCGAAGTCGGCATCCACGAAGTCCTCGGCGCCGAGTGCGCGCGTGATGACGTTCCGCTCCGGATGGATGGCGGCCTGCACCTCGGTGATGAGCCCGGCGTCGACCAGCTCCTGGACCGCCGAATGATCGACCGTCAGCTGACGCAGGCGCTCGCCGTCCCAGGAGTAGACCCGCGAGTCGCCGACGTTGACGACCATCCACTGCTCCGCCGCCAGTTCGGGAACCCGGACGCGGACGATTCCGGTCAGGGTCGTACCGGCGACGGCCGGGCCGGACTCGTCGGCACCGGACAGCGCGCGCACCGCCGCGTTGGCCTCGTCGATCGCACGGATCACCTCGTCGGGAGTCGGACGGCTGCCCGGTTGCAGCGTCCGGGCGAGGCTCTCCACGGCGGTCCTGCTGGCGACGTCGCCGCGCGCATGGCCGCCCATGCCGTCGGCCACGACGAAGACCGGGTCCTCGGCGAGGGCGCTGTCCTCGTTCACATGGCGTACCGCACCCGTGTCGCTGCAGACGGTCACCCCGACGCGAGAACTCATGTGCGGCGATCCTCCTGCTCCGGCGGCGCAGCTCAGCGCCTGTGTCGGACCATCCTATGGCGCACGGTTCTCGGTGGGCTCCTCGGCCGGGGCCGTTTCCGCATCGTCCGCGCCGATGGCCTCGGCGACGCTGGAGCCGCTCATCCTCAGCTTCACCAGACTTGCGACGGTGGCGACGAACATCGAGCCGACGATGACGATCAGGGATGTCCACGTGCTGATGTCCGGCGCCCACTCGATGTGGTTCCCGCCGTTGAGGAACGGCAGCTGGTTCTCGTGCATCGCGTGGAACACGAGCTTCACGCCGATGAAGGCGAGGATGAACGCGATCCCGTACTTGAGGTACACGAGCTTGTCGAGGAGGTGGCCGAGGAGGAAGTACAGCTGGCGCAAGCCCATCAGCGCGAAGACGTTGGCCGTGAACACGATGAACGGGCTCTGGGTGATGCCGAAGATCGCCGGGATGGAGTCCAGCGCGAACAGCACGTCCGTCGTCCCGAGAGCCAGGAAGACGATGACGAGCGGTGTGAACATCCGCCGGCCGGCCACTGTCGTGCGCAGCTTGTTGCCCTCGTACTGGTCCGAGACCTTCAAATGCCGGCGCGCGAACCGGACGAACCACGAGTCCGCTTCACCCTCGTCGTCGTGAGAGAGGAAGGCCTGGTTGAACGCGGTCCACAGCAGGAAGGCGCCGAAGAGGTAGAAGATCCAGCTGAAGCTCGCGATGAGTCCGGCGCCGAGCACGATGAAGATTCCACGGAACACCAGCGCCAGGACGATGCCCACCATCAGCACTTCCTGCTGGTACTTCCGGGGCACCGAGAACCTGGCCATGATGATGACGAAGACGAACAGGTTGTCGATGCTCAGGCTGTACTCCGTCAGCCAGCCGGCGAGGAACTGCCCGGCGTGCTCGGCATCCCCGATCAGCAGCATCAGGAGCGCGAACACCAGCGCCAGCGCGACGTAGAAACTCACCCACAGTGTCGACTCGCGCGGACCCGGAATATGGGGCCGCTTGAAGATGATCAGCAGGTCGGCCGCGAGGATCAGCAGCAGAACGACCAGGGAGCCGACCTCGAACCAGAGGGGCAGAACAGTTTCCACGAGGGACCTTTCGAAGGGCGTCGGACATCGCCGAAAGTCTCTCCCGCACCTTTCGGTGCCACTGCGCCCGGGCCCACTGCTTCGCGGACCGTGATGACGTGCACAGCGCCGGCCCCTGCAGCAACCTGCCTGCGGAACCGTCCGGGATACTCCCCTTCGCTCCCACCATCGTATCGGACAGGTCGCTGGCCCGCTGGGGTGGAACGCGGAGTATTCCGCGATCGCGACGGCATCGAGGCTTGCTGGCCGGATGCCTCGCCAGTAGCGTGGGGATCCGGGGGTGGGGTATGAACGCACTGATGGCGGACCTCGAACGGGACGAGCGGCGACGCCGGAGCGTGAGGCTCCTGGTCGTGCTGGCGATCCTGACCGGAGTGGGAGCGTGGCTGACCGGCCCGTGGGGCATCGTGATGCTGACCAGAGGTGAGGCCATCGGCTGGCTGCTCGTAGCGAGCGGCGTGGTGCTGTTCGCGGCCGCGGTGACGGCCATCATCGTGGCGCGCCGTTTGCGCCTCCCGGCGGAAAGCCTGCCCGGCAAGCCGAATGCGCGATTTGACGAGCCGGAGCCGTCACCCAATGCGAACGGCGGGTACTCGCTGGCCGGCTCGCAGATCGGGTCGCGCTAGCCTCCACGGCGCGCGCTCGGTTTCAGTCACCCGGGTTCGCGACAGCGGAACCGTGACACTGGCGAATGCTCCATCCAACCGACTCCATCGGTACCTACCCTGAACGCATGGACGATCGACTCGCCGCACAGACCCGTGCCGGATACGACGCCGCCGCCTCGGCCTACGCGGAGAGCCTCCCGGACACCAGTTTCGAAGCCGGAATCGACCTGGCGATGATCGATCACTTCGTCGCGCAACTACCTGACGCATCAGCGGTCTTGGACGTTGGCTGTGGCACCGGACGCATGCTCACCTACCTACGGGGTAAGGATGCGTCACTGACGCTCGCAGGAACTGACCTGTCCGCCAACATGCTCGCCGAAGCGAAGAAGCTCGAAGTCGACGCGGATCTGGTCCAGGCGGACTTCGCCGCCCTGCCCTACGCCGACGGCACCTTCGACGGTGTCCTCGCCTGGTACTCCATCATCCACACTCCCCCGCACGCGCTGAGGACGATCTTCGCCGAGTTCCGACGCGTCCTGCGGCCCGGGGGTGTCCTCCTCCTCGGCTACCAAGAAGGAAGAGGGGAACGGACGATCAAGAACCCCTATGGGCAGCCGATCGAGTTGACGGCGTTCCTCCACCACTCCCCCTCCGTCGCGGAGGCGCTGGCCGCAGCCGGACTGAGTACCGACGCCACCCTTATCCGCGCGCCTAGAAGAACCGAAAAGCACAGCCAGGGCTTCGTGCTCGCCCGGAAGTGAACCTGCCAGCGGCAGGCGGCTTCGCATTCCGTGGCGCAGGCGGCTGCCTCCTAAGCGCGGAATCGAGAGACAGGCCGCTCGGCCGCAACCATGAGAGCCTCTGGCGCGAACTCTGGACCCCGAACGAAGGCGACTTCGCATGGCGCTTTTCACCCGAAGGCCGACGTGCATTACGAAGAATCGCGGTAGGCGATCACGAGCTGCGGGCGAGCTCCCAGGCGATCACAGCGGCGCTCAACAGCATCCCGGTTCTGCTGCTGCTGTTCTTCACCTCGCGAAGAGGTTTTGTCTATGTCACCGCTGACAAAGCTCGCCCGATTGCCCAAGGACGCCCGTGGCACTGAAAATCCCCGGGTTGCGCTTCTGCGAGAGGCGTGGGGGATGTGGTGCCTTCAGCGTATCGAAAGTCCCAGCACTGCTGCAATGACGTCATGTTCAATGCCATGTGACTCAGCCCCAGCGACCGTACCGATCGCAGTCGAACGAAGATCTGGTTAAGGAATCACACGCTCCGAAACGGCTGATTCGATCCCACAGCGGCCGCAATCGCGCTGGAGCCCTGACGCCTCACAAACTGCGGTACGCGGCAGCGAGCCTCGGATGAGACCACCCAGTCCCGCAATTGGCGACGGAACACAACAATGAATTCGCCGCCGATCGCCACGATCGGACCGACGATCAGATTGGGGATGATGGTTCCGGGATCCAGTAAGTGCATGACCACCTCTCTAGATCGAGTCATGGCGGGCGCGGGGTCGACCTGTCGCTGCGGTTGCAGAACCAAGCATCTCTCGCAGAGCACGAATCTCGCCCGCAAGCGCTGCGGCGGGATAGGCCTTCGACCTGCGCGGAAGATAATCGCGCACGAGTGACTCTGTCTCGACGAGCTCCGTCGCGAACCAGGCTCGGACCTCGCTCGGATCTTCGAGGCCCTCCGGAAGGCGATGCCACACGATGAAACGCCGCTGCGTCCGACCTACAGGACCCGCCGAAGCTCCCAACGGGAATTCGTCGGGGCCATAGTGCCGCCCGGTGATGAACGCGATGTCGACGACGTAGTCGTTCTCGCTTTCGGGAGGCGCAAATCGCGAGATCTCCCGCGAAATTATCTTGTGCGCTTCGAGAGCGGCCCCATGCTCAGAGAAGATCCCTCCGCTCACGATCGCCATACGGGCAAGCTCCCCGGCTCAGAAGCGTTCACGTCGCGAACCTAGCGCACTCACAAGGCGTCCTTTCGAAGGACACGAATCCGAGACAGGACGAATGAACCCGTGATCAAGGAGATAAAGCAGACGACGAACCCAGGAGGAAGACGATACGAGCAAA
>JBQCCO010000220.1:0-11654 GCA_051962155.1 Leifsonia sp. | reverse complement strand
CCAGTGGCCGGCGCGGCGTGCGCATGGTCGCGATGATGCAGCCGAGGGATGCCAGGAGCAGGAGCAGCGCGAGTGCCCAGAGAGCATGCGGGACGATCTGCGTCACCAGCACCGGTGTGGGCGGCCAGCTGGTCATGCGTCCTCCTCGACGGTCATCCGGTTGGGGTGTCCGCTTCGGCCTGTGCGGCGTCCGCGCGTGCCAACAGCCTAGTCAGGGCGGGCAGCGCAGCGAGCTCGACACGGAGGCCGGCCGCCCGGGCGCGATCGCTGGCGGACTGCGGCGAGATCCCGAGGCGCGCAGCCGCGTCCGCCTGGGTGAGGCCCGAGGCCACCAGGTCGTACAGCTCCCAGCCGGCCGGAGTGCGACTCTCGCGGAGGGTGAGCAGCAGGGTCAGGACGGCTTCCACGTCGGCGGCGGACTCCGGATCGGCGACGCCGTCCACGGCGAACCGGGCCGGCGTGCGTTTGGCCCGGGTGACCGCCGTGCGCGCCGCGACGAACGCGTCGCCCGTCGCCTCCCGCGTGTTGCGCGGCAGGGGCGTCCGGACACCGCCCATCCCGAGGCCGACGCTCCACGCGCGCTCCCGGGTGAGGGTGAGGACGAGGTCGAGCGTCGTTGCGGCGTCCGGCGTGAGTGCCTGGATCTCGTCGCCCGCGTTCCGGTCCGGCGGCAGGGCGAGGCGGTCGCCGAACTGCTCTCCGATGCTCTCCAGGGTGCGTCCCACGATGTCGGCGCGTTGCGTGCTGTCCACCTGGTCGGCTGTTATGACGAACACGCCGCCTCCTTTCATCAGGTCTCAGTCCCTGATTCAGTCGTCATCAGGTCTGCGGGCCTGACCTACATCGTATCAGGTCTGCAGCCCTGATTTCAACGAGATCAGGGCTATGGGCCTGATACACCGGTGCGCTGCTCCCGCCCGGACCTCCCGACAGCAGCGCGGACCTGGGTGCCGACGCCCCGCTGATAGCCTGAGCAGGTGTCCGAAATCGCCCCTTTCCGCGACCAGCGCCCCTCCGCGGAGACCACCGCCGGAGGCCGCCTCGCGGCGCAGACCAACGACGCGTCCTTCGACGACGTCTGGGACGAGCTGAAGTGGCGCGGCCTCATCCATGTGTCCACGGACGAGGCCGCCCTCAAGGAGCTCCTGGCCGGCGACCCGATCACGTACTACTGCGGCTTCGACCCGACGGCATCGAGCCTCCACCTCGGCAACCTCGTCCAGCTGCTCACCATGCGCCGCCTCCAGCTGGCCGGCCACAAGCCCCTGGGACTGGTGGGCGGGTCCACCGGTCTCATCGGCGACCCGCGGCCGACCGCCGAGCGCACCCTCAACACCAAGGAGACGGTCGCCGAGTGGGTCCAGGCGCTTCAGGCGCAGGTCACCCGCTTCCTCAGCGATGAGGGCGAGAACGCCGTGCGACTGGTCAACAACCTCGACTGGACCGCCCCCCTCTCGGCGATCGACTTCCTCCGCGAGATCGGCAAGCACTTCCGCATCGGCACCATGCTGAAGAAGGACGCGGTCGCCGCGCGCCTCAACTCCGACGAGGGCATCTCGTACACCGAGTTCAGCTACCAGATCCTGCAGGGGATGGACTTCCTCGAGCTCTACCGCCAGTACGGCTGCGTCCTGCAGTCCGGCGGCAGCGACCAGTGGGGCAACCTCACCAGCGGGACGGAGCTGATCCGCAAGGTCGAGGGCGTCCACGTCCATGCCATCGGGACTCCGCTGATCACCAACAGCGACGGCACCAAGTTCGGCAAGAGCGAGGGCAACGCGATCTGGCTCGACGCGGAGCTCACCACGCCGTACGCGCTGTACCAGTTCTGGCTCAACACCGACGACGCCGATGTGATCAGCCGGCTCAAGGTCTTCACGTTCCTCTCCCGCGCAGAGATCGAGGAGCTGGAACGCAAGGTCGCCGAGGAGCCGTTCAAGCGGGAGGCGCAGCGCCGCCTCGCGTACGACGTGACGTCGCTCGTGCACGGAGTGGCGGCGACCGAGGCCGCGATCGCCGCCTCCCAGGCCCTGTTCGGCCAGGGGGAGCTGACCGACCTCGACCCCACCACCCTCGAGGCCGCGCTTCGCGAGCTGCCGAACACCACGACCACCGAACCCTCGGCGACGGTCGCCCAGGCACTCGCCGACACCGGGCTGACCGCGAGCCTCGGCGAGGCCCGGCGTGCTGTGGCGCAGGGCGGCGTGTACGTCAACAACGCGAAGGTGGAGGACGCGGACCAGCTCATCGGCTCGGCGATCCTTCCCGGCGACATGGTCGTGCTGCGGCGCGGCAAGAAGACGCTCGCCGGCGTCTTCGTCGTGCCGTCCCCGTGACGGAGGCACCGACACGAGGGCGGACGGTGCCCGCACACGGGCGGACTGTTGCACGCCTGTCGTACCGTTGACCCATGTCCGATGAACAGCAGCCCCCGCTGACAGCCCCGGCGCCGGCGGAACAGTCGGCGGCAGCGCCCTCGGCGGCACGCCCGGCTCCGGCAGGAGAGGACGGCCTCGTCGCCCGTCTCGACGTGATCGAGGAGCAGCCGCTGGAGGCGCGCGCGGACGCGTACGCGCACCTCCACGAACAGCTGCGACGCACGCTGGAGGGCGACGACGAGCATGGCCGGAGCTGACCGCCGGCTGGATGTGGCGCTCGCCGAGCGCGGCCTGGCCCGATCCCGGTCGCATGCGGCCGCGCTGATCGCCGACGGCCTCGTGACGATCGACGGCCGGCCGGCGCTGCGCCCGTCCGCGAAGGTCGGTGACGGGCAGGAGCTGCGGATCGCCGGCGCCGACCACTACGTGAGCCGCGGCGCGCACAAGCTGATCGCCGCGCTCGATGCCTTCGGCGTCGATCCGGCGGGCCGGGTCGCACTGGATGCGGGAGCATCCACGGGTGGCTTCAGCCAGGTGCTGCTGGAGCGCGGGGCCGCCCGGGTCATCGCGGTCGATTTCGGGCACGGCCAGCTGTCTCCCGCGCTGGCGGGGGAGGAGCGGCTGGAGTCGTACGAGGGCGTGAACGTCCGCTCCCTCACAGCGGAGGCGCTCGGCGAGCTCACCGGGAGCGATGTCCGCCCGGACCTCGTCGTGGCCGACCTCTCCTTCATCTCGCTGACCCAGGTGCTGTCCGCTCTCGTGGCGACGGCGACCGGGGGCGCGGACTTCGTCCTCCTGATCAAGCCGCAGTTCGAGGTGGGCAGGCAGGGCATCCGGGAGGGCGTGGTCCGGGATGCGGGGCTGCGCGCCAATGCCGTCTCCGACGTGCTCTGGGCGGCTCATGACGCGGGTCTGGGTACGGCCGGGCTGATCGCGTCGCCCATCGCGGGAGGCCACGGCAACCGGGAGTTCCTGGCGTGGCTGCGGGCCGGCGCGCCCGACCCGTCCGGCTTGAGCGAAGAGGTCGTCCGCCTTTCGCGCTAGGTGAACGTTCTCCACAAACCGGTGGCGTGGCGTGGCCCGCCGTCGGAAAACCGACAGAATGGGAGGACGGCTTACGACAGGAGGGAACGTGACACTGATGGGTGCAGCGACGCGGTACATCCTCGTCGTCGCGCACACCGGTCGTCAGGACTCCCTCGAGGCGGGCGTCCGGGTGTCCCGGCAACTGCTCGCCGCGGGCGTCGTCCCGGTGCTGAGCGCCGACGAGCGCCGAGACCTGCTGGAGGCGGATCCCTCGCTCGAGAGGGTGGCCGTGCTCGGCGACGATGTGGCATCGAGCGAGCTCGAGCTCGTGATCGTTCTGGGCGGCGACGGCACCATCCTGCGCGCTGCCGAGCTGGTGCGTGGATGCTCGGCTCCGCTCCTCGGCGTGAACCTCGGCCATGTGGGCTTTCTCGCCGAGAGCGAGCGCGACGACCTCGAGACCGCCGTCGCGCGGGGGCTGGCCAAGGACTACGAGGTCGAGGAGCGGATGACGCTGTCCGCCCGGGTCAAGGTCGGGCGCGAGGTCGTGTACGAGAGCTGGGCGCTCAACGAGGCCACGGTCGAGAAGGCGAGCCGGGAGCGGATGCTCGAGGTCGTCATCGAGGTCGACGGCCGGCCGATGTCGAGCTTCGGCTGCGACGGCGTCGTGATGTCCACGCCCACCGGGTCGACGGCGTACTCGTTCTCGGCCGGGGGACCGGTCGTCTGGCCGGGCGTCGCCGCACTCCTTCTCGTGCCGCTGAGCGCGCACGCGCTCTTCGCACGTCCCCTCGTCGTCGACGCCGACTCGTCGCTCGCGGTCGAGCTGCTCGACCGGACCGGCGGCGCCGGGGTCCTGTGGTGCGACGGCCGGCGTCCGTTCGACCTCCCGCCGGGCGCACGCGTCGTCGTCCGGCGCTCGCCCATCCCCGTACGGCTGGCACGCCTGCATCCCGGTCCGTTCACCGACCGGCTCGTGCACAAGTTCGACCTCCCCGTCACGGGGTGGAGGGGGCCGGCCGGCCGTGACTGACGTGCGCGGAGGCATCGAGGAGATCTCGATCAAAGACCTGGGTGTCATCGCCGACGCATCCCTCCCACTGGGCCCGGGATTCACGGCGATCACCGGCGAGACCGGCGCGGGCAAGACCATGGTGGTGTCGGCGCTCGGCCTGCTGCTCGGCGAGCGCGCCGACACCGGAGCTGTCCGGCTCGGCAGTACCCAGGCCTGGGTCGAGGGCCGCTGGCGCGTGCCGTCGGCCGGCGAGGTGGTGGAGCGCGTGCGCGACACCGGTGGCGATGTGGATGCGATCGACGCGGAGGAGGCGGAGCTCGTTCTCAGCCGCTCGGTGTCGGCGGAGGGCCGGTCGAGGGCGGTGGTCGGCGGGCGCAGCGCACCCGTCGCCGTGCTGACGGAGCTCGGCGAGCAGCTCGTCGTGGTGCACGGACAGTCCGACCAGCTCCGGCTGCGATCCGCACTCGCCCAGCGTGCCGCACTCGACCGGTTCGCGGGTCCCGAGTTCGCCGAGGCGCTCCGCGCGTACGAGCAGGTCTACTACCGATGGCGCGACAACCGGGCCGAGCTGGACGAACTGGTCACCGACCAGGACCGCCGTGCCCGGGAGGCCGACGACCTGCGGGTCGCGATGGCCGAGATCGAGGCCGTCGCGCCGCAGCCGGGCGAGGACGACGAGCTCGCCGACCGCGCCGAGCGCCTCACCAATCTCGAAGACCTGCGACTCGCCGCTGCCGCTGCGCGCGAACTGCTCAGCGCCGAGGAGTCGGAAGGAGCGGACGCGCTCGCACTCCTCGACAGCGCACGGCGGCAGCTCGAACGCGTCTCGCCGCACGATGCCGCCCTGCAACCGATGGCGGATGCGGTCGCCGAGGCCAACTATCTGATCTCCGACATCGCCGCGCAGCTGTCGACCTACCTGGCCACTCTGGATGCGGAGGGCGCGCGCGAGCTCGAGGTCGTGCAGGAGCGGCGCGCAGAGCTGGCCGGCCTCACCCGCAAGTACGGCCCGACGCTCGAGGATGTCATCGGCACGCTCGAGACGGGCAGCCTGCGCCTCCTGGAGCTCGATGGCGACGCCGACCGCATCGGCGAGCTGGCGCGCGAGGTCGAGTCCGACGCGGCACTGGTGGTGGAACTGGCCGCAGGGCTCAGCGCCGAGCGCGCCGCCGCAGCCGAGAGGCTGTCCGAGGCGGTCACCGCAGAGCTGGCGGCCCTTGCGATGCCCGACGCGCGCATCGTGGTGGAGGTGACGCAGCGCGACGGAGCGGCCGACCTGACGGGGTATGGCGCGAGCGGACGCGACCAGGTCGCCATCCTGCTCCAGCCGCATCCCGGAACCGAGCCCCGGCCGCTCGCCAAGGGTGCGTCGGGCGGCGAGCTGTCGCGGGTCATGCTGGCGATCGAGGTCGTCATCGCGGGCACCGATCCGGTCCCCACGTTCATCTTCGACGAGGTCGACGCCGGCGTGGGCGGAGCGTCCGCCACCGAGATCGGCCGCCGGCTGGCGCGCCTCGCCGAGTCGGCGCAGGTCATCGTCGTCACCCACCTCGCGCAGGTGGCCGCCTTCGCCAACAACCATCTGACGGTCGTCAAGGGCAGCGACGGAGCGGTCACCGCCTCCAGCGTCCGCCGCCTCGACGGCGACGAGCGCATCGCCGAGATGGCGCGCCTGCTCTCCGGCCTCCCGGACTCCGAGAGCGGCCTGGCCCACGCGCGCGAGCTCGTCGAGCTCGCCTCCGCCGCACGCCGCTGAGCGGACGGGCCCCGCACAGGTGATAAGCTGCAAGCCCGTGGTGGATAATTCAGACGCGGGCTCATCGAACGGCATTACCAAGCACATTTTCGTGACAGGTGGTGTCGTTTCTTCGTTAGGGAAGGGCCTGACGGCCGCCTCTCTCGGCAATCTTCTGACGGCCCGCGGACTCCGCGTCGTCATGCAGAAGCTCGACCCGTATCTCAACGTCGACCCGGGGACGATGAACCCCTTCCAGCACGGCGAGGTCTTCGTCACCGACGACGGCGCCGAGACCGACCTCGACATCGGGCACTACGAGCGCTTCCTCGACATCAACCTCGGCCAGTCGGCCAACGTCACCACCGGTCAGATCTACTCGAACGTCATCGCCAAGGAGCGCCGGGGCGAGTACCTCGGCGACACCGTGCAGGTCATTCCGCACATCACCGACGAGATCAAGCGGCGGATGCGGCTGCAGGCGCAGCCGGGTCCGGACGGGGAGCCCGCTCCCGACGTCATCATCACCGAGATCGGCGGAACCGTCGGCGACATCGAGTCGCAGCCGTTCATCGAGTCCGCCCGGCAGGTGCGGCACGAGCTGGGGCGCAAGAACTGCTTCTTCGTGCACGTGTCGCTCGTCCCCTTCATGAACGCCTCCGGCGAGCAGAAGACCAAGCCCACGCAGCACTCGGTCGCGGCCCTCCGCTCCATCGGCATCCAGCCGGATGCGCTCGTGCTGCGCAGCGACCGCCCCGTCTCGGACAGCAACAAGCGCAAGATCGCGCTGATGTGCGACGTGGACGAGCAGGCCGTCGTGAACGCGATCGACGTGCCGAGCATCTACGACATCCCGACCATGCTGCACGACCAGGGTCTCGACGCGTACATCATCGACCAGCTGGGACTGGATGAGGCCGGCGACGTCGAGTGGGACGGCTGGGCCCGGCTTCTGGAGGCTGTGCACGACCCGAAGCACGAGGTCACCATCGGCCTGGTCGGCAAGTACATCGACTTGCCGGACGCCTACCTCTCGGTCACGGAGGCGCTTCGAGCCGGTGGATTCGCGCACCGCACGAAGGTGACGCTGAAGTGGATCCCCTCCGACGCCTGCCAGACGCCCGAGGGCGCCGCGTCGCAGCTGAGCGAGGTCGACGGCATCTGCGTGCCCGGCGGGTTCGGTGTCCGCGGCATCGAGGGCAAGGTCGGCGCGCTGCGCTTCGCTCGCGAGAACGGCATCCCGGTGCTCGGCCTGTGCCTGGGGCTGCAGTGCATGGTCATCGAGTACGCCCGCAACGAGGCCGGTCTCGCCGGAGCGTCCTCGTCCGAGTTCGACCCGGAGACCGAGTTCCCGGTGATCGCCACGATGGCCGAGCAGGTCGACATCATCGCCGGCGGCGACCTGGGCGGCACCATGCGCCTCGGCCTCTACCCGGCCACACTCGCCGACGGCTCCCTCGTCTCCGAGCTGTACGGCGCCGCTGAGGCGTCCGAGCGGCACCGCCACCGCTACGAGGTCAACAACAACTTCCGCGAGCAGATCGCGGACGCTGGCCTCTGGTTCTCCGGCACCTCGCCCGACGGCCACTTGGTGGAGTATGTCGAGCTGCCGCGCGACGTGCACCCGTTCTACGTCGGCACCCAGGCGCATCCCGAGCTCCGGTCGCGTCCGAACCGCGCGCATCCCCTGTTCGCCGGTCTCGTCGGAGCGGCGCTCGAGCGTCAGAAGGCCAGCCTGCTCTTCGAGGTGGCCGAGGCGGACGCCGAGATGGCCACGGAAGCCTGATGACCGACGAGCAGACGACGACCCAGCTGAACGACCAGCCGTTCCGGCCGGAGATCGTCTCGTCCGAGACGGCGTTCGAGGGCAAGATCTGGAACGTGCGCCGCGACGTCTTCCGCTACAACGGCGACGAGATCACCCGCGAGTACGTCGATCACACCGGCGCTGTGGCCGTCCTTGCGATGGACGACGACGGCCGGGTGCTGCTCATCCGGCAGTACCGTCACCCCGTCCGTCATCGCGACTGGGAGATCCCGGCCGGGCTTCTGGACCAGGACGGGGAGCGGCCGCTCCTCGCGGCCCAGCGCGAACTCGGCGAGGAAGCGGACCTCGAGGCGGAGGAGTGGAACGTCCTCGCCGACGTATTCACGAGCCCCGGCGGAAACGACGAGGCCATCCGCATCTACCTGGCGCGCGGCATCCGCTCCACCGGGTCCGCCTTCGCCCGCGAGGCCGAGGAGGCGGACATCGAGGTGCGGTGGGTCCCTCTCGACGAGGCAGTGGATGCTGTGCTGCAGCGCCGCGTCCACAACGCGCCGCTGATCATCGCGCTGCTGGCGGCCCGGACGGCGCGCGACCAGGGCTGGAGCACGCTCGGAGCGCCCGACGAGCCGTGGCCGAGCCACCCCAAGCTGTCCCGATGACCGGTGCCGCCGGTGTGGCCGCCGAGGTGGATGCGTTCCTCCGGCATGTGGCCATCGAGCGCGGCCTCTCGGCGAACACGGTGGCCGCGTACCGGCGCGACCTGGCCGTCTACAGTGCCTGGCTGGCGGAGCAGGGGATCGGCGACCTCCGCCCGGTGACCCCGGCGACCCTCTCGGCTTTCGCGGTGAACCTCGGAACGCGCGAGGAGTCGCCGCTGACCGCAGCCTCCCTCGCCCGCATGCTGTCCACCGTGCGCGGGTTCCACCGCTTCCTGCTCGAGGAGGGCCGCGTGGAGGTGGATGCCGCCCGCGACCTGCGCCCGCCGAAGCTGCCCAGCCGCCTGCCGAAGGCCATCACGGTCGACCAGGTGGCCGCGCTGCTGGCCGCGACCGACGGCGACGATGTGGCGGCGCTGCGCGACAAGGCCCTGCTGGAGCTGATGTACGCGACAGGAGCGCGGGTCAGCGAGGCGGTCGGGCTGAACGTCGACGATGTGATCGATGTGGAGGTTGTCCGGCTCACCGGCAAGGGCAGCAAGCAGCGGCTGGTCCCGCTGGGCAGCTATGCGCGGGAGGCCGTGTCGGCGTACCTGGTGCGCGCCCGGCCGGTGCTGTCTGCGCGCGGGCGATCGACTCCCGCACTGTTCCTCGGGATGCGCGGCGCGCGGCTGTCCCGGCAGAACGTGTGGCTGATCATCCGTGCGGCAGCGGAACGGGCGAAGCTCGGCATCGAGATCTCGCCGCACACGCTGCGCCACTCCTTCGCCACGCACCTGCTGGCCGGGGGAGCGGATGTCCGGGTCGTGCAGGAGCTCCTGGGCCACTCCTCGGTCGCCACGACGCAGATCTACACGCTGGTGACGGCGGACACGCTGCGCGACGTGTACACCTCGGCCCACCCGCGGGCGCGCTGACCCATCCATGTGAGAGGACACGCCGTCGCGCCCGCGTGCCGGCCGGCGTGTCGCGTCAACCCGCTGCGGCGGGAGTCTCGCGGTGGCGGCGTCGCGGTGCTCGCCGGCGCATCCACACCAGCACCTTCCGGCCGTCGCCGGAGACGCGGCGCGTCGTCGTGAAGCCGAGTTTGGCCAGCACGCCGAACGACGGCGCGTTCCACGTCTCGACCGTCGCCCAGACGACCGCGAAGCCGGCCTCGAAGGCCGCTTCCGCCACGACCCCTGCCGCCTCGGTGGCGTAGCCGTTGCCGACCTGCGCCCGCAGCAGCTCGTAGGCCAGTTCGGGCTGGGCGGCGCTGGCCCGGCCGACGATCAGGCCGCAGTAGCCCGCCGCCTCGCCCGTCTCGGCCAGCTCGATCGTGTACAGGCCGAAGCCCACCTCGTCGAAGCGGCGACGCTGCTCGTCGAGACGTAGCTGCTCGTCGTCCAGTCGTACCTGCTCGTCGTCGAGCTCCACCTGCTCGTCGTCGTGAGACCGCGGCGCGGACTCCGGGGGATGCTCGGCGAGCAGGGCGAGGTTCCACGCGGCGTCGCGTCCGTCGCGCGGCCGCAGCCGCAGGCGCGGGGTCTCGAGGGTGGACGGCATCGGCTGCACGTCGCCAGCGTACCGAACCGCCGTGCCCACGCCCCGCAAGCGGGGCACGGCCCGGTTAGACTTCCCCATGGAAGACCGGCCACGAGAGGGACGAGGAACACCCAGGTGACGCGCAACGACGAGGTCGAGACCCAGCTGCCTGGCATGGATGACGCATCCATCGCCGTCAAGCTCGGGCCCACCGGTCGTCCGCTGCGCGCGTTCCCCGCGCCGGCCCCGCTCAAGCAGCACGGCCCGGCGAAGATCATCGCCCTCTGCAACCAGAAGGGCGGCGTCGGCAAGACGACCACGAGCATCAATCTCGGGGCGACTCTCGCCGACTACGGCCGCCGTGTGCTGGCCGTCGACTTCGACCCGCAGGGCGCGCTGTCCGCGGGCCTCGGGGCGCACACGCACGATGCGACGACCATCTACGACCTCCTCCTCAACCGCAACGCGGACGTGGCGGGCGCCATCCAGACGACGTCCGTCCCGGGCCTGGACATCATCCCGGCCAACATCGATCTGTCCGCCGCCGAGGTGCACCTCGTGAACGAGGTGGCGCGCGAGCAGATCCTGGCCGGCGTGCTCCGCAAGGTGGCCGCCGACTACGACGTGATCCTGATCGACTGCCAGCCGTCGCTCGGCATTCTGACCGTCAACGCGCTGACCGCCAGCCACGGCGTCCTCATCCCGCTGGAGTGCGAGTACTTCGCGCTGCGCGGGGTCGCCCTGCTGATCGAGACGATCGACAAGGTGCGCGAGCGGCTCAACCCGGCGATCGAGCTGGATGGCATCCTCGCCACCATGTACGACTCGCGTACCCTGCACTCCCGCGAGGTGCTGGAGCGGGTCGTCGACGCGTTCGGCGACCGCGTGCTCGAGACGGTGATCTCGCGGACGGTGAAATTCCCGGACGCCTCCGTCGCCGCCGCTCCCATCACGCAGTTCGCGCCGGAGCACCAGGCCGCGGAGGCGTACCGCCAGCTGGCGCGGGAACTGGTGTTCCGTGGCGCCGTCGCCTGACCTCACGGAGCCGGAGCGCAGTACCGAGTCCGCCGAGGCCGTCGAGGCCGTCGAGTCCGAGCAGGCGCCGGGCTTCCGGGTCTCGCTGGGCGACTTCGAGGGTCCGTTCGACCTCCTCCTGTCGCTGATCGCCAAGCACGAGCTCGACATCACCGAGATCTCGCTGAGCCGCGTCACCGACGAGTTCATCGCCTACCTCCGGCGCCTCGACACGGACGAGAGCCTCGACGAGGCGAGCGAGTTCCTCCTCGTCGCGGCGACGCTGCTCGACCTGAAGGTCGCCGGGCTCCTGCCGCAGGGCGAGCTGGTGGATGCGGAGGACGTGGCCCTGCTCGAGGCCCGCGATCTGCTGTTCGCCCGGCTGCTGCAGTACCGGGCCTTCAAGGAGGCGTCCGGCTGGTTCGCCGACCGGCTGGAGGCGGAGGGCCGCCGGCATGCGCGCCTGGTGCGGTTGGAGGACAAGTTCCGCCAGCGCACTCCGGAACTCGTCTGGACGCTCAGCCTCGACGACTTCGCC
>JBQCCO010000219.1:0-12856 GCA_051962155.1 Leifsonia sp. | reverse complement strand
CCAGAGGATGGGCGGCTTGGCGGGCGCATCCATGATTCCGGAGGTGTTGAAGTACGTCGGCGCGAGCGTGTTGAGGACGCCCCGGGTGCCCGGAGCGAAGCCCGGCCAGTTCTCGGAGGGGGCGGAGTCGCCCGGGTAGTTGCCGGGTCCGGTCGCGGTCGAGAGCATGGATTCGACCCAGAGGTCCTCGAACTCCGAGACGAAACCGGGAGCGACATAGGAGGAGCGGTAGACAGCGCGCGGTGAGGTCGGTGCGTCCTCGCCCGTGTCGCCCGCCTCCAGACGGGCGATGAAGTCGGGGTTCGCACCGCCGCCTCCCGTCCCGGACGCATCGGGGTTGAGGAGGCTGCCGTCGGCTGCCGTTCCGCCGAAGCCGTACGGCGAGACCGGGGAGACGAGCGTCAACGTGCCGACCAGGTCCGGCCGGTCGAGCAGCAGCTGCATGGCGACGCCTCCGCCGAGGCTCCAGCCCACCACGTTCACGGCGCCCAGCCGCAGCTCGTCGGCGACCGCCGCGACATCGTCTGAGAAGTCCCGGACTCCGCGCGTGCCGTCGACCGGGAGCGTCTCGCTGTCGCCGAAGCCGCGGAGATCGACGGCGAGGGCGCGCACGCCGTCGGGAAGCGACAGCATGAGCGGCTGCCAGAACAGCGACGACGACACGTTGCCGTGGACGAAGAGCACAGTCCGGAGAGCCTCGCCGCTCGCGGGGCGCTCCAGCACGTTGGCGGTGTAGCGCGCGGTTCGGACGGTGCGGGCCTCGATGCCGGGCAGCAGCGTTCCACTCATGCGTCGGCCTCCTTCGTGACGGGTGGATGCGGGACGGGTGGATGCGGGACGGGCGTATGCAGCAGCGGCAGGACCTGACGCACCCCCGCCTCGGTCAGCAGGATCGTGTAATGGTTCACATCCGTCGCCTCCCGGACCCGCATCCCCGGCAGCCGCTGCTGCCATTCGGCCACCACGGCCGGGTCGTAGAGCGGCTCGGCATCCAGCAGTCCCCGGGGTGCGCGGATGAAGGAGATCGGCAGCTGCAATCCCGCCAGGGCCTCCGCATATCCGCCGGACCCGTCCAGCTCCAGTGCGTTCACGGACACCGCCTCGGCGTCCGCGCTCGATCGGAGCTCTGGGGCCTCGCCCACCAGGTCGTAGGCGATGTAGTCGTCGAGGGTGTCGGTCCACCACGGACCGAGCGCCGGGTGCCGCTGCCAGTACGCCCGGTAGTCCTCGAACGACGCGAACCGCATCCCCAGACGTTCGAGTGCCGGCCCGAGGAGGACCGCGGGAACGTCCTCCGGGGGGACCCCCTCGGGTGCGGGGATCGGCAGGCCGCCGTCGATCAGCACCAGGCGCCGGACCCGATCGGGATGCTGTGCCGCGAACCAGACCGCGACGAAACCGCCCATCGAGTGCCCCGCGAGGGCGACATGGTCCACCTCCAGGGCGTCGAGCATCCTGGCCAGGTCGTCGGCGTGCTGGACCAGGCCGTACGGCGCCGGCAGCCCGGAGCTGCGCCCGCGGCCGCGCAGGTCCGGCGCGATCACGCGGGTGTCGGGCAGGTCCTCCGCGACGAGCTGCCACGCGCGGTGGCTGGAGGTGATGCCGTGGATGCCGACGAGCGGCGTCCCGCCGGCCCCCTTGTTCCAGCTGCCGACCGCCAGCTCTCCTCCGTCGACCGGGACGCCGACCCGCTCGTACGGCGTCACCGGGCGCTCCATCCGCCGTCCATCGTGTAACTGGCTCCGGTCACCATCGCGGAGTCGCGTCCGGCGAGCCAGAGCGCCAGGCTCGCGACCTCGGTCGGTTCGACCAGCCGCTTGATCGCCGCCTCGGTCAGCATCACCTTCTCGACGACCTCCTCCTCGCGGATGTCGTGCAGCCGTGCCTGGTCGGCGATCTGCTTCTCGACCAGCGGCGTGCGCACGTAGCCGGGGTTGATGCAGTTGGAGGTGACGCCGTGCGGTCCGCCCTCGAGCGCCGTGGTCTTCGAGAGGCCCTCCAGAGCGTGCTTGGCGGTGACGTAGGCCGACTTGAACTCGGAGGCCCTCAGTCCGTGGACGCTGGAGATGTTCACGATCCGGCCGAAGCCCCGCTCGTACATCCCGGGAAGTGCAGCGCGGATGAGGAGGAACGGGGCCTCCACCATGATCCGCAGCATCAGGGCGAACGTCTCGGGTTCGAACTCCGGGATCGGCCGGACGTGCTGGATGCCCGCATTGTTCACCAGGATGTCGGTGTCGACCGTCGCCTCGGCGAGCTCGCCGGTCCGGGAGAGATCGACCTCCCACGCCTCGCCGCCCAGCCGTTGCGCGACCTCGCGCGCCGCGTCTCCGTTGAGGTCCGCGATCGTCACGCGGGCGCCCGCTTCCGCGAACGCCTCCGCGCAGGCGAGCCCGATCCCGCTCGCGCCGCCGGTCACCAGCGCCCGCCTTCCGGTGAGGTCCGTCATCGTCGACACTCCTTCCCGCAGGGCCGGTGGCCCTCGCCGCACTCTAACTCCGGCCGCGCAGCCCGGGGAAGAGCGGCGGGGTCATTCGTAGACGAGGCCGATGCGCTCCCGGATGGTGTCGAGCGTGCCCATGATCGCGATCGACTGCGACAGCGGCATCCGGGCATCCTCTCCGCCGCCGGCCGCGATCAGTCGCTCGATCGCCCGCGCCTGGTACTGCATCCCGCGGCCGCTGATCTGCGATTCGTACGTCTCGATCACGCGTCCGCTGTGGTCGACGACGCGGAATGCCGTCGGCACGAAGAAGGTCGCGTCCAGCTCGATCCGCGCATCCGTCCCGACCACCGTCGCGCTGTTGTCGCCGGCCGCATCGAGCACCGTGGTGTGCGCCGCCTGGGCGCCCGATTCGTAGCCGAGCAGGATGGAGGTCTGCCGGTCGACGCCGGTCGCCGTCGGCGTCGACAAGGCGAGCACCTCGCTTGGCGCACCCAGCACATCCCAGGAGAACGACACCGGGTAGATGCCGAGGTCGAGGAGGGCGCCGCCGCCGAGCGCGGGGTCGAGCATCCGCCCGGCGGGATCGGGGCTGGTCCGCTGGCAGTGGTGCGCCACCACCGATCGGAGCTCGCCCAGCGTTCCGTCGTCGATGATCTCGTGGAGGCGATCCATGTGCGGCAGCCACCGCGTCCACATCGCCTCGAGGGCCACCAGGCCGCCGAGCCGCGCGGCGTCGGCGACCTGCTGCGCCTCCTGCTGGTTCATGGTGAACGGCTTCTCCACGAGGACGTGCTTGCCGGCGGCCAGGGCGAGCAGCGCGTTCGGCGCGTGCTGCGGATGCGGGGTCGCGACGTAGACGATGTCGATGCCGGGATCGGCGGCGAGGTCCTCGTACGAGCCGTGCGAGCGGGGGAGGCCGTGGGCGGCGGCGAAGCGTGCGGCCGACTCCGGTGTGCGGGATCCGACCGCGGCGACGGTGTGCCCGTCGAGCTGGAGGTCGCGCGTCATGGCGGCCGCGATGCCGCCCGTTCCGAGGATGCCCCAGACCGGGGAGGAGGTCGTCATGCGGTCATCGTAGCGGCGACCGGGGCGGCTGAACGGCGGCCCGGGAGCGCGGCGGGGCGGAAGCAGGGCGGAGCGGAGTGAGCAGGAATGGAGAAGCGGTCCTGATGCCCGAATCGTAGATTGGTCGCAGTCCACACGAGAGCCCACAGACCAGGAAGAGGACATCATGGCCACGACGACATTCAGCAAAGAGGAGAAGGCAGCCATCAAGGCCGCGGTCGCGGAGAAGAAGGCTGCGCAGGAAGGGGCAGATGCAGCGGCCGCGTGCGATGCCGCGATCGCCGCGATGACCGGGACCGACCGGGAGCTCGCCGAGGCGTTCCACCAGCTGGTCGCCGAGAACACCTCCCTGAGCGCGAAGACCTGGTACGGGATGCCCGCCTACACCGACGCCGACGGCAAGGTGGTGGTCGCGTTCAAGCCGGGATCCAAGTTCAAGATCCGCTACGCCACCCTCGAGTTCCAGCAGGCGGCGAACCTCGACGACGGCAACATGTGGCCGGTCGGCTTCGCCCTGACGAAGCTGGACGCGGCGGACAAGAAGCGCGTCGCGGACATCCTGAAGGCCGCCGTGGGCTCCTGAAGGCACCGTTCCTCCGCCCCCGGCCCCGCAGGGTGAACCCGGGGTGAAAAACGGTCTCGGGGTGGCATCCCTCCGCTAGCGTGTGCTCCGGGTCGACCGGGATACATATGTCCTGTCGACCCGGATACCCGGCTCCGCCCGACCGCGGAGTCCGGTAGCTGTCGCGGCGCGTTTCGCGCTTGGAGCGTTCTGGAGGGGACCATGCGCCACACGAAATCACGCCTGTCCGACGAGCGGGTACCGGTGCGGCGATCGTCGCGCACCCTCTCCTCCGTCGTCACGATCCTCCTTGCGGTGAGCGGGCTGGCCGTCGCGGGCGGAACGGCCGCGCTCCCGGCAGCGGCGGCACAGCCGGCGCAGGCGGCGCAGGGAGCACCATCGGTGACGCCCGCCGCGGCTCGGCCCGAGGGGACGAGCGCGGCGGCCACCTTCACCAAGACCGGCACCTCCACCGCCACCGGTACGTCGACGGACTCGGCGGCCGGCACGACGGGGACGACGCAGCAGTCGGACACTCTCAACTGGGTGCTGCACTACACCAACACGACGGGATCGTCGGCGACCGTAGACCAGACCGACGCCATCACCGGCCTGCAGGGCTACGTGCCCGGGTCGCTGAAGACGCCGCCGAGCCTGTCGCCCCAGTACACGACCGACGGAGGCCAGACCTGGACGGCGGGTAGCCCGCCCTCCGGTACCGCAGTGAACGGCGTCGGCGCGACGGGAACCGTTCCGGCCAGCATCACCAGCTCGGCGTCGTCGAACTTCTCGGCGGCCGCCGTCACGTTCAACACCCCCGGCGGCGACGGCTACAGCGTCGAGGGCTACCTGGGCAACGTGTACACGGTCTTCCACCACAACAGCAGCCCGACCGTGGTGTTCTGCGCCACTCTGTCCGGCGCCATCTGCCCCGGCTGGCCGGCCCAATCCTCGTATGTGGACCCGACACCCGGGACTCCGCTCGGCACCGGTTCATCGACCACGTACTTCTCCGACCTGGTCAACGGCTCTTTCATCTCCGGCGGACGGCTCTACTGGCCGGCCTCGCAGAACGTGGTCCCGGCGAACCCGTTCGGGATGCAGTGCCTCGACCTGAACTCGCTGACGAGCTGTGGCTTCACGGCCCTCGGCTCGACCACGGTCCCCGGCTACTCGCTGAGCGGCGACGGCATCGCAGCAGGCGACGGCAACTACTACTACGTGGACCTCAACGGCGACCTGCAGTGCGTCTCGCCCGCCGGCGCCTCCTGCGGCACCACGACGGTGACCGCCGGGCAGCCGATGGGCACGGTCGGCAACCCCGAGATCGACACGTTCGGTCAATACGTCTACATCTCCTACGTGGATGCCTCCAACACGACCGAGTTCCTGAGCTGCTACGACACGACCGCGCACGCGGTCTGCCCCGCCTTCCCCATCGCCGTCGGGGCTCCCAGCCCGCACGGCAGCGAGGTGTTCCCGGTGGTGTCGTCGACCGGCACCATCCTCGGTGGATGCGCGGTCTTCGATTCCGCCTGCTTCACGCCGACCGGCGCGCCGCTCCCGAACCCGTGGAGCCAGACGGCCTACGCCTTTTCGCCGACGACGAACGACGGCTTCGGCACCGGGGTCCTCGTGGGTACGAAGTACTACACGGCCAACGGAAACGTCGACTCCTGCTACGACTTCTCGATTCCGCTTGTCGGCGGCGAGGTCCAGCCCTGCGCCCAGTTCACCACCGCGCCGGCGAATGTCCGCGGCTACACCGTGCGCGCCCTGCAGAACCTGCCCGGATGCATGGCATCCAACGGCGATGGTGCACAGATCACGATCTTCAACGCCCTCACCGGCGGACCCTGCACCACCGCCTCGCAGCAGGTGACCCTGTCGCCCGAGCAGTACTACTGCGATGGGCAGAGTGGTCACGTCTCCTCGTGGCAGACCGTCTCCCTGCCCGGTCTGACCGGCACGGAGTACGAGAGCGCCACCGTCACGTTGCAGGATGCGAACGGGAACCCGGTCGCCGGCTTCGACAACATCCCGTTCCCGACCGGCACTCCGCCGAGCATCGACATCTCGTCGATCCCGACGAGTGGTGCGACCGCGAGCCTGACGGCCGTCCTCAACCTGGCCGGCGTCACGGATTCCGCAGCCGTGGACGCCTCGCACGTCCAGCTCTCCTGGAGCGGCGACCCGATCCAGACCTGCTACAGCACGACCGTGGTGAACACCTGCCCGCAGCCGGGAACGACCGTCACGAACACCGCCAACGCCGTCACCACGGGTGACAACGGGGTCACTGACGCCCCGGCAGGCACGTCCTCCGGCCAGGCCGCGTTCGACTTCGTCCCGACAGCGGCGTGCGCCGCCATCTCGATCGACAAGCACGCCAGTCCACCCGTGGATGTGAACGGCGACGGGTTGACGGATGCCGGGGACACCATCCAGTACACCTTCACCGTCACGAACACGGGCGTCCTCACCCTGAGCAGCGTGGGCGTGAACGACCCGAAGGCCGGCACCGTCACCTGCCCGCAGACGACACTCGCCCCCGCCGCGAGCGAGCTCTGCACGGCCACCAGCGTGTACACGATCACGGCGGCGGATGTGACCGCCGGCACGGTCCACAACTCCGCCACCGCGGAGGGGACGCCTCCGGGAGCGGTCACGCCGGTCGTGTCCCTCCCCTCCACGACGGACACTCCGACCGCCGCCCCTGCTCCCGCGCTCAGCCTGGTGAAGTCGGCGGACCCGTCGGACGCGGCGGCCTACACGCCGGGTCAGATGATCACGTACCACTTCGTGGTGACGAACACCGGCAACGTGCCGATGAACGGGATCAGCGTCGACGAGTCGCAGTTCAGCGGCACCGGCACGATGTCCCCGGCGACCTGCCCGTCCCCGACGCTGGCGCTCGGCGAGCAGGAGGTCTGCACCGCCACGTACACGCTCACCCAGGCGGATGTGGATGCGGGCAGCCTGACGAACACGGCCGTGGCTAACGGCACGCCCACCGGGTCGAACGTCTCCGTCCCGTCAGGCCCGTCGTCCGTCACCATTCCGCAGACGCCTGCTCCCGGGATCTCTCTCGTCAAGTCGGTCGATTCCGCTACGGTGAACGCTGCTGGTGAGCAGGTGACGTACTCGTTCTTCGTGACGAACACGGGCAACGTCACGTTGACGAACCCGACGGTGACCGAGACGCAGTTCTCCGGAACCGGCGCCCTTTCGGCGATCGACTGCCCGCAGACCTCGCTCGTCGCGGGTCAGTTCGAGACCTGTACGGCCACCTACACGGTCACCCAGGCCGACATGGACGCCGGGACGATCACCAACACCGCGACGGTGACGGGCACACCGCCGACCGGTGCGCCGGTGACCTCCGTGCCGTCGAATGCGGTCGTGAACGCGGCGCAGGCGCCCGAGCTGACGCTCGTGAAGACTGCGAGTGCACAGGCCGCCCAGGTGGGCCAGCAGCTCACCTACTCGTTCGCGATCACCAACACGGGCAACCTCACCATCACGGGTCCGACCGTGACGGAGGCGGCGTTCTCCGGGACCGGACAGCTGTCGGCGGTCACCTGCCCGCCGGGCGTCGTACTCCTTCCGACCGACACCACCACCTGCTCGGCCACCTACACGGTGACGCAGGCGGACATCGACTCCGGGAAGATCACGAACACCGCTACGGCCGCAGGGACTTCGCCGGGCGGGGCCACGGTCACCTCCCAACCGTCGTCGGTCGCGGTCGTCACGAGTCCGCACCCTGCGCTCGCCCTGGTGAAGACCGCGAGCATCCAGCAGGCCACGCAGGTGGGGCAGGTCGTGAACTACCTGTTCGCGATCACCAACGCGGGCAATGTCGACATCACCAATCCGAATGTCGCGGAGGGCTCCTTCAGCGGGCACGGCAGCCTCTCGGCCGTCACCTGCCCCGGCCCGAGCATCCTTCCGCCCGGCCAGACGATCGACTGCACGGCCACGTACACGGTCGTCGCGGCGGATCTGGCCGCCGGTGGGACGCTGACCAACACGGCGACGGCCACCGGCACGACGGCCGGAGGCGACCCGATCGTCTCGGATCCGTCCACGGCGAAGGTGACGGAGGTGGCGCCGGCCGGTCTGGCGTCGACGGGCAGCGACCTGCTGCCGCCGTTCCTGATCGCACTCGGACTGCTGGCCCTGGGTCTGATCGCGGCTCTCGTGACCCGGTACCGCCGCCGGGGACGCACCGACTGATCGGGTGACTCCGTCGGGGACCGAGAAGAGCGGATGCGCTCCTCGGTCCCCGGCCCGGAACGGCGGAACCCCGGCCGGGCGGGAACCGCCCGTCGTTTGCGGGCGGGAACGGCGGCGTCAGGCGCGGAGCATGGCGCGCAGTGTCCCGATCGTGTCCGCCTCGCCGGGGTCCTTGTCGTCGCGGTACCGCTTGACGCGGGCGAACCGCAGCGCGATCCCGCCGGGGTAGCGGCTGGAGCGCTGGACGCCGTCGATCGCGATCTCCACGACTGTCGTCGGAGCCACCCAGACGGTGCCCGGCGTCCGGCGCACCTCGATCTCCTGGTAGTGCTCGGTCTGCCAGGCGAGCAGCTTGTCGGTGAGCCCTTTGAACGTCTTCCCGACCATGACGAAGCCGCCGGGCTCGCCGAACTCCCCGTCCGGGTCGCGCGCTCCGAGATGGATGTTCGACAGCAGACCATGGCGGCGTCCGGACCCCCACTCGACGGCCAGCACGACGAGGTCGTAGGTGTGCACGGGCTTCACCTTGATCCAGCTGGAACCGCGGCGGCCGGCGGCGTACGGCGAGTCGATCGCCTTGACGACGACGCCTTCCTGGCCGGCGGCCAGGGCATCCCTCGCCACGCGCTCCGCCACCTCGGGGTCGGAGGCGACCTCGCCGGGGATGCGGTGCTCGCCGGCCACCCGCTCCAGTTCGGCGAGGCGGGTCGACAGCGGTTCGTCGAGCAGGTCGCGCCCGTCGACGTGGAGCACGTCGAAGAACCAGGGATGCGCGGTGGAGCTCAGGGCAGCGCGGAGCGGTGCTGCGACCCCAGCGCCGAGGGAGCCCGCGACCGAGGGAACGGAAGCTGGGCTCGACATGAATCGCGACATCGTCTCCTGAAAGGGCCGCGGGGCGCCGTCCTCATCGAGCGACAGCGTCTCGCCGTCGAGGATCACGTCCCGCACGGGAAGGCGTCGCACCACCTCGACGACCTCCGGAAGCCGGTGCGTGATGTCGGCGAGGTTGCGCGTGAAGACGCGCACCTCGTCGCCCTGCCGGTGCACCTGGATGCGCGCGCCGTCGAGCTTGAACTCCACCGACGCGGTCCCGGTCGTGCCGAGCGCCTCTGCTGCCGTCGGCGCCGAGGCGGCGAGCATCGGCAGCACCGGCCGGCCCACCACCAGGCCGACCGCATCCAGCTCTTCGGCGCTGCCGGTGAGCGCGAGCAGGGCCGTCTCGCCGAGGTCGCCGGACAGCATCGCCGCACGACGGACCGCCTCGCCCGTTCGTCCTGAGGCGCGGGCGATCGCATCCAT
Source organism: Leifsonia sp. (assembly GCA_051962155.1). GTDB lineage: Bacteria > Actinomycetota > Actinomycetes > Actinomycetales > Microbacteriaceae > Leifsonia. The sequence goes on along the minus strand of JBQCCO010000219.1, from coordinate 3,245 downwards.
CAGCACCCCCTCCAGGGCGCCGGTGCGCATCTCGCCGAGGAGCACCCGGGCGATGAAGTCCTGCTCCCGGGAGGTCGCCCGCGCGGTGAAGTCCCGCAGTGTGCGATTGCGCTCGCCGGCCGACCCGGCCCCGGAGAGCGCGCCCAGCCGGTCGAGCAGCGCATCGAGGTCGTCGATGGTCAGCCCGGGCTCGGTCGCGGGCTCGCCCATCGCTCCGCTCAGCCCGCGCCAGCCGACGCCGACCCGGCCCTGCCGGGCCTTCCCGACGAGGAAGCCCACCGCCGGGGCCACCTCCTCCGGCGCGAGGCGCGAGAGCAGCGTCGCGAGCGCATCCACCTTCGCCAGCCGGGAGCGGGTGGATGCGACGGTCTCGGCCGTCGTCACGAGCGCATCGAGGAGCACGTGCCCATCCAACCACCGGCCTCCGACAGTGCCGGCCGCGGTGAACACGGGCGACGATCCCGGCGACCGGACCAGCGAGCTGCGGGGGCTGCCCGGCGCGTGAGGCGCGGGCGTTCCGCGCGTGCGAAGCTGTACGTATGAGCGCATCCTCTCGCCCCAGCGTGCTGTTCGTCTGCGTCCACAACGCGGGCCGGAGCCAGATGGCCGCCGGTTACCTGCGTGCCCTCGCCGGGGATCGAGTGGAGGTGCGCTCGGCCGGATCGGAGCCGGGGAACGCGCTGAACCCCGTCGCTGTGCAAGCGATGGCCGAGCACGGCATCGACATCTCCGCGGGCAGCCCGGCGCTCCTCACCACGGAAGCCGTGCAGGAGTCGGACGTCGTGATCACGATGGGGTGCGGGGACACCTGCCCCGTCTTCCCCGGCAAGCGCTACGAGGATTGGGAGCTCACCGACCCCGCCGGCAGGCCGATCGACGAGGTGCGGCCCATCCGCGACGAGATCAAGGAGCGCGTCCGTGCCCTGATCGCGGAGCTGCTTCCCGTCGCGTGACCTGCAGTTCTGCTCTCAGAACGCGACGTCCGTGTTCGTTTCCCGACCGCACTCCGGCCGCCGCTGCGCCGACCGTGTGGACCGCCGCGCTATCTTCTAGTCACCCCCTCCCTTCACGAGACAGGCGATGACGCATGCCGAGACAGGAACGCGCCGAGCGCACGCGAATCGCCATTCTCGACGCCGCTGCGACCGAGTTCGACCAGCACGGGTACGAGGGCGCACGCCTGGACCGGATCGTCGAGCGCACGGGTGCGACGAAGGGCGCGGTGTACTTCCACTTCCGCTCGAAGCTCGACATCGCGACGGCGCTGGTGGAGGAGAGCGAAGGCGATTGGCCGGCCATCGTCCACGATGTGGCGGCGTCCGGGCTGCGCGGGCTCGCGGCCGCGGAGGAAGTGACCCAGCGGGTGGCGGCCGTCCTCGGAGCCGATATCCGGGCGCGTGCCGCCATGAAGCTCACCCAGACCGTGCTTCCTCCGGCGGCCGACGATGATCCGTATGCGCGCTGGGCGGCCTTCGTGGCCGGACTGCTGAGGCAGGAAGCCGAGGATCGCCGACGCGGTGACGTGGAGGTGCGCGACCTGGCGACGGTCGCCGTTCACGGGCTCTTCGGCGCTTACACGATCGCAGCCGAGCGCAACACCTTCGAGACGCTGAGGGAGGACATCGCCCGGGTCTGGGGCGTTGTCACCGCCGCGTTCGGCACGCGGTAACGCCTGCATTTGCGATCAAACCGGGAAGTCCGTACGTTCTAACCGGGGACACCGGCGACGCCGTGCGTCGCCCTGCGGGGGAGTGCGCTCCGGTTCCGTTCCGGGTCGGAGCGTGCCCCCGCCCGCCTGGCCCGCGCTGCCTCCCCTCCCTGAGGCGGAGAGCACGCCGAAGTGCTCGTCGTTGCATCCGACACGCCGGGGGTGACCGCAACAACGAGCCCCTCGGCGGAAGCTTCCTTATACTGTTCAGGTTCGGGGGACTCGCCTATCGGGGCGACCTGTCTGGTTCGATTTCCAGAGTCCTCCACCACCGTTCGGCGCAGCGTTCACATCCGGGCTTTGAGGTCCGCCCGGATGCCGTCGAGCACCCCGTGCACCGAGACGCGCTTCGCCTCCGTGTCCACCACATTCGCCGGCACCGTCACCGTGAGCCCCGAGCGGTAGTACGCGCGGATGCGGAAGCCGCCGGGCCACGGCGAGTCCGATCCGTCGTCTCCCTGCCCGCCGGACAGCTCGAACCATTCCAGCGCCCTACGGCCCTCCACCCGGGTCGTGACGTGCGCGCCCGGCGATCCGTCGTCGACGACCTCCGCCGCGACCACCATGCTCGCGGTGAAGATCCCGACCCGCAAAGTGACGGTGGAGACCGACGTCGCGGTGGCGGCGCCCAGATAGATGATCTGGTCGTCGCCGACGGCCAGCTCGAGCTGGCGCACCAGGGCCGGGTACCAGAGCGGCTTGGTCGCCGCCAGTTCCTTCATCCCGCGCTCGCCCTCCAGGAGGCTGCGCAACTGGTCCGGGATGGAGACCTGCTCCTCGCCCGGGTCTGTTTCGGTGTCCGTCTCGATCATCGCCGTGCCTCTCGGGTTCGCAGGCTGGGCCGACGTCTCCCGTGGGTCCTGCGCACAGCCTAACCCCGGTCGGACGGTAACCGACGGGCGCGACGGGTTTTCGGCTGCCGTTGCATACTTGTCGGATGACCGCAGCAAGCCTCCTCGCCTTCGCCGGCCTGTGCGTCGTCCTCGCGATCACGCCGGGGCCGGACACGTTCCTCGTGCTGCGGTTCAGCCTGTCGAGACCGAGCGCCGGGATCGCGGCGTCGGTCGGCTCGGCGGTCGGCTCGCTCGGCTGGGCGCTCGCCGTCGCACTGGGCCTGGCCGCGCTGCTGGAGCAGTCAGCGGAGCTCTACCGCATCCTGAAGATCGTCGGCGGCCTCTACCTCGTGTACCTCGGTGTCATGGCGTTCATCGCCAGCCGCAAGAACCACTCCGGCGGGGTCGAGCCGACGGCTCGCCGCACCTCGCTGCACGGAGGGTTCGCCGCCGGGGCGCTGTCCACGATGACCAACCCGAAGGTCGGCCTGTTCTTCCTCGCTGTCGCGCCGCAGTTCGTGCCCCACGACGGCTCCACGATCGGCAGCACCCTCCTGCTCGGGGCGATCGACGCGGTCGTCGGCTCGCTCTACCTCGTCGCGGTCGCGCTCCTCGCCGGCCGGGCGGTCGCCTGGCTGAAGCGGCCCGCCGTCACCACGTGGCTGGAGCGGGTGTCGGCCGGGATCCTGGCCGCCCTCGGCCTC
>JBQCCO010000218.1:0-12988 GCA_051962155.1 Leifsonia sp. | reverse complement strand
TGGGTGGGGGCTGCCGTGAGCTCTAATGGGTTGGTGTCCGCGGCCTAGGGGGGCGTGGCACACCTCCCTCGCTCGCGCCAGGCGACGTGTCGCCGCCTCCCCTCCTCCATTTCCGGCAGGCGAGGCAGAACCCCGGGAAGGCGAGGAAACGGAGGATGCCCGATCCGGCACGCCCCGATTAGGCCGGTTCAGGAGGCGATCGGGTTCGATACGCCGCGCAATCTCCTCCCTTTCCGGCTCAGGATGACGCGAGCAGCGAGGCGCACCATCGCTGCGGGAGCCGCATCCCGGTCGTCGTAGAGGCCGAAGCCGACGTAGCGCACGGCCCGACCCAGGCCGGCCGCGTCGTCGCTGGCTGCGCGCCGGACGAGCAAGCTGGCGACGTCAGCACTGGCTCACGCCGCGAAGTGCTCGTTGTTGCAGACGACCCGCCGTAAGCGACTGCAACAACGAGCACCTCGGCCAAAGATCACGCGGCGGGAACGGAGACGCGGCGGGAACGGAGACGCGGCGGGAACGGAGACGCGGCGGGAACGGAGACGCGGCGGGAACGCCGAAGGCCCGGTCCCACAGGGACCGGGCCTTCGTGCTGCGTCGCCGTGCGCTACTTCGCGGAGACCTCCGCCGGCTGCTTCACTGCGGGAGCCGCCTTGGTGCGAGCGGGAGCCTTCTTCGCCGGTGCCTCCGGAGCGGCCTCGATGGCCGGCTTCGGGCGGGCGGCGAACTCCTCGAAGTTCGCGCGCGGGTGCTGCACGGCCTCCAGCGACACGATGTCGCGGCCGAGCCAGAAGTTGTTCCACCAGCCCCACAGGACGCGCCACTTGCGCTCCCACGACGGCATCGCCAGGCCGTGGTAGCCGCGGTGGGCGAGCCAGCCGAGGACGCCCGTGATCGCGATCTTGCCGCTCTGCAGGACGCCGATGCCGACGCCGAGGCCGGCGACCGCGCCGAGGCTCTTGTGGTAGTACTGGCGCGGCAGCTCGCCGCGCAGCGATGCCACGATGTTCTTCGCGAGGAGCTTGCCCTGACGCACGGCGTGCTGCGCGTTCGGCACGCAGTAGCCGCCGACGCCGGCTCCGGTGAGGTCCGGGACCGCCGATACGTCGCCGGCGCCCCACGCATCCTCGATGATCTCGTCGTCGGTGCCGACGCGCAGGTCGGCGCGCACGCGCAGCCGGCCGCGCTCCTCGATGGGGAGGTCGGTGTGGCGCACGACCGTCGGGTTGGCCATGACGCCGGCGGTCCAGACGATGAGGTCCGTCTCGAAGCTCTCACCGGTCGAGAGCTGGATGACACCGTCCACCGCGCTGGTGAGCTGCGTCTCGAGATGGATCTCGGCCCCACGCTGTGCGAGGTTCTTGATCACCCAGTGGCTGGTCTTCAGGGACACCTCGGGCATGATCCGGCCCATGGCCTCGATCAGGTGGAAGTGCGTGTCCTCGAACGACAGCTCCGGGTAGCGCTTGAGCAGGCTGCTCGCGAAGGAGCGAAGCTCCGCGAAGATCTCGATGCCGGCGAAGCCTCCGCCGACGACGACGACCGTGAGCAACCGGTCCCGCTCCGGGCCCGCGGGGAGTCCCGCGGCCTTGTCGAAGTTGGTGAGGAGCTGGTCGCGGATGTACACGGCCTCCTCGATGTTCTTCAGCCCGACGGCCTGGTCGGCGACGCCCGGGATGGGGAACGTCCGGGACACAGCGCCCGCGGTCACCACGACGATGTCGTACTCGAACTCGTACGCCTCGCCGATCGGCGGCTGGATGGTCGCCACCTTGCGGGCGTGGTCGACGTACGTGACCTTCGCCGTGATGATGTTCGTCGTCGTGAGGTGACGACGGTGCGCGACGACCGCGTGACGCGGCTCGATCGAGCCCGAGGCGACCTCCGGGAGGAACGGCTGGTACGTCATATACGGCAGCGGGTCGACCATGGTGACCTCGGCCTCGCCCGGGCGGAGCTGCTTCTCGAGCTTCCACGCGGTGTAGAAGCCGGCGTAGCCACCGCCGACGATCAGGATTTTGGGCACAGTGATGCGTCTCCTCAACACGAAAGTTTGGGCCTACTTTACTCCCTGCTGCGTGTTCGCCTGAAATGCTGCCACGCGCCGACGCCGCCGAGGGCGGAGAGAGCGAGAAAGCCGGCGATCAGGCCGAACGGCAGCCAGAAAGTGGTGAGGACGCTCCATTGCGGCCAGAAGAACCAGTTCCATGGTAGCGCGCGCTCGGGGGTCAGCTTCGCGGGCGCCGGTGCGGCCTGCGCACCGCCGGGCGACGGACCCGGCGTGGCGAGCGACTCCGCGCGGCGGTGGATGCGGATCCAGTCGCCGAGATCGCCCATCGGGTTCGCGGGGACATGCGGCACTTTCGCGGACACCGCCGCCGCCGCATCCAGGAGCCCGTAGCCGTAGATGGGGCTGGGGACGGCCCCTCCCGCGGGCCGGGCGGTCCGGATGATGCGCTCGATCACATCCGCCGCCCTGAGCTCGGGATGCGCGGCGCGGACCAGCGCGACGGCGCCAGAGACGAGGGGCGCGGCGCCGCTCGTTCCCGCCCACTGCACGTAGCCTCCGCCCGGATTCGCGCCGACCAGCTGCTCGCTGGGCGCCGAGACGCCGATGGTGATGCCCTGGGCCGAGGCGTCGAAACTCGCCTTGCCGGCCCGGTCGACGCCGGCGACGGTGAGAACGCCGGGAATCGTGGCCGGCGCCCCGACCTCGTTGGTGCCGCTCCCCCGGTTGCCCGCGGCCGCCACGATGACCACGTCGTGCGCGAACGCATACTGGAACGCCTCATCCCAGCTGGTCGGCCAGTCGAGCGTGTTTCGCGTGAGGGACATGTTGATCACCCTTGCGCCGTTGTCGACCGACCAGTGGATCGCCTGTGCGATCTGGTCGTCGCTGTCGACCGGTCCCATCGCCTTGCCCAGCGCGACCGAGGCGGTGAGGATGCCGGCCTCGGGCGCTGCTCCGATGACGCCGCTGGCCGGCCCGGTGCCACGGCCCGCGAGGAGGGAGGCCACCCACGTCCCATGGTTCGCGCTCTCGGCGTCCCCCAGAGGCTTCTGGCCCGTCGCGATGCCGACGCCGGAGACGTCCGTCCCGCCCACCACGGCGCCCGCCAGATCGGGAACGGAGCCGTCGACGCCCGTGTCGATGACGGCGACCTTCACGCCGGCACCGCGTGTCGTGTGCCACGCCTGTGCGAAGCCGTAGTCGTTCAGCCAGTATTCGAGGTCGCGCACCTGGTCGGCGTGCGCGGCGGTGGCGGGGAGAAGCGTGGATGCGAGGGCCACCGCCACGACGGCGGCCGCCGTCGCAAGACGATGCATGCGGTCCCCCACCGAGCGCTCCTAACCTGCGACGTCGATGCGGCACTCGCAGACGGCCGGCGACCAGCCGCCGCGGGCGAGCGCCAGGTCGCCGATAGGGTTGACGCCGGGTCCGGCGGCGAGTGCATGCGCGGCGAGGGCGTGCAGGCACTTCACGCGGGTCGGCATCCCACCGGCCGAGATGCCGGCGATCTCGTCCACGACGGCGATCGACTCCCGGTCGGCCAGGTACTGCTCGTGGGCCGTGCGGTACTGGGCGCTCAGCTCGTCGTCACCGGCCAGGAGCTCGTTGTACTCGGCCATGACCTGATCGGCCTCGAGGGCGGACATGGCCGCCGACGCAGCCGGATGCGCCAGGTAGTAGAAGGTCGGGAACGGCGTCCCGTCGTCCAATCGTGGCGCCGTCGACACCACGGTCGGGCGGCCGCAGACGCAGCGCGCGGCGATGCCGACGACATTGCGCGCCGGGCGGCCGAGCTGCTGGGACACGACGGCGATGTCGTCATCGGACACGGGTGCGAACGGTGGTCTGGTCATTGCGGGATGCGCCTCTTCGGCTTGCGTGCTGACTTATTTCGTGGGGGCGGGCGTCGCCGTGGGAGCGGGGACGGGGGCGGGCGTGCCGCTCAACTGCTGCGGTGTCGCATCCGTGAGTCCGGCTCCCATGATGGAGCCGAACAGCGACCCGACCCAATCCGTCTGGGTCTTCACCAGTTTGGATGTGACCGGTGTCGTGTCCTGCTTCGCGGCCGGCGGACGGTCGTCGATGACGAGGTAGCTGACCTCGCCCGGCATCACGTAGTACAGCCGGTCGCGGGCCTGGGCGCGGAGGTAGCTGGGGTCGTTCCAGCGGGCACGCTGGTCCTTGAGCGTGTCGACCTGCGCGGCCAGTTCGTTCACCTGATGCTGCTGGTCGGCGATCTGCTGGCGCTGCGCGAGGAAGGCCTGCACCGTGGGGGCGAGGATGAGGACCGCGAGCACGAGCACGCCCATCATCACCAGCGAGAACGCCGAGAAGTGCAGCTGCCGCAGCCACCGGCCGGTCTCGGTGGGACGGGACATGCGCACCGGGACGCGTCGCGTGCGCGGCTTCGGCATGGCCCCTCCCTCTTCGCATGCTCGGCGGTCCGGGGCCGGTCCGGCCCCCTCTCATCGTAGGCGATCGCCTCCGTCGGCCCCGTTGCGCTCAGGGGTGTCGGGATGCGCTCAGCCGCCGTTCAGGATGAACGCCAGCCGCACGACGCCCAGCACGACGAAGGCACCCCCGCCCACCGCGAAGATCGCGCCGAGAGTCCGTGCGTCGCGCGCCCGGAACCGCCGCCGCGCCTCCGCGTCGGCGAAGAAGGCGGCCGCCCGCCCCGGACGCAGGATCAGGAGCAGCCCGAGCAGCGCGAACAGCGCCGCCAGCACCACGAACAGCACCAGCGGCACCACGTCGGACCCCGCCGTCACGCCCATCCCTGCACCCTACCCACCCTGTCCACTCATCCGGTCCGCGCGCGCCCGCTCCGTGGGTCCGCCGCGCCGTCGATCCGTCGCTCCGTCGCTCCGCCGCTCCGCCGCTCCGCCGCTCCGCCGGTCTCCGAGCCCGCTGGGTCCGCCGAAGTGCTCGTCGTTGCACGCGACACGCCGGACGAGCGCGCAACAACTAGCACTTCGGCGAAAGGGAACGCGGACGGGACGCGAACGCGGGCGCGGGCGGGACGGGAACGGGATGAGACACGGAACGGCCCCCGAGGCGGAACCCCGGGGGCCGAACTCAGCGCGCGAACGAGGCGCGCGCTACGTGGGAGCGCGTTACGCGGTGAAGCGCGGGAAGGCGCTGCGGCCGGCGTAGACGGCGGCGTCGCCCAGCTCCTCCTCGATGCGGAGCAGCTGGTTGTACTTGGCGACGCGCTCCGAGCGGGCCGGGGCGCCCGTCTTGATCTGGCCGGAGTTCGTGGCGACCGCGAGGTCCGCGATCGTGGTGTCCTCGGTCTCGCCGGAACGGTGCGAGAGCACGGCGGTCATGCCGCTGCGCTGCGCGAGCGACACGGCGTCGAGCGTCTCGGTGAGCGTGCCGATCTGGTTCACCTTGACCAGGATGCTGTTCGCCGCGCGCTTCGTGATGCCCTCGGCGAGGCGCTTCGGGTTGGTGACGAACAGGTCGTCGCCGACCAGCTGCAGGGTGGCACCGAGCTCGGCGTTCAAGTGCGTCCAGCCGTCCCAGTCGTCCTCGGCCAGCGGGTCCTCGATCGAGACCAGCGGGTAGTTCGCCGCGAGCTCCTGGTAGTAGGCGCTCATCTCGGCCGCGCTGCGGCTCTGGCCCTCGAAGCGGTAGACGCCGTTCTCGAAGAATTCGGTGGATGCCACATCCAGGCCGAGCGCGATGTCCCGTCCGACGGTGAAGCCGGCCTTCTCGATGGCCTCGGAGATCAGGTCGAGCGCTGCGCGGTTGTTCTCGAGCTCCGGCGCGAAGCCGCCCTCGTCGCCGAGACCCGTGTTCAGGCCCTTCGACTTCAGCAGCGCCTTGAGCGAGTGGTAGGTCTCGACCCCCCAGCGCAGGCCCTCGGAGTAGGTCTCCGCGCCGATCGGCAGGACCATGAACTCCTGGATGTCGACACCGGTGTCCGCGTGCGCTCCGCCGTTGATGATGTTCATCATCGGGACGGGCAGGACGTGCGCGTTCGGGCCGCCGAGGTAGCGGAACAGCGGGAGATCGGCCGAGTCGGCCGCAGCTTTGGCGACGGCGAGGCTGACGCCGAGGATGGCGTTCGCGCCCAGGCGCTTCTTGTTGTCGGTGCCGTCGAGCGCGATCATCGCGTCGTCGACGAGGCGCTGGTCGGCGGCGTCGAAGCCTTCGATCTCGGGCCCGATCTCGTCGAGCACCGCATCCACGGCCTTGAGAACGCCCTTGCCCTGGTAACGGTCCTTGTCGCCGTCTCGCAGCTCGTAGGCCTCGAACGCCCCGGTGGATGCGCCGGACGGGACGGCGGCGCGGCTGACCGTGCCGTCCTCGAGGAGCACCTCGACCTCGACGGTCGGGTTACCGCGCGAGTCCAAGATCTCGCGAGCGCCTACAGCTTCGATTGCAGCCACAACTGTCTCCTTGCGTGGTTTTTTGTGGGATTCCTCCGTCAGTCTAGTGACGGAGGGTGTCGGGGTTCAGCCCAGCGGCTTCAGCTCCAGCTCGGACGCGTCGGCCGTCTCGGGGTTCACGAACGCGAAGGAGCGGAAGCCGGACGCCGCCGCACGATCGAGCACGCCCTTCAGGTTCTTGGCACGGCGGTCCAGTCGCACCCGGCTGCCGCGGCCGATCAGCTCGGACTTGATCGCGGCCAGGCGGTCGAGGGGGACGGCGGGATCGTAGACGAGGACGACGGAGTCCTGCGCCGCGTCCTCCGGCACCTCGATGAGGTCGACCACGCGCTCGAAGCCGATCGAGAACCCGGCCGCCGGGACGTCGCTGCCGAGGAAGCGCCCGATCATCCCGTCGTAGCGTCCGCCGCCACCGACCGAGCTGCCCGATCCGGGGTGGGCGATCTCGAAGATCGTGCCGGTGTAGTAGCCCATCCCGCGCACCAGCGTCGGGTCGAAGCGGAGGCCCACGCCCGGCGGGAGGGTGTCCAGCGCGTGCGCGAGGCTCTCCAGGCCGGCAACGGCGTCGGCGTCCATGCCCTGCGGCAGGATGCCCGTGATCGCCTCGACGGTCAGCGCGACTCCGCCCTCGGCGAGGTGGGGCTCGAGATCGGCGAGGATGCCGCCGAGCACGGCCGCCGCATCCGCCCCGCCTTCCGCGAGCTCGGCCACGACCCCCTCGGCGCCGATCTTGTCCAGCTTGTCGATCGAGATCAGCACCTGCGGCCAGCGGGTCTCGTCGAAGCCGCAGTACTCGAGCAGCCCGTTCAGGATGCGCCGGTCGTTGATGCGGATCGTGCAGTCGTTCAGTCCCAGAGCCTCCAGGGCGGCGGCCGTCGCGGTGATGAGCTCGACCTCGGCCAGCTGCGAGGCCTCGCCGATGATGTCGATGTCGCACTGCACGAACTGGCGGTACCGGCCCTTCTGCGGCCGTTCCGCACGCCAGACAGGGGCGATCTGGATGCTGCGGAACACGGGAGGCAGCTCCGCCCGGTGGGTGGCGTAGAACCGCGCGAGGGGCACGGTGAGGTCGAACCGCAGGCCCAGGTCCGAGAGGCTGAGCAGGTCGCCGGACTCGATCGCGCCGGCGAGGTCGTCGCCATCGAGACCGCGCTTGAGGATGCTGAACGACAGCTTCTCGTTGTCGCCGCCCAGGCCCGAGTGCAGCCGCTCGACGTCCTCCGCGACCGGCGTCTCGATCTCGTCGAATCCGTGGGCGGCGAAGCTGCGGCGGATCACCCCGAGGGCATGCTCGCGGCGGGCCTTCTCGGCGGGGAGGAAGTCGCGCATGCCGCGGGGCGGGGTGATCGGTGAGGCCATGCGTCGATTCTTCCATGACGGCCTCGGCCACCCGCGTCCGGCCACCCGCGTCCCGGCCACCCGCGTCCAACCACGCACACCTCCCCGGGGGATGGTGCCGCCGAGCCGCCCGCGCGTAGAATCGCCGCGTTGCCACCCTTAGGTCGCGCCGCCGTGCGCGACTCGGTGGTGTCCCCGCAAGTGGGACCTGGCATGAGTCGCATCCGTCCGACCACGGCGGTTTGCTCGCTGCCAGACACGGGCCGACAACGCGTCCGCCGGAGACCACGAGCGCGCCGCCGTGAGGCGCCTCACCCGAATGGCGATCGGAAGACGGGCGGACGCGCTGCCGGCCACCCGGGCATCCCTGGGAGGCTGCTACCCGGCGCTCTCCTGCGCCGCGCTCTCCTGCGCCGCACCCTCCTGCGCCGCGCTCTCGTGCTCCCGGATCTCGCCCTGCAGCTCCCGCAGCGTCGACCGCAGCGCGCGCTCCGCATCCATCCCCTGCGCCTTGGAGGAGGCGACGATCGCGAGCAGCAGCGCCCCCAGCTCGTCCTCGTTGCGCACCTTCACCTCTCCCGGCTCCTGATGGTCGTGCAGTCCCACATTCTCGGCGCGCCCCAGCAGCTTGTCGGCGAGAGCCAGCGACGGCATGCCCTGAGGGATGCCGTCGAGCACGCTCGTGCGTCCGGGCTTCTCCTGCTTCTTCAGGTCGTCCCAGAAGCCGACGACGTCCTCCGCCGTCTCCGCGGTCCGGGCCGAGGGAGCCGGCCGGTCGCCGAAGACGGGCGGATGACGGCCGACCATCTTCGCGGTCATGTGTGCCGCCACATCCTGGATGTCGAACTCCTCGCCGGGCGTGTGCGCCGCGATGTCGGCGTGGAACAGCACCTGGTAGAGCACGTCGCCGAGCTCCTCGAGCAGCTCGTCCCGGTCGCCCGTCTCGATCGCGTCGATGAGCTCGTAGGTCTCCTCGATCAGGTACTGGACGAGCGACTCGTGCGTCTGGTCCGCATCCCACGGGCAGCCGCCGGGCGCGCGCAGCCGGGCCATCACGGCGACCAGTTCGTCGAGCCGCGTCGGTGCACCGGAGAGTTCCGCGCCGATCTCGTCGCCGATCCCGGACGAAGTGGCGGTCGGGCCCGTGGCGGTCGGGCCCGCCGTCGACATCGCGGTCGGGATGCTCGGGTCGCTCATCGGTCGTCCTCTCGTGCGCGTTCGGTTCCAGCATCCTCCCACCGAGAGCCGTCGGTAGACTGGGCGACTGGTGTGCCGGGAAGTCTGGTCGGCGAGGATTCCGCCTGTCTTCGAACGAGAGTTGTCACCGCATGAGCATCATCCGATCCGAGCGCACCGCTGCCGGCCTCCTGCTGGGGGCCGCGGCCCTCGGGCTCCTGCTCGCCAATACGCCGGTCGGCCCCGGGCTGCTCGACCTGCAGCACACGACGCTCGGCGGCGGCGCACTGGCGCTGAGCGTCGGCCATTGGATCAGCGACGGACTCCTCGCGATCTTCTTCTTCATCGTGGCGGTCGAGCTCAAGCACGAGCTGGTCGTCGGCGAGCTGAACAGCGTGCAGAAGGCCATCCATCCGGCGATCGCGGCGATCGCCGGGGTCATCGTCCCGACCGGGCTCTACCTGGCGGTGACCGCCGGAACCGGTCAGCAGCAGGGCTGGCCGATCCCCACGGCGACGGACATCGCCTTCGCGCTGGGCGTCCTGGCCGTGTTCGGCCGGGGGCTGCCCAACCGACTGCGGGTGTTCCTCCTCGCCCTCGCGGTCCTCGACGACCTGATCGCCATCCTCATCATCGCGATCTTCTTCACGACGAACCCCAACGTCCTCGAGCTCGTCCTCGCAGCGGTCACGGTCGCTCTGTTCGGCGTGCTGAGCCGGATGCTGCGCGGACGGCTTCGCTGGCCGCTGGGTGTCCTCATGGTGCTGCTCGCCTTCCTGTCCTGGTGGCTGGTCCACGACTCGGGCGTGCACGCGACGATCGCTGGCGTCGCGCTGGGCCTGGCCATGGCGCGCCGGCCCGCCGGCCGGGTCACGCATGTGCTGGAGCCGTGGTCGAACGCGGTCATCCTGCCGTTGTTCGCGTTCTCGGCTGCGCTGGTCCCCATCCCGTCGGTGACGCCGTCGCAGTTGTCGCCGGCGTTCTGGGCCATCCTCGTCGCGTTGCCCGTCGGGAAGCTGGTCGGGATCACCCTCGGCGGCTGGCTCGGGTCGTTCGCCGGGCGGAGGCAGGACCGGGGCAGGATCTCGCCCTTCGCGCTGCTGACGGTGGCCGCTCTGGGCGGGATCGGGTTCACGGTGTCCCTGCTCATGAACGAGCTGGCGTTCGCGGGCTCGGCCGAGGTGCGCGCGGAGGGGACGCTGGCCGTCCTGCTCGGCTCGGGCGTCGCGATCGTGGTCTCGGGGATCCTGGTCAGCGCGCTGGCGCGGCGCAACCGCCGGCTCCACCCGCACCCGCACCCCTGACCGGAAGGCGCATCCATGGGCCGCAACACGCCGTCACCCGTCAGGCGAGACGGCGTCTTGCGTCCCATGGATGCGCGCACAGCGGCGCGCGGAGGCGCCGAGCGCCGCCGGCGGCGGGCGGGCGTCAGCTCGCGCGCTCGGCGGCCTGCTCCTTCTCGGGGAACAGGGCGCCGAGCAGGTCGCCGACCCACTCGATCAGCACCGAGTCCTCGAGCGCCTCGCCGTCGACCCGCGGCAGCGGGACGGTCGCGACCTTGGGCGCCGCGTGGTACTTCGACCCCGGGTACATCCGCTGCAGGCGCACCTGCAGCGAGTCGGGCAGGATGGCCGGCGCCAGCCGCAGGTTGGAGCCCATGGCGACGACCTCGCCGAGGCCCGCTTTCTGCGCCGCGCGTCGCAGGCGGGACACGGCGATCAGGTTCGTGACCGCCTCCGGCGGCTCGCCGTAGCGGTCGGTGAGCTCCTCCAGAACGAGGCCGATCTGGCCGTCCTTCGCAGCCGGGGATGCTGCGGTCGAGAGCTTCTGGTAGGCCTCCAGGCGCAGCCGCTCGCTGTCGACGTACTCCTCGGGGATGTGCGCGTCGACCGGAAGCTCCAGCCGCAGCTCGGTCTGTCCCTCCGCCACCTCGCCGCGGAAGGTGGAGACGGCCTCGCCGATCATCCGGAGGTACAGGTCGAAGCCCACGCCCGCGATGTGGCCCGACTGCTCGCCTCCGAGCAGGTTGCCGGCTCCGCGGATCTCGAGGTCCTTCAGCGCGACCTGCATGCCGCTGCCCAGGTCGTTGTTCGCCGCGATGGTGGACAGCCGGTCGTGCGCCGTCTCGCTGAGCGGCTTGTTCTCATCCCAGAGGAAGTACGCGTACGCCCGCGCCCGGCCACGGCCGACGCGACCACGCAGCTGGTGGAGCTGACTCAGACCGTACTTGTCGGCGCGGTCGATGATGATCGTGTTCGCGTTGGCGATGTCGAGCCCGGTCTCGATGATCGTCGTCGACACCAGGACGTCGAAGCGGCGCTCCCAGAAGTCGACGACCACCTGCTCCAGCGCGCGCTCGTTCATCTTGCCGTGGGCGACGCCGATGCGCGCCTCCGGCACCAGTTCTGCGAGCCGCGCGGCCATGCTCGTGATGGAGCCGACGCGGTTGTGCACGAAGAACACCTGACCCTCGCGCAGCAGTTCGCGCCGGATCGCCGCCGCCACCTGCTTGTCGGAGTACGGCCCGACGAAGGTCAGGATCGGGTGCCGGTCCTCCGGCGGGGTCGCGAGCGTGGACATCTCGCGGATGCCGGTGACCGCCATCTCCAGGGTGCGCGGGATGGGCGTGGCGCTCATCGCGAGGATGTCGACGTTGGTCTTCAGCTTCTTCAGCGAGTCCTTGTGCTCGACGCCGAAGCGCTGCTCCTCGTCGATGATGACGAGCCCGAGGTCTTTGAAGGTCACGCCGTCGGCGAGGATGCGATGAGTGCCGATCACCACATCCACGGTGCCGTCCGCCATGCCGCGGAGCGTCTCGCGCGCCTCCTTGTCGGACTGGAACCGGCTCAGCTGCCGGAGGTGGATGGGGAAGCCGGCGAAGCGCTCCTGGAACGTCTCCGCGTGCTGCTTCACGAGCAGGGTCGTCGGCACGAGCATGGCGACCTGCTTGCCGTCCTGCACCGCCTTGAATGCCGCACGCACCGCGATCTCGGTCTTGCCGAAGCCGACGTCGCCCGAGATGAGCCGGTCCATCGGGATGGGCCGCTCCATGTCGGCCTTCACCTCGTCGATGGTCTGCAACTGGTCGGGCGTCTCCGCGAAGGGGAACGCCTCCTCCAGCTCGCGCTGCCAGGGGGTGTCCGGCCCGAACGCGTGGCCCTTGCTCGCCATGCGTGCCGAGTAGAGCTTGACGAGCTCCACGGCGATGTCGCGGACGGCGCGACGCGCGCGCCCCTTCGCCGCCGACCAGTCACTGCCGCCCATCTTGGAGAGCTGCGGCGCCTCACCGCCGACGTAGCGGGTGAGGAGGTCCAGCTGGTCGGTCGGGACGTACAGCTTGTCCCCGGGATAGCCGCGCTTGGAGGGCGCGTACTCGAGAACGAGGTACTCGCGCTTCGACTTGACCGCATTCCGTCCGCCGCTCGACACCTCGCGCTGCGTGAGCTCGACGAACCGGCCGATACCGTGCGTCTCGTGCACGACGTAGTCCCCGGGTTTCAGGGCCAGCGGGTCGACCACGTTCTTGCGGCGGGTGGCGAGCTTCTTGACCTGGCGGGAGTCGTAGCCCGCGGCACGGCCGTAGAACTCGGCCTCGCTGATCAGGGCCAGCTTCGTCGCCGGGACCTCGAACCCGTGCTCGACGCTCGCCTTGATCAGGTACGCGATCCCGGGCTCCGGCTCGGACGGGAACTCGTCCACGGCCCGCGCCGGCAGCTCCACCTCGGCGAGGACGTCGGCGGCACGCTCGACCAGCCCGTTGCCCGCAGCCACGATCGCGACCTGCCAGCCCTCGCGCAGCCGGGCCGCGACGTGGTCGACTGCGCCGGACACGTTGCCCTGGAAGCTCGGGACCGCCTCCGCGTGGATGCGCACCTGCAGGTGCTCCTCGAGCTCGCGCTCCTCCGGGAGGACCTCGTTTGCCGCATCCACCGCGAAGGGGCTCATCGTCCACCACGGGTGGTCCGGGCTCGTCTGGCCCGGCCGGCTGAACTTCACCGAGTCCTTGAGCTGCTGCAGCGTCATGAAGTCGCCGGCGGCGAGGTCGATGGGCGCCGCCGCACCGACCGTCGCC
>JBQCCO010000217.1:0-9111 GCA_051962155.1 Leifsonia sp. | reverse complement strand
GGGTGTAGGTAGGTAGTGGTGGGGGTTTTGTGTTTTTTTTTCTTTTCGCGGGGGGGTTTTATTACTAAAAAACCCCCACTTCGGCAGATGGAGAGCGGAGGAACCGGTCGCCGCACTGCGGAGGCGCACGGCGGAGGCGCGGGGCGGAAGGACCCGCGGAGGGGCAGGCCCGGCCGGAGGGGTCAGTGCGCCAGTTCGGGCACGCTGCGCGGGCGGACGACCAGCCAGAGGGAGGCGATCGAGATGACGGCGCAGATCGCCATGACGGCTCCCATCGGCGCGGCGCTTCCGACGCCCAGGATGCCGACGATCGGCGAGACGATTCCGGCTGTCCCGAAGTTGAGCGCGCCGAGCAGGCTCGCCGCCGTCCCGGCCTCGTGCCCGTGGCCGTTGAGCGCGAGCACCTGGACGCACGGGAAGCCGAAGCCGCACGAGGCGATGAAGAACCAGAGCGGGATGACGGTCCCCCAGAGTCCGACGTGCGCCTGGTCGAGCACGACGATCAGCACCGAGGCGACGAGCATCACGACGGTCGAGCAGGCGAGGATCCACTGCGGCCCGACGTACTTGGTGAGCCGTGCGGACGACTGCACCCCGATGATGATCCCGATCGAGTTGACGGCGAACAGGAGGCCGTACTCCTGGGCGTTGAAGCGATAGATCTCCTGGAAGATGAACGAGCTCGACGACAGGTAGGAGAACAGCCCGGTGAAGTTGGCGGCGCCGACGATCGCGATCCCGACGAAGACCCGGTCGCTGAGCACCGACCGGTAGCGCTGGCCGACCGTGGCGTGGCCGGCGTCGTGGCGACGGGCCTTCGGGAGCGTCTCCACGATCCAGAGGGCGACGCAGACCAGGACGAACAGGCCGTACGCGGCGAGCACCACGAAGATGCCGCGCCACGGCATCACCAGCAGCAGCCACGATCCGATGACCGGGGCGAGCACCGGCGCGAGGCCGTTGACGAGGGCGAGGCGGCTCAGCATCCGGACCAGCGGGCGTCCGCCGAACAGGTCGCGCACCATCGCCATCGCGACGACACCGCCGGCCGCAGCGCCGATGCCCTGCAGGGTGCGCGCCACCCCGAGCAGCTCGACATTGGGCGCGAGGGCCGCGGAGAGACACGCGATGATGTGCACGGCGGTCGCGACCATCAGCGGCATCCGCCGGCCGACCTTGTCCGACCACGGGCCCACGAGCAGCTGCCCGACGGCGAATCCGATGGTCGTCGCCGTCAGGGTCAGCTGGATCGCAGCGGTGGAGACGTCGAATTCGGTCTGCAGGGTGGGCAGCGCCGGCAGGTAGGTGTCGATGGTGAAGGGCCCGAGTGCGGTCAGCGCACCCAGGACGAGGATGTACGCGAGGCGCTGACGACCGGAGAGCGAGTCTCCGGGATGCACGACGGTGGTCACGAAAGAGTCCTTGGTAATCGAGAGTGGATGGGCTGAAAGGGCATCACCGCCCCGCCATCGGACGCAATGACAACAGCACCGCGCGGCAGGCGGTGCTGTGTGGGAGCCTCGAATCGATTCGATCGAGGGCTGAAACCCATCCTATACGCGCTCCGGCCCGAATGTGAACGTACACATTCGAATAGCGGTCAGGAGGCCGGAGCCTCCAGCAGTGGCCCGAAGGCGAGTTCTGCCGCGCCGATCATGAGGATGTCCGAGCCGAGTTCCGCGCGCACGATCGACAGCCGCTCGGCGCTCGCGGCGAGCGCCTGTGCGGAGACGAGGCGCGGCAGGCGCTCGGGGTCCAGCCCGTGGAGCGCGCCGAGGAATCCGCCGAGCACGATCAGCTGAGGGTCGAACACGTTCGTCGCGGTGCGCAGGGCCGTCGCGAGGAACCCGAGTTGGCGCTCGACCTCGGCCGTGACCTGCGGCTCGCCGGCGGCGACCGCCGCCGTAAGGGCGCGCTCGAGTTCCTCCGGGTCGGCCGCATCCATCCCCAGGACGCGCAGCAGCGCCCCCTGGCTCACCTCCGTCTCGAGGCACCCGATCGCGCCGCAATGACAGCGCACACCCGCCGAGTTGACGAGGGTGTGACCGAGCTCGCCGGCGTAGCCGCTGATTCCGGTCAGCGGGACAGCGCCGGCGATGACACCGGCGCCGATGCCGGACGCGCCGCCGTTGAGGTACACCAGGTCGCTCGCGCCGCGGCCGGCGCCGAACAGGCGCTCGGCGTTGGCGCCGAGGCTCGCATCGTTCGCCGCACGGACCGGGAACCCCGTTGCCGCGGCCAGCTCCGCCGCGAATGGCTCCTCCGCCCACTCCAGGTGCGGGGCGAGACGGACGACGCCGTCCTCCTCGCGCACCAGACCGGGGACGGCGACGCCGATCCCCACGACGCGCGTTGCGGCCGAGAGTTCCGGCCGGAGTCCGTCGATGACGGCGGCGGCGATCCGCACGGCCTCGGCCGCGGTCGGGATGTGCGGGGTCGGGAACCGCACCCGCCGCTGCACGGTCGCATCCAGTCCCACCACTCCGACGGTGATGGCGTCGATCTCGGGGTTGAGGGCCAGCGCGACGACGCGCCCATCGGGAGCGACGACCGGCGAGGGGCGGCCGACCCGATTGCTCGCCTCGGGCTCGCGCTCCCGCACGAGGCCGAGGTCGGCGAGTTCGCCGACGAGCGCGCCGATGGTCGACCGGTTGAGCCCGGTCGCCTGGGTGAGCGTCGAGCGGGCCAGCGGCCCCTCGCGATGCACGAGTCCGAGCACGGTGGCGAGGTTGTGCCGCCGCACCGTGTCGAGGTTGGTCCCCGTGCTCGCCCTGTCATTCATTTTCCCCGTAACTGTATCGTCGTCGCGGCCGCGGGCGCTTTGCCGCCTCCCGCGCGGCGGCGGTAAGGTCATACGTATGGCACTCGACGCGATGGCCGCCTCCCGGCTGATCCCCCAGCGGCTGCCCGCGGCGCGCCTCGGAGTCGCCGTCGTGGCGGAGCTCGTGGAGCTCATCGTCACCGGGCAGTTGAAGGAGGGCGACCTCCTGCCGCCGGAAGGGCCGCTCAGCGAGCACTTCGGCGTGAGCCGCACCGTGCTCCGGGAGTCGGTCAAACGACTCGAGGAGAAGGGGCTCGTCATCGTGTCGCAGGGCCGCGGCACGCAGGTCCTCGCTCCGGGGTACTGGAACATGCTCGACCCGGTGGTGCTGTCCGCCCTCATCGACAACGACGAGAGCCTCGGCGTGCTCGACGAGCTGACGATCGTGCGCGCGAGCCTGGAGTCCGCGATGGCCGCCGCCGTGGCCCAGTCGCACACCTCCGAGGAGCTCCTCCGGCTCGAGAACGCGCTCACCGCGATGCGCGCGAGCGAGTCCGAGACGGACTCCTTCCGCCAGGCCGACGTCATCTTCCACTACGCCCTGATGGAGATCTCGGGCAACCGGCTGGCCGAGAACATCGCCAAGCACCTGTACAAGCGGGCGGTCGAATCCACCCGCTATCAGGGCATCAATCCGCCGGATGCCGTCGCCCTGACGTTGGACGAGCACGCCGCCATCGTGGAGGCCATCGGCCGCGGGGATGCCCCGGGCGCGGAGAAGGCGATGCACGACCACATCCACGTGTCGTGGGAGCGACGGAGGCTGCCCGACCACGCGCCACGGACGAAGGCCGCCAAGAAGGCTCAGCCGAGCGAGTAGACCTCGGCCGCGGTGCCGCCGAACACGGCATCCCTCTCGGCCCCCGATAGGCTCCCGAGCAGCTGCCCGGCGGCATCCCGCCAGGCCGGCGCTCCCCCGCCGAGCTCGGCCAGCGGCCAGTCCGAGCCGTACAGCAGCCGACCCGGCCCGAAGGCGTCGAGGGCCGTCTCGACCAGCGGCCGGAGGTCCTCCGCGCTCCACGCACCCGGTACGAGACCGGACGTCAGACCCGACAGCTTCGCCCACACGTTCGGAAGGGCGGCCAGCTCGCGGATCCCCCGCTCCCAGCGGGCCGACTCCGCATCCTCCGCGAGCGGTCCGCCGAGGTGATCGAGCACGAATCGCAGCGAGGGATGACGTCGGGCCACGGCCGACGCCTGCTGCAGCTGCCAATCGCGGACCACGAGGTCGAACACGAGCCCCGCGTCGGCGAGCGCGGCGAAGCCGGAAACGACGGAGGCTCCGAGCATCCATTCGGGATCCGGGTCGATGTGCGCGAGGTACCGGACACCGACGACCGGGACCGTCGCTCCGTCTCGCACCCGGTCGAGTTGCGCTGCGACATCCGCACTCAGGTCGACCCAGGCCACCAACCCGGCTACGACGCGAGGATCGCTGCGTGCGAGCCGCCGGCTCTCCCCCAGGCTGTTGCTCGCCTGGACGACGATCGCGCGCTCCATTCCCGTCGCCTCGAGCATCGTGGCGAGCTCCGGGGTGCCGAAGTCGCGGTCGATGACGGCCATCGAGTCCGGGTCGATCCAGTCCTGCGGGTCGAGGGCCCGGTTCCACAGATGCACATGGGCGTCGATGCGCTCGCTCACCCCAGGTGCCACACTTCGTCGAGCGGCTGCCAGAGCGCCCCCGGGTTGCGTTCGTCCGCGATCCTGACCTGGCACGGATCGGTGTGGGTCAGCCAGCGCTGCGTCGTCGGGTCCGCGTCGAGCCGCCGCATGTCGGCTTCGTAGTCGTCGCCGACGTACTCGTAGTACGCGAACAGCACGTCACCGAAGACGTAGATGCTGTAGTTGCTGATGTTGCCCTCGACCAGCGCCGCCTCCACCTCCGGCCACACCGAGCGGTGCAGCTCCAGGTACTCCTCGCGCTTCTCGGGCCGCACCCCGACGACCATCCCGAAGCGCCGCGGTTCCGCGGTCACGAGACGGGCCTCAGCGGGACGGTCGGGTCGTCGATCACATCGGGCTCGGCCACCAGGCGCAAGGCTGCGCGCTCCGGACGGATGTGCGGGCCGGTCGCCGGCGGAACGGCCTGCGCGCTGTCGCTCGAGAGCAGGGACTCGTCGACGATGATGCCGATGCCGGGCCGGTCGCCGAGGACGATCCCGCCGTCGTCGAACTCCTGGTCCACATCCAGCCCCACCGGGAATCCCAGGTCCTGCACCTCGAAGGTGAGCAGGTTCGGGACGGCGGCAGCGGCATGCGCGATCGGGTTCGTGTTGTACGCGACCGGGCTGACCGGGAGGTCGTGGCCGTGCGCGAGGGTCGCCACCCGCAGGAAGTGGGTGACGCCCCACACGTTGCCGACCTGCACGATGTCGAGCGCGTTCGCGTCCAGCAGCGGACGGTACTGCTCGAGCCCGGTGAGGTTCTCGCCGCTCGCGATGGCCGCACGGATCTTGCCGCGCAAGGCGGCCATACCCGCCGCGTCCCAGCGCCGCAGCGGCTCCTCCACCCAGGTGAGATCCATCCGCTCCTCGATCGCGCCGATGTAGCGAGCCGCCTGCGCGTGGTTCCACGACTCGTTGACGTCGAGCATGAGGGCGGGATGCCGGGAGTTGCGGCCGAGCACCTCCCGCATGATCTCCAGCCGGGGCAGGTCGCGGTCGAGGTCGCGGCCACCCTTCAGCTTGCCGGCCTTGAAGCCTCGGTCGGCGAACCGTCCGTACAGCTGCGCGAGCTCGTCGTCGGTCAGGCCGTACTCCAGGCCCGAAGCGTAGCCGGGGACGAAGCGCTCGCGCGCTCCCAGCATGCGCCACAGCGGCTCCCCCGCCGCCTTCGACTTGAGGTCCCAGAGCGCCATGTCGATCGCGCCGATGGTGCCGAACGTGCTGCCGGAGTGACCGGCCTTGAACACCCAGTCGAGCATCCGGTCGTACAGGGCGACGACCGATCGCGGATCCTCGCCCTCCACGGCCGGGAAGACGCGGGCGACATCGGGATGCGCGCCGACGCCGACACCCTCCAGCCCGCTGTCCGTCTCCAGGATCAGCACGTGCACAGGGGTGGTGTCGCCGCTCTGCACCCCGTTGACGTCGCCGGTGACCCGGCCCCAGTCGTGGACCGTCGCGAGGCTGCGGTAGCCGGTGATCTTCATCGGTGGTTCTCCTTCTTCGGCGACGCGGTCATTCCTTGGTCCCTCCTGCCGTCATACCCGTGACGAGGAATCGCTGCGAGAAGAGGAAGACGATGAGGACCGGGAGGATGGACACGATGGTCGCCAGGGCGAGGGTGGGCAGCTGGACGGAGTCGGATCCCGCCGAGCTGGGGTTGAATGCCGGGGTGGACGCGAGCAGCGTCGTGAGCCCGACCTGAATGGGGTAGCCGTCGCTGGAGGGCAGCATGACGAACGGCAGGAAGAAGTTGTTCCAGTTCTGCACGAAGCTGAAGAACGCCACCAGCGCGACGATCGGAGCGGCGAGCGGCAGGGCCACACGCGTGAACACCTGGAACTCGGAGCATCCATCGATCCGGGCGGCTGCCAGCAGGTCCCGCGGGATGCTCGTCGAGAAGTAGATGTAGGTGAGGTACACCCCGAACGGGAAGAACGACATCGGCAGGATCACCGACAGCGGGCTCCCGATCAGCCCGACGCTGTTCAGTTCGAGGAAGATCGGCAGCACCAGAGCGGTGCTGGGAATCAGCATCACGACCAGGGTCAGCACGAGAAGCGCCCGGCGGAGCCGGAACTCGGTCAGCGCCAGGGCGTAGCCGGCCGGGATGCTGACCAGGAGTGTGATGACCAGCGCGCCGAGCGAGTACAGCGCCGAGTTGCCGATCCAGGTGATGACGGCGCCGTCCTGGAAGCCGAACAGCTGGTTCCAGTTCGCCACGAAGTCGCCCCACGACCCGACCGAGAACGGGTTGGCGACGATGAGCGCGTTGGCGGACTTGGTCACCGCGAACAGGAGCCAGACGATGGGGATGGCGAAGAACAGGACGAAGACGACCAGCACGACGCCTGCGATGGAGCGGCCGCTCCAGCCGCGCAGGCTGGGGAGACGGCGACGCTCGCCGGTGAGAGCGGTCATGGTCATTCCCTTTCGAAGAGTCCGCCGCGGGTGACGAACACCCAGGAGAGCAGGAGCGCGACGATCAGGAGCAGCAGTGAGATCGCGGCCGCTCCGTTGAAGTCGTTCTGCTGGAAGGCGTACTGGTAGGCGAGCTGGTTCAGCGAATAGTCGTTGGGCACGACGGCGTTGCTCGCCTGGCTGAGGAGTTGCGGTTCGACGAAGAGCTGGGTCCCGGCCGCCAGCGACATCACGCCCATGTACGCGATCCACTTGCGGAGCATCGGCAGCTGGATGCGCAGCGCGATCTGCACCGCGTTCGCACCGTCGATGCGTGCCGCCTCGATCACGTCGGTGCTGATGTTGTTCAGGGCTCCGTACATGATGACGATCCAGCCGCCGGCGCCGGTCCAGAAGGCGATGATCGCGAAGATGGCCGGCAGATTGCCCGGCTGGATCACCTGGACGAAGCTGTGCATCCCCATCAGCCGCAGCAGCCCGCTGACCGGGCTTGCGGTCGGGTCGAGCACGAAGAGCCAGAGCAGGACGCTGGAGGCGCCGGCGAGTGCACCCGGCAGGTAGTAGATGAAGCGGAACGTCGTGCTCGCCCAGCGCACGCGGAGCGCGTGGACGATCAGCGCGAGCAGGACCACGAACAGCACCAGTGCGATCAGCCAGATCACCAGGTACACGGTGACGTGGAGCACGGCGGGCCAGAACCGGAAGTCCGTGATCACCTTGACGAAGTTGCCCACGCCGGCGAAGCCGCCGTCGGCGTTGGTGAAGGCGAGCAGCACCGCGTACAGCGCCGGAACGATGCCGAAGGCGATGGCGAGCAGGGCGTAGAGGGAGACGAACACGTAGCCGATCGGAGTGCGGCCGGGTGCCCGGCCGCTTCGGCGGACCGACCGCCGGCGCTCTGCAGCGCCGGCGGCCAGCTGTTCGCTCGGTGGAGCGAGGGTCATGTCAGTTCACCGTGTATCCGTCGACCTTGGCCTGGTTCGCGATGGCGTCCCGCCAGGTGGGGAGCAGGCTCACGATCGACTTCCCGCCCGTGATGGCCGGGGTCATCGTCTTGGCCCAGACCGCCTCCTGGCTGAAGATCGGGTAGCCCCAGCCGTCCCAGACCTCGGACGCCCCGCTGACGACCGGTGCGAGGGAGGTGGCGAAGTACTTGCTCGACTCCTGCTTGGCGATCCACTTCGTGGCCGCCGGCGCGTAGGCCGGGTAGCCGGGAGCGGCATCCACCTGGTAGTCGTCCGCTGTCGTCACGAACTCGGTGAACTTCTCCGCGGCCTTCAGGTTCTTGGAGTGACTGGAGATGAACCAGGTACCGCCGCCGACGTTTCCGGCGAAGCCCTTGCTGTCGTCCTTCCACTTCAGCGGAGCGGCGACGCCGAGCTGGCCGGCCGGCACGTTGAGCGACTGCTTGTTGTTGAAGATGGCGCCGGCGTACCAGGAGGGACCGGGCATCATCAGCACCTTGCCCGTGTAGCTCTTGACGAACTCCGGGGTGAAGACGCTGATCGCGGGAAGCGTGCCGTCACCACGCAGGGTGTCGAGCATCGAGGCGACGCGCTTGCACTCGGTCGTGTCCGTCTTGACGGTGACCGACTTCGGACCGGTGACGTCGTTCGCCTGGCACTTGCCGGCCCACATGTAGATCTCCGGGGCGAAGGTGTCTCCGGCGGCGCCCACGATGTAACCCGGATGCTGCTTGGCGACTTCCTCCCCGATCTGCTGGTACTGCGCCCAGGTCGTCGGAACCTGGTAGCCCCACTTCTTCATCAGCGGCGCGTTGTACCAAAGCACAACCGGCGCGAGGTCGTTACGGAGGCAGTACACCGTGCCGTTGACGGTGCACGGGGCCAGGGCCCCGGTCGAGAACTGGCTCAGCACCGAGTTCGAGATCAGGCCCTTGTTCAGGGGCGCGGTGAACCCGGCAGGCTCGGCCCAGCTCACCTCGTTGCTCTCCGCGCTGAACACGACGTCCGGCCAGCCGCTCCCGGTGCGGTCGTACAGGCTGACTTTCGTCTGCAGCGTGTTGGAGCCGTTGGCGTCACCGTCGTAGGTGACGACGTTCAGCTTCACGTTCGGGTTGGCCTTCTTGTAGGCCTGCACGGCGGGCACGCGGCTGGAGTCCACCCATACCGTCAGCGGGCCGGACGACTGCGCCGCCTGCTTGAATCCGCCTGTTGCGCTTCCGGAGGAACCTCCGGAGGCGCC
>JBQCCO010000216.1:0-39934 GCA_051962155.1 Leifsonia sp. | reverse complement strand
GCTCGAAGTTGGAGTTGCGCGGCAGCAGCCAGGTGTGCCCGTCGCGCTGGCGGAAGACCTTGACGGTCGCCTCCTCGTCGAGCATCGCCGCGACGATGTCCCCGTTCTCAGCGGTGTTCTGAGTGCGGATGACGACCCAGTCGCCGTCGCAGATCGCGGCATCGATCATCGACTCCCCGACGACCTTGAGCATGAACAGCTCGCCGTTCCCGACCTGCTGGGGGGGGTGGGGGAAGACCTCGTCGACCTGCTGCTCCGGGGTGAGGGGGTTGCCGGCCGCGATCCGGCCGACCAGGGGCACCATCGCCGCGTCCCCGACGGGCGTCTGGTTCTCGTAGTCGGGCGTCTGGGATGACGAGGAGGGGAGGTCGATCAGGATCTCGAGCGCGCGCGGCCGGTTCGGGTCGCGGCGGAGGTAGCCGCTCAGCTCGAGCTGGTTGAGCTGATGGGTCACCGAGGACAGCGAGGAGAGTCCGACGGCATCGCCGATCTCGCGCATGCTCGGCGGATAGCCTCGCTGGCTGACCGAGCGCTGGATCACATCGAGGATCGCCAGTTGCTTGTCGCTCAGGTTCTTGCGGCGGCGCGTGCCTCCGCGGGCCTGGTTCTCATTCGACACGGGCGTCCTCTCCTGACTTGGGCCGTCCCCCAGGGGCTCCCCGGCAGGAATGTCGGTGGTCCCTGATCTGATGTTCTCAGACAGTCGAAACTGTATCCGCGTCACGAGAGGAAGACAAACATGTGTTCGAGTGTGTCGCGAACTTCCTCCGGGAATTCGCCACGACAGGGCGTCTTGCGGTTTTCGACATTCGAAGATACATTCGGAACACAGTTTCGCACCCGCGAGTCTGAGGAGGTCACGGTCATGAGCGCAGCACTGATCAGCGATGCAGCACCCACGATGTTCCCGCGGTCCGCGGGAGCAGCGTCGACGGCGTCCTCGCCACGGTTGCACGCCGTCCCGCCGCTGCCCGCCACCGCCCGCGTGCGGCTGCGGCTCACGCGACGCGGACGCGCGGTGCTGTCCGCTCTCGTGGCGCTTCCGCTGGTGATCGGCGCGCTCGTGTTCGCGCTGAACGGCGGCGGTGCCGTCGCGACGAGTCAGCAGACGCACGTCAGCTTCCAGTACGTGACGGTACAGTCCGGCGATTCCCTCTGGTCCGTCGCCGAGCGCGTCGCGCCGAACGCGGACCCGCGCGATGTGATCGCCGACATCGTCTCCCTCAACGGCCTCGACTCGGCGGTCGTCTCGCCCGGGCAGCAGCTCGCCGTTCCGGCGAAGTACGCGCACTAGCCGCCCTGCGTGGCGCCTCCCGTTCTGTCGTCTCGGCTGCGTTCGACCTCGGATCGCCGCGACTCCCGCCGGGCCGCGTAGCAAAGGGAGGTAGTTGGGCGGGACCTGGGCTGAGCGTCCTCCATTCCTCGCGCTGACCGCGCCTGGCGACGGAATTTCCTCCCTTTCTGCCGGATCAGTCCGCGCGGTGGGGCGCGTTGAGAACGGAGGAGTTCTCGCTGGGTGACCCGGCAGCAGCCTCGACGGGAGGTGATCGGCGGCCCTTCCACACCAGAAGTCCTCCGATTCTCGCGCATTCCTCGCGTGCGGAGTGCGCGAGCGGTATCGCGTGTCGGCACACAGCGTCATGCGGCGCGGTGAGGTCGTGGGCGCTCAGTACGATTGACGGGTGACTTCCCTCTCCGAGTTGCCGCTCCGGGATGACCTGCGCGGTCGTTCTCCGTACGGCGCTCCGCAGCGTCCGGTGCCCATCGCGCTCAACGTGAACGAGAACACGCATCCGGTGCCCGCGGACGTCGCAGCCGACATCGTGGACCGGATCGTCACGGCGATCGACGGGGTCAACCGCTACCCCGACCGGGAGTTCACGGAACTGCGCGAGGCCTTCGCGCGGTACCTGGGCCACGGCCTCACCGCAGACAACATCTGGGCGGCCAATGGTTCGAACGAGGTGCTGCAGCAGATCCTGCAGGCGTTCGGGGGACCCGGCCGCAGCGTCCTGGGGTTCGCTCCGACCTACTCCATGTACCCGCTGCTCGCATCGGGCACCGGCACGGAGTATGTCGCCGGCGTGCGCGACGCCGATTACGAACTCTCGCCCGCAACGGCGGCCGCAGAGATCCGTCGCCTCGACCCGGACATCGTGATCCTGTGCTCGCCGAACAACCCGACGGGTACGCCCCTCAGCCTCGACACGGTCGAGGCCGCCTACGAGGCCGCGCGCGGAATCGTCGTCGTGGATGAGGCGTACGCCGAGTTCCTGCCCGACGGTGCCGCCTCCGCTCTGACGCTTCTCGAGGGTCGGCCCCGGCTCCTGGTCTCCCGGACGATGAGCAAGGCGTTCGCCTTCGCCGGCGCGCGCGTCGGGTACCTGGCCGCCGACCCAGCCGCCACCGACGCCCTTCGTCTGGTGCGCCTGCCTTACCACCTGTCGGCGCTCACCCAGGCGGCCGCCCTCGGGGCGCTCGCGCACGCGGACGAGATGCTCGCGATGGTCGGTCAGATCCGCGGACAGCGCGACCGGCTCGTCACGGAGCTCGCCGGCCTCGGTTACACACCCCACCCCAGCGGGAGCAACTTCGTGCTCTTCGGCGGCGTGGACGACCCGCACGCCGTGTTCGAAGCACTGGCAGAGCGCGGCATCCTCATCCGCGACGTCGGCATCCCTCACCACCTCCGGGTGACCGCCGGGACCGAGGAGGAGACGACCGCGTTCCTCGACGCGCTGGCTGCTCTCGGCCGGCCGACGGCAGCGGCCTCCGTCGACGAGGCCCCGGAGCGGGACGGGAACGCCCCGGTAGACTCGGACGCATGACGAATCGCGCCGCCACGGTCACGCGGGAGACGAGCGAGTCGAGCATCGAGCTCAGCCTCGACCTCGACGGCACCGGCACCTCCGACATCCAGACGAGCGTCCCGTTCTACGACCACCTGCTCACCGCGTTCGCCAAGCACTCGCTGACCGACCTGCGAATCCGCGCCTCCGGCGACACCCACATCGACGTGCACCACACGGTGGAAGACGTCGGCATCGTCCTCGGCCAGGCCATCCTGGAAGCACTCGGCGACAAGGCCGGCATCTCGCGGTACGGCGACGCCCTGGTGCCGTTGGACGAGGCGCTCGTGCAGGCGGTCGTGGACATCTCCGGACGCCCGTATCTGGTGCACAGCGGCGAGCCGGCCGGCTTCGAGCTGCACCGGATCGGCGGACACTTCACCGGTTCGATGGTGCGGCACGTCTTCGAGGCGATCACGTACAACGCGCGCCTCACGACGCACATCACCGTCGTGGGCGGCCGCGACCCGCACCACATCGCGGAAGCCGAGTTCAAGGCGTTCGCGCGCGCGTTCCGTCAGGCGAAGGCGTACGACCCGCAGGTCACCGGCGTCCCGTCCACCAAGGGCGCGCTGTGACCCTGGGCCGGACGCCGGATGTCGTCGTCTTCGACTACGGGACGGGCAACGTCCACTCGGCGGTCAAGGCCGTGGAGGCGGCGGGCGCGCGGGTCGAACTGACCGGCAATCGCAAGCGTGCGCAGGAGGCCGACGGGCTGCTGGTACCGGGCGTCGGCGCGTTCGCCGCGGTCACGCAGGCCCTGCGCGCCTCCCACGGCGACGAGGTCATCGACCGGCGCCTCGCCGGAGGCCGTCCGGTGCTGGGAATCTGCGTCGGCATGCAGGTCATGTTCGAGCGCGGAGTGGAGCACGGCGTCGAGACGGAAGGCCTGGGGGAGTGGCCGGGAACGGTCGAGCGGCTCCACGCCGAGGTGGTTCCGCACATGGGCTGGAACACCGTCCGGACGCCTCAGGACTCCGTTCTCTTCGCAGGGCTCGAGGACGAGCGCTTCTACTTCGTCCACTCCTACGCCGCTCAGGCCTGGACGCTGGAGACCACCGCTCCGTTCCCGGAGCCCCGCGTGACCTGGGCCGAGCACGGCTCGCCGTTCATCGCCGCCGTCGAGAACGGGCCGCTGAGCGCGACGCAATTCCACCCCGAGAAGTCCGGCCGCGCCGGCATCCAGCTGCTCCGCAACTGGATCGGCACGCTCTAGCCCCGGGTGCACCCCCTCCGCATGCGCGGACCGACACGAGGAACCACATGACCGATCTTCTCAGCACGCCCCGACTCGTCCTCCTTCCCGCGGTCGATGTGGCCGACGGCCAGGCCGTGCGCCTCACCCAGGGCGAGGCGGGCAGCGAGACCAGCTACGGCGACCCGGTGGATGCGGCCGCCGAGTGGGCGGACGCGGGCGCCGAGTGGATCCACCTGGTCGACCTCGACGCGGCGTTCGGCCGGGGCGAGAACCGCTCGCTGCTCAAGCGGGTCATCCATCAGGTCCACGGAGTGAAGATCGAGCTGTCGGGCGGCATCCGCGACGACGCGTCGCTGGCGCAGGCCCTCGACGCGGGCGCCACCCGCGTCAACCTGGGGACCGCCGCGCTGGAGAACCCGGAGTGGGCGGCCAGCGCGATCAGCGAGTACGGCGAGGCGATCGCGGTGGGACTGGATGTGCGCGGCACGACGCTCGCCGCGCGCGGGTGGACGCGCGAGGGCGGCGACCTCTGGGAGGTGCTCGACCGGCTGGAGGACGCGGGGTGCGCCCGCTATGTCGTCACCGACGTCACCAAGGACGGCACGCTGCGCGGCCCCAACCTCGACCTCCTGCGGCAGGTGCTCGACCGGACCGAGCGTCCCGTCGTGGCGTCGGGTGGCATCTCCAACCTCGACGACATCGCGGCCCTGCGCGAGCTCGTGCCGCTGGGGCTCGAAGGC
Source organism: Leifsonia sp. (assembly GCA_051962155.1). Lineage (GTDB taxonomy): Bacteria > Actinomycetota > Actinomycetes > Actinomycetales > Microbacteriaceae > Leifsonia. The sequence continues at coordinate 35,147 of JBQCCO010000216.1, read as the reverse complement.
GCGATCGTCGGGAAGGCGCTCTACGCCGGCGCGTTCACGCTGCCCGAGGCGCTGGATGTCGCCGGGCGGTGACGCGGTGTCGCCGGAGGGTGACGCGCTGCCGGAGGGCGACGCAGTGCCGGAGGGTGACGCGCTGCCGGAGGGCGTGACCGACGCATCCGCGCAGGCACCCGGTCCCAGCGACACCGGCGCCGCCCGGCTGGCCGGCTTCGCCGCTTCGCTGGCGGACTCCGCCGGCCAGTCGTGGGAGGGCCGGCACTTCGAGGACGCGCCCTTCGCCGACGATGACGGCTCGGCTCCTCCCGTGCTGCTCGGCGCGCTGGCTGCGTTCCGTGCCGGAGAGGCGGGCGCCGAGGCCGTTGTGGACGCTCTGCGCGACGCGCGACTCCTCGTTCCCCTCATGGCGGAGTTGGGCGAGGAGGGCGAGAACGCGGCCGGGATGCTCGTCGACAAGACGCAGGAGCTGTCGATCGTCACCGTGGCGGGCCCGGATGGACGGACGGTGCAACCGGTCTTCACGTCCGTCTCCGCGCTGCAAGCCTGGAATCCCGCGGCCCGCCCCGTCCCGACCGAGGGGCGGCGGGTGGCGCTCGCCGCCGCGGCCGAGGGCACCGAGCTGATCGTCCTCGACCCGACGTCCGAGACCGAATTCGTGCTGCGCCGCCCGGCGGTGTGGGCCGTGGCGCAGGGCACCCCTTGGCTGCCGAGCGACCGCGACCCGGCGGTGGCGGAGGCGTTCCGCGCCTCCATCGGCTCCGAGCTCGGCGTCCACGATGTCACCCTCGTCGCGGGAGACCCGACCAGTCGGCTCGCCGGTGAGGAGCTCGTGGTGCGGCTCGCGCTGGCCGCAGGTCTGACGCGCGAGGAACTGGATGCCATCCTCGCCCGGCTCGCGCAGCGCTGGGCGACGGACGACGTGATCGCGACCCGGGTGGACTCACTGCGGGTGCAGTTGGTGGCGTCCGGCGACTGAGCCCGCGCGTGGCCGCTGCTGACCGCTGTGGCGGCCGTCCGGTCGCGGGTGGCAGCATGAGTGCATGGCTCTGAACATCACCGGCGATCCTGAAGCGGACGCCCTCCTCGACCAGTCGCCGTTCGCTCTGCTGACCGGGATGCTGCTGGATCAGCAGGTGCCGATGGAGACCGCGTTCGCCGGTCCCGCGAAGCTCCGCGACCGGCTCGGGTCGCTCGACCCGGCGACGGTTTCCGGGACCGATCCCGAGCGCCTCGCGGAGGTGATGAAGCAGACGCCTGCGGTGCACCGGTTCCCGGGGTCCATGGCCGCTCGCGTGCAGGCGCTCGCGGCGGCGATCGTCTCGGACTGGGGAGGCGACACGGCGGCCATCTGGACGCAGGGGGACCCCGACGGGGCCGAAGTGCTGCGCCGCCTCAAGGCCCTTCCGGGATTCGGCGAGCAGAAGGCCAAGATCTTCCTCGCCCTGCTCGGCAAGCAGAAGGGCCTGCGTGCGGCCGGTTGGCAGGATGCGGCCGGCGACTACGGGACGCCCGGGTATCGCTCGGTGGCGGACATCGTCGACGCCGAATCGCTCACCCGCGTCCGGGAGCACAAGCGTGCGATGAAGGCCGCAGCGAAGGGCCACTGACCACAGCAGGCCGATCGGCTCGCCTCGCGAACCCGACCTGTGGACAAAGTCGCCGTGTCGGTGGTCGCCGATAGTCTCGCAGGGCGGGTGACGGGATGGTCGCCCACCACGGCGGTCCGCCGTGCTGAACTGCCGGCATCGTCCGGCAAAGGAGGTCGCCGTGTTCGTGCTCGACGGGATCATCGTCACGAGCGCCAGTGACCTCACCGAGGCGTCCAAGTGCGAGTTCGCCTTCCTCCGCACGGTCGACGTCAAGCTCGGTCGCCTCGAGAAGACCGAGGTGATCGAAGACCCGATGTATGTGCGGTCGTCGCGGATGGGCGACGAGCACGAGCACCGCATCCTGGAGCGGTACCGCGAGCGGTTCGGCGCCGGTGTCGCCGAAATCGAGCGTCCGCCGCAGTTGACGGGCGAGTCGCTGGCGGAGGCCGTCAGGCGCACGTCGGAGGCATTCGAGCGCGGGGCGCAGGTCGTGTTCCAGGCGACGTTCTTCGACGGATCGTTCGTCGGTTTCGCCGACTTCGTCGTCCGGATGCCGGATGGGCGGTACCGCGTGCAGGATTCCAAGCTCGCGCGGAGCGCACGGGTCACGGCGCTGCTGCAGCTGGCCGCCTATGCGGAGCAGCTGCGCAGGATGGGTGTAGACGTCGACGACACGGTCGAGCTGCTGCTCGGCGACGGCTCGGTCAGCGAGCACTCACTGGCCGACATCGAGCCGGTGTACCGGAAGCGGCGCGCCCGGCTGCTGTCCATCATCCATGAGCACCTCGCCGATGCGGGACCGGTCGCCTGGGGCGATCCGCGATTCACCGTGGACGGCCGCTGCGACACGTGCGACGCCGAGGTGCAGGAGTCGCGGGATGTCCTCCTCGTCGCCGGCATGCGCGTGACGCAGCGCGAGCACCTGCTCGCGGCGGGTATCGCGACGATCGATTCGCTGGCGGCATCCAGCGGAGCGATCGACGGCATCCCCGAGGGGACGCTCGACGGACTGAGGGAGCAGGCGCGGCTGCAGTTGCAGGCGGCGCCCGGGAGCCCGCCGCCGATCCGCGTCTTCAACGCTCCCGTGCTCGCAGTCCTGCCGCAGCCGGATGCCGGCGACATCTTCTTCGACTTCGAAGGCGATCCGCTCTACACCGAGGGAGCGGGCGAACGGTGGAATCTCGACTACCTCTTCGGCCTGGTCGATCAGGAGGAACGTTTCACCGCCTTCTGGGCGCATGACTTCGCCGCCGAGAGGGTGGCCCTGGAGGCGTTCCTCGCGTTCGTGCGAGACCGCCGGGCGCAGTACCCGGGCATGCACATCTACCACTACGCCGCTTACGAGCAGACGCACCTGCTCGCCCTGGCCGCCCGGCACGGCGTCGGCGAGGAGGAGGTCGACGGCCTGCTTCGCGACAACGTGATGGTCGACCTCTACCCATTGGTGCGCAAGGCGGTGCGTGTCGGTTCGCGCTCGTACTCGATCAAGAAGCTCGAGCCGCTCTACATGGGCGATGAGCTGCGCGAGAGCGAGGTGACCAACGGCGCCGACTCCATCACCGAGTATGCGAACGCCCGCGACCTCCTCGCCCTCGGCCGGCTGGACGAGGCGCAGCAGCTTCTCGACGACATCGGGCAGTACAACCGCTACGACTGCGTCTCGACCCTGCGCTTGCGCGACTGGCTGATCGCCCGCGCGGTGGAGAATGGCATCCCGATCGGCACGGCGCCGATGGAGGAGACCGAGCTGGCGGCCGAGGAGTCGCCGCTGCGCGCCGGGCTCCTGGCCTTCGCGGGCGACCCGCTCGATCCGGGCCGCAGTGCCGATCGTCGCGCGATGGCGCTCGCCGCGGCGGCGATCGACTTCCACCGGCGCGAGCAGAAGAGCTTCTGGCAGTCCCACTTCGCGCGTCTCATCCAGCCCATCGAGGAATGGGCCGAGACCCGCGACGTCCTGGTCGTCGAGAAGGCCGCCGTGATCCGCGATTGGTACTGCGACGAAGGACAGCGCGTCGAGCGGCGGGAGCTGCTGCTCTCCGGGTCGTGGGGCGCGGGCAGTACGGTCCGGGTCAGTGAACGCACCGGCCCCTTTCTGCTCTACGAATACCCGGGACCCTTCCGGCAGCCGCGCGCGCAGCCGGGATCGCGCGCGGCGCGCACGGTCTCGGTGATCGACGCGCTCCCGGACGGGTCGATCGTCGTCCGGGAGACGCTTCCTCCCGAGGTGCCGCCGTACAGCGACCTCCCGAGCGCCCTCACGCCGTCTGCTCCGCCGGACTCCCGAAGACTGGGCGAGGCCATCCGCGAATGGGGCACGGCGCTCCTGATCGCCCGTCACCACGAGACCTGGCCGGTGGACGCGACGATCGACCTGTTGCGGCGCACACCGCCGCGCACACGGTCCGGGCGTTTGACGCCGGAGGATCCCGTGGGCCCGGAGCGATCGGAGACGTTGCGGTCGGAGACGTTGCGGTCGGAGACGCGATCGGATCTGAAGACTGACGACGGCGACGGCCGGATCAAGGCCGTCGTGGCGAGCCTCCTCGACCTCGACCGGTCGTACCTCGCCGTCCAGGGGCCGCCCGGCACGGGCAAGTCGTACCTCGGCGCTCACGTCATCGCCCGCCTCGTCGCGGAGCACGGCTGGAAGGTCGGGGTGGTGGCGCAATCGCACGCCGTCGTCGAGAACCTCCTCGACCGCGTGGTGGCGGCCGGGCTCGACGCCTCGATGGTCGGGAAGGCGCCGGGATCCGCCGGCGGCGGACCGAAGGCGGAGGATGCCGGCGCCGACGCCGAGACCGAGGTCACGCATCGTTTCACCTGGCTGCCGGTCAACGGGCACCTCGAGTTCGCCGGCGTCAACGAGGAGCGCGGCTTCGTGCTCGGCGGAACGGCGTGGGACTTCGCCAACGCGGCCCGGGTGCCGCGCGGCAGCCTCGACCTCGTCGTCATCGACGAGGCCGGCCAGTTCTCCCTCGCCTCGACCATCGCGGTCGGCGTGGCGGCGAAGAACCTGCTGCTGCTCGGGGACCCGCAGCAACTGCCGCAGGTCAGCCAGGGGCGGCATCCCGAACCGGTGGACGGGTCGGCACTCGGTTGGGTGAGCGACGGGCACGACGTCCTGCCGCCCGAGTACGGGTACTTCCTTGCGGAGACGCGGCGGATGCATCCCGCCCTCGCGGAGGCCGTTTCGGTGCTGTCGTACGAAGGCAAGCTCCGGGCCCATGCGTGCGCGTCGGAGCGTGAGTTGAGCGGGGTGACGCCTGGAGTGCATCCCGTGCCCGTCCTCCACGTGGGAAACTCCACGGCGTCGCCGGAGGAGGCGGAGATCGTCGTCGCCCTGGTGCGCGACCTTCTCGGACGCTCCTGGACCGACCCGGAGACCGGGAGGGACGACGACCCGCTCGGCGAGGACGACGTGATCGTCGTCACGCCGTACAACGCACAGCTCGCCGAGGTGCGGGCCCTCCTCGACGCCGAGGGCTACCGCGGGGTGCGGGTCGGAACGGTCGACAAGTTCCAGGGGCAGGAGGCCGCGGTCGCCATCGTCAGCCTCGCCGCATCGTCCGCCGTCGACGTGCCGCGCGGGATGTCGTTCCTGCTGATGAAGAACCGGCTCAACGTGGCCATCTCGCGGGCGAAATGGTCCGCCTACCTCGTGCACTCGCCCGAGCTGACGGAGTTCCTGCCGACGACGCCGGCAGGGGTGGGGGAGCTGAGCGCTTTCATCCGCCTCGTCGAGCAGGCGGACCAGCCGGCGGTCGTCGCGGTGGGGTAGCGGGCACAGTGGGGTAGCGGGCACAGTTGGGTGGCGGGAGGCCTGCCGGGCGCGAGCGGGCGGTGTTACGCTCGGGGCGTGTCACCGGAAGAGCTGCAGACGCTGGCGCACCTGCGCCGGGCCCGGGACCTGATCGACCGCGACTACGCGAAGCCGCTCGACGTCCCGACCATGGCGTCCCGCGCCTACATGTCGCCGTCGCACTTCTCGCGGCAGTTCCGGGCCGCCTACGGCGAGACCCCGTACAGCTACCTCATGACCCGCCGCATCGAGCGGGCGATGGCACTCCTCCGGGGCGGGATGAGCGTCACCGACGCCTGCATGGCGGTCGGCTGTACCTCGCTCGGCTCCTTCAGCTCCAAGTTCAGCGAGATCGTCGGGATGACGCCGACCGAGTACCGGGCTCGCGAGCACGCGGCAGTGCTCGCCATGCCGGACTGCATCGCGAAGGAACGCACCCGTCCGGTCCGGTCGCGGGCCGTCTGAGCGCGGTCGACTGCGTCACCGCCCGTCCACAGACCGCGTCCCTGACCGCTTCTCCACAGAAAGCAGTTTTGGAGAAGCGCCCCTGCTGACCTCTTCCTAGAGTCGAGTCATGACCACTTCACTCCAGTACTCGCAGATCACCGTCCTCGACCCCGAGGAGTCGCTCGCCTTCTACCGCGACGCTCTGGGCCTCGACGTCATCCAGGATGTCACCTCCGGTGACCACCGCTGGATCACGCTCGGTGTCGCCGGGGACGACGGCGCGTCCGTCGTCCTCAGCGACCCGCACGCCGGCCGCTCCCAGGCAGATGGCGACGCGCTGCAGCAGCTCGTCGTCAAGGGCTCCCTCGGCCCGATCGTCTTCCGCACCGACGACCTCGATGCCGCATTCGAGAAGGTGCGGGCAGCCGGCGCCGAGGTGCTCCAGGAGCCGATCGACCAGCCGTGGGGCCCGCGCGACTGTGCCTTCCGCGACCCGTCGGGCAACATGGTCCGGATCCTGCAGGCCGCTCCGGCCGCGCAGAACGCCTGATCGCCGGAGCGGACCCGGCGCGCCGACACCCGGGCGCGCCGGATCCCCGCGCGCTGCGACCAGGAACGACATCGGTGTCATAGTTCGCAAGATGTTTTGACCCATGTCGCAGGCTCGCGAGAGGCTCGGTGTGCCGCCAACCGTCCGCCGGCACCCCTTCCCCTTCACGAGAGAGGCACAGCCATGTCCGACGCCACCCCACCCACCCCCGCGCTTCCGGAGAAGCCGAAGCGCTCACGCACCGGCTGGTTCGTCGGAATCGGCATCGCCGTCGTCGCCGTGATCGTGGCGGTCGTCCTCGTCGTCGTGAACCTCACCGGTTCGGGCAGCGCGACGGCGAAGACCGTCACCGTGAAGATCGGCACGACCGAGGCGTCATCCCCGTACTGGCCCGTCCTCAAGAAGGCTGCCGCCAAGGAGGGCATCGACATCCAGACCGTCAACTTCCGCGACTACACGCAGGCGAACCCGGCGCTGGCAGACGGGCAGATCGACCTCAACCTGTTCCAGCACCTGCAGTTCCTCGCCAACTACGACGTCCAGGCCAAGCAGGACCTGGTCCCGATCGGTTCGACGCTCGTCGTCCCGCTCCCGCTGTACTCGAAGAAGCACGCGAGTGTCCAGGACATCCCGCAGGGCGGCACCATCGCCATCCCGAACGACGCCACGAACCAGGCGCGCGCCCTCCTCGTGCTGCAGAAGGCCGGCCTCCTGAAGCTCAAGAACGGCGGGAGCACGCTCGCGACTCCGGCCGACATCGAGGCGTCGGCGTCCAAGGTGACGGTGATCCCGGTGGATGCGGCCCAGACGGCTCCTGCACTCAGCTCTGCGGACGGCGCCATCGTGAACAACAACTTCGCGCTGACCGCCGGCATCGACCCCAAGTCGGCGATCTTCCAGGACGACCCGAAGTCCAAGACGGCCGAGCCCTACATCAACGCCTTCGTCGCCCGCGCGAAGGACAAGGACAACGCGACGTACAAGAAGATCGCCGAGCTGTACCACACGAAGGCCGTGACGGATGCGGTCCTCGCGGAGTCCAAGAACACCGCGGTCATCGTCCAGCGGCCCGCATCCGACCTGATCGGCATCCTCGACGGACTGAAGAAGACGATCCAGGCGGCGAAGTAGTGCCGGCGAGCGACGCCCCGGCTCCCATCATCGAGTTCCGCGGCGTCACCAAGAGCTTCGGCTCGGGTGACGCCGCGGCTCCCGCCGTCGACCGACTCGATCTGGAGATCGGACGCGGTGAGATCTTCGGCATCATCGGCTACTCGGGAGCCGGCAAGAGCACTCTGGTGCGGTTGATCAACGCGCTGGAGCATCCGACTGCCGGCTCCGTGATCGTCGAGGGCCGCGACCTGACCGCGCTCAGCGAGCGCGAGCTGCGCCGGGTCCGCGCGGGCATCGGGATGATCTTCCAGCAGTTCAACCTGTTCCGCTCCCGCACCGTGTTCGGCAATGTCGCGTATCCGCTGAAGGTCGCCGGCTGGCCCGCGGACAAGCGCAAGCAGCGGGTCGCCGAACTGCTGGCCTTCGTCGGCCTGACCGAGAAGGCATGGAGCTATCCCGACCAGTTGTCCGGCGGGCAGAAGCAGCGCGTCGGAATCGCCCGGGCACTCGCTACGAACCCCGACATCCTGCTCGCAGACGAGGCGACCAGCGCGCTCGATCCCGAGACGACGTCCGACGTCCTGGCTCTGCTCAAACGGGTCAACCGCGAACTCGGCGTCACGATCGTCGTCATCACGCACGAGATGGAGGTGGTCCGCTCCATCGCGGATCGCGTCGCCGTGCTCGACGCCGGGCGCGTGATCGAGTCGGGCAGCGTCTTCCAGGTGTTCTCCGACCCCCAGACCCCGACGGCGCAGCGCTTCGTCGGGACCGTGCTGCGCAACCACCCGGGGGAGGCGGACATCGAGCGCCTGCGGGGCAAGCACGCCGGCCGCATCGTGTCCGCACGCATCCACGACGACGGCCGGCTCGGCTCGGTGCTGTCGGATGCGGTCGGACGGCACAATGTCCGCTTCGAGATCGTCTACGGCGGCATCTCGGCGCTGCAGGGCCGCTCGTTCGGCAGCCTCACCCTCGAGCTGCTCGGCGAGCTGGCGGACGTGGACGCGCTGATCGCCGACCTCCGCTCGGTGACCGAGGTCGAGGAGGTGGCCGCATGACCGACTGGACGACCCTGTGGCCCGTGTACCTCCAGTCCATCGGGCAGACGCTCTGGATGGTGGTCGCGACGCTCGTCCTCGGCGGCATCCTGGGCCTCGCGCTCGGCGTGCTCCTCTACACCACCCGCCGCGGCGGGCTGCTGGAGAACCGGACGTTGTCCGCCGTCCTCAACGTGGTGGTGAACTTCATCCGGCCCATCCCGTTCATCATCTTCATGACCGCGATCGCGCCGCTCACGCAGCTCGTCCTCGGCACGTTCCTGGGAACGCCGGCGGCGATCTTCCCGATGACGATCGCCGCGACGTTCGGCATCTCACGGATCGTGGAGCAGAACCTCGTCACCATCGAGCCGGGCGTCATCGAGGCGGCGCGGGCGATGGGGTCGAGCCCGTGGCGGATCATCACGACCCTGCTCATCCCGGAGGCGCTCGGACCCCTCATCCTCGGCTACACGTTCATCTTCGTCGCGATCGTGGACCTGTCGGCCATCGCCGGGAGCATCGGCGGCGGCGGCCTCGGCGACTTCGCAATCTCCTACGGCTACCAGCGGTACAACTGGGCGGTCACCTGGATCGCGGTCATCACGATCGTGGTGCTGGTGCAGGCGGCGCAGTTCCTCGGCAATTGGCTGGCGCGCAAGGCGCTCCGCCGCTGACCTCAGCGTCCGCGAGAAGCGTCACGGACCGATGTAGCGCCCGACGGGACGCAGTCGAAGGGGCGGTTGCGCGTACTCGTGGAGGGCGTGCACCACCCAGCCGACCGCGCGCGCGGTGGCGAACACGACCTCGCCGGCGTCGTCGCGCATCCCGAGCGCCAGTGCGACGGCGCCCAGTGCGAGGTCGACATTGGGTCGCCCTCCGGTCCGGTCTCCGATGACGCCGGACACGGCCTCCACCGCCGCTGAGACGGCGGCGTGCCGTTCGTCGTCGGCGAGCATCCCGAGCAGGATGCGCGCCCGCGGGTCGCCGTCGGGGTAGAGGGGCTGGCCGAAACCGGGGACGGGCCCTTGCGTGCTGACGACCGTGTCGGTGACGGCGCGAGCGGGGTCCTCGCCGCGTGCGACCCGTTCGAGCAGGCGGTACGCGGCGCGGCTGGCGTTGCCGTGCAGGGGCGAGTCGAGCGCACCGAGTCCGGCGATGACGACGCCGTAGGGTGTGGCCCGCGCCGAGGCCGCGGCGCGCGCGGCGAGGGTCGACACGGCGATGTCGTGGTCGAGCAGCGCCACGAGGGCCGCGTTGAGCAGGTCGACGTCGGCCTGGGATGGTGCCGTGCCGCTGAGGCGGACGAAGAGACGTTGGGCGAGGGGCTCCGGGGTCGCCGTCCGGGATGCCGGCTCGGCAGTCGCCGAAGGAGCGACATCGCTCGTCCGGGGTACCGGGTCGGCGTGGCCGCGCTCGGGCAGGACCTCCACCATCCCGGCGACCAGCCGCTCGGCAGCCGTCGCCACCACGGCCGGATCGATGGAGGCGCGCAGCGGGTCCGCCGCCGCGAATGCGCTGACCGCGACGAGCTGGCGATCACGGTCTCCGGCTGAGGCCGGGAGTGCGTCCGCGAGGACGCGCGCCACCTCGACTCCCGCACCCGGAGTGAACCGCGCGGCCGCATCCCAGTCGCCGGTGAGGGCCCAGCGCGCGACCGTCTCGAAGCTCTCGCCCGCGAGCTCGGCGACCGGCCGGCCCCGGTAGGCGAGCTCGCCGTCCTCGATCAACGCGAAGCTCGTCTCTATGACCATGAGCGGACGGCCCTCCGAGTGGACCGTCCCGGCCACGGTGCGACGGCGCCTCGCTGCGGCGAACCGTTCGACCTCGAGCGGGTCGAAGCTGGACCCGTCCGCGTTGCGCTCGCGAGTGAGCCGGCCCCGGGCGACGTAGGCGTACAGGGTCTCCAGCTTGACGCCGAGGCGCTCGGCGGTCTGTTCGGCGGTCAAACGCGGCAGCGCATCCATATTGATCCGATCAACGTTGACGAGGTGTTGCATCCACGCTCACACTACCGGTATGGACAGGATGGACGACACCCTCATCGATGTGCCCCGCGGGCTCACCAACGTGGTCGCGGCGAGGACCGAACTCGGCGACGTGCGTGGGCACGAGGGCTTTTACCATTACCGGCAGTATTCGGCCGTCGACCTCGCACGCGAGCGGACCTTCGAGGAGGCGTGGCACCTGCTCCTCTTCGGCGGCCTGCCGTCGGCCGACGAGCTGGAGACGTTCCGCGCCCGCATCCGCGCCTCGCGCGGCATTCCCGCGGACGTCACCGCGATGCTGCCGGCGATAGCACGCCTGACAGGGCAGGGGGACGCGCTCGCCGGCCTCCGCATGGCCCTTGCCGCCGTCGCCGCCGCGGATCACGCGCATCCGCTCTACGACGAGCGGCCGGATCAGCGCCTCGACGACGCCATCCGGGTCGCCGCCGTGACGCCTGTGCTGCTCGCGTCCCTGCACGCGCTTGCGGAAGGGCGGGAACCGCTGCCGCCGCGCGACGATCTCGGACACGTCGCCGGCTACCTCTACCTGGTGACCGGCCGGGTCCCGACGCCGCAGCAGGAGCACGCGCTGAGCGCCTACATGACCGCGGCGATCGACCACGGCTTCAACGCATCCACGTTCACCGCCCGCGTCATCGCCTCGACCGGCGCCGATCTGTCCTCGGCGGTCGTAGGCGCTCTGGGGGCCCTCGCGGGTCCCTTGCACGGAGGCGCGCCCAGCCGGGCGTTGGACACCCTGGATGAGATCGGCACGCCGGACCGGACGGACGAGTGGGTGCGGCGGACGCTCGCCGACGGTGGCCGGGTCATGGGGTTCGGCCACGCGGTGTACAGGACCGAGGACCCGCGCTCGCGGATGCTCCGCGAGTTCGCGCAGGGGTTCGGGGGACCGCGCGTGGAGTTCGCCGTCCAGGTCGAGCGGCGCGTGCAGGAACTTCTGGCCGAGCTGAAGCCGGGGCGCGAGCTGCACACGAACGTGGAGTTCTACGCCGGTGTCGTGATGGAACTCTGCGGCATCCCTCGCTCCCTGTTCACGCCGACGTTCGCAGCGGCCCGGGTGGTCGGATGGACGGCGCACATCCTCGAGCAGGCGGCCGACGGCAAGATCCTGCGCCCGTCGTCCCGCTACGTCGGCCCCGCCGCGCCGGAACCGCTGCCGGCGCGCCTGCCCGTCGCCTCCTGACGCCCGGGGCGACATTCGTGACGAATGTTCCCCTGGCGCGCGACTATGCGCGCGGCGAGTACACGCGCAATGCGCCCGGCCGGATGTGGACGGTGATTCGCTTCGGCTCGCCCGGCGTCGCGGTCGACGCCTCGCCGTCGTGCGCGTACCCGGGATCCTCGCCGTGGGCCGCGATGGTGATCTCCGGCACGGTCCGCGCCTCCAGCGCCGGCGGCCCCTGCAGGAACGGCAGGCGGGCCACCAGGGCGTCGGTCCGCCCGCCGAAGGCCAGCGCGACAGCGCCCCGCGTCCGCGGGCGTCCGCCGGCGAACAGGATGCGCACATCCAGCAGGTGGTCGTCGAGTCGTCGGCGTTCGATCGGCGCGACGGTGACCGGGTAGTACCGGTCGACGCCGACGAAGACCGACCAGACCTGCCGACGCTCTCCGTCGATCTCGACCTCGAGCGGGCTGCTGCGCCGGACCACCCGGATGGCCGCGACGAGCGCCGCGATCGGCTTGCCCAGCCGCCGCTCGTGCTTTTCGCGCTCCTCGACGAAGGAGGGATAGATCCCCACCGAGGCCGTGTTGAGCACCGTGCGGGTCTCGCCGTCGGCGAAGCCGAGCTCGGCCACGTCGACCTCCCGCCCGCTGCCGGCGGCGAGAGCGCCCAGTGCCGCGTCGACCGAGTCGAGCAGGGCCGCCTTGGCGAAGTGGTTGAACGTTCCGCCGGGGAGCACGAGCAGCGGGAGGCCGGCGGCGCGCGCCTCCTGCGCGACCGCGGCGACCGTCCCATCCCCTCCGTACACGCCGAGCACGGTGGGCGGCGACGGTGAGCCGAGCTCCCTCTGGATGACGGCAGAGACATCCTCGCCGTCGCTCAGTTCGTGGATGCGCGCCTGAGGTAGTCGCTCGCGAAGCAGCGGACCCGGGGCCGGCCGGATGAGGCCGCGTCCGGACGTCGAGTTCACCACGAGGAGGACACCGTCGCCGGTTTCCGTGGCGGGCAGTTCGACCATCCGGGCGGTCGGGGGATCGCGCCGCACGACGGGCTTCACGGCGGGCGCGACCGCCCGCAGAGCCAGGGCTGCGCCCGCCCCGATGGCGGCGCCTCCCGCGACATCCGACATCCAGTGCGCGCCGGTGTGCAGCCGGGAGTAGCCGACGCCTGCGGCGACCGGTGCGAGCGCGGCTCCCGCAGCCGGCCACTCCAGGGCGACGCCGGTGGCGAAGGCGGCGGCGCTCGCCGTATGGCCCGAGGGGAACGACGGCGAAGTGGGGGACCGTTCGAGGCGCCGCGCGATCGGGATGGACGTGTGTGCCGGACGGTCGCCGCCGATCAGCCGCTTGCCGACCACGTTGGCCGAGAGACTCGCGAGGCCGAGGGACGCGAGCCCGCGCACGGCGGCGCGCGGGCGGCCCAGGACCAGCAGCGCGGCGGCCACGGCGAACCAGAGCTTGCCGTGGTTGGCGGCCCGTGTCATGCCGCGCCAGAACCCGTCGGACGCAGCCCCCGTGGTGCGGGCGTTGATGCGTGCCGCGACCCGCGCATCCATCCGTTTCAGGCGGGCCGGGAGCGGGATGCGCCGGTGCGGTCGGTGACGGGAGGCGGCCATGTCGTCAATGTACGCCGACGCGCGCGGGGCACATCCACCCTCGCGCCCGCCCACCCACGCGCCCACACGCGCGGGGCCGCCCACGCCTGCCCGCGCGGGCGATAGGATCGACGGCGTGAGCACGCACGTCATCTCCCAGCCCAACGATCCCCAGGCCGTCGTCCCCGGCAGCGACGAGCACGGCTCGCTCGTCCGCAGCCTCAGCACGACCCTGCCGAGCGCCCTCGGCAACCTGCTCGCCACCATCGTGGTGCTGGTCTCGCTGGTGCTCGGGATCTGGAGTCTCGTGGCGACCTGGTCCGGCCAGGCCGGCTCCTTCCTCCCCTTCTTCCAGGTCACCGTCGCGGCGACCGTCGTGTCGTTGAATGCGCTGTACGCGCGGCGCACCTTCAGCTACGTGATCACGCTCATCGGCGCGATCCTCTGGCTCTGGGTCTCGGTGATGCCGCTCCTGCCGTTCTTCCAGGTGCTGTTGCAGGCGATCACCGTGGTGATCATGCTGGGCGGCGTCGTGTTCTCGACCGCGGCCGTGCGCCTCAGCAAGCAGCCCCGGTTCTGATCGGCGCGGGCGAGGTCGCCGGGCGAGACCGCCCCACGAGGACTGCGCGCGCTCAGCTCTCCCGCACCACCTGATCGGCGCGCTTGTCCGGGCGAAGTCCTCGCCACGACGGCTGACGCAGCCTCCCGGGCCCCGTCCACTCGGCGAACTCCACCTCGCCGACGAGCTCCGGCCGCACCCAGTGCGCGCCGCGCGCATCCGCCGTCGGCACACCCTCCATCGGGCTGTTCTTCACCGCGTACTCGCCCAGCTTGGCCAGTAGGTCGTCCAGCACCCGGTCCGTGAACCCGGTCCCGACTTTGCCGACATAGCGGAGCGTGTCGCCGTCCGGGATCCCGAGCAGGAGGGCGCCGATGGTGTTCGCGCGCCGGCCGTTGCCCGGAGTCCAGCCGCCGATGACCACCTCCTGCGTCTGGTGGTGCTTGATCTTGATCCACGCCCGACTGCGGCGCCCCATGGAATACGTGCTGTCCCGGCGCTTCGCCATGACGCCTTCGAGTCCCAGCTGGCGGCTGGACTCGATCGCGTGCTCGAGGTCGCCGTCGAACGCGGGAGGCACCTGGACCGGGTCGTTCGGGGCCGGCCGCAGAAGGTCGAGGAGCAGCTCCCTGCGCGCGTCGTACGGGTCAAGGGTGTGCTTCCGCCCATCCACCTCGAGCACGTCGAACACGAGGTAGTGCGCGGGCGCCCGCTTGAGCGCGGACTGCACGTCGCCCGGCCGGGTCAGGCCCATCCGCGTCTGCAGCAGGCCGAAGTCGGGCCGCCCCTGCGGGTTCAGGGTGACGATCTCCCCGTCGAGGACGAGGTCGTACGAACCGGCGAGGTCGACGAGCCCGGCGAGGTCGGGATAGGTCCCGGTTACGTCGTTCCCGTTGCGCGTGGTGAGGCGGAGCCTGCCCCGGCGCACCTCGGCGAGGGCGCGGATGCCGTCCCACTTCATCTCGAACGCCCAGTCGCCTTCGTCGGTGACGTCCGCCTCCGAGCCCAGCGTGGCGAGCATGGGGGAGACCGGGTCGCCCGTGATCGCCGGCCCCGGCGTCGTCGGTTCGGATGCGCGGGATGCCGTGGAGGCGCGGGATGCGGGCGATGCCGCCGCTCGATCCCCGCTGCCGTCCGCCTCCATCTTCATCAGGTGGATGAGCCAGTTCTTCTCGTCGCCGTCGCGTCCCGTGCGGATCAGCGCGAACTTCCTCGGCGCCCCGCCGAGCCCGCCGTCGGGCTGACCGTGGAGCGTCGCGATCACCTCGTCGTCGCGCCACTTCTCCAGCTCGTAATCGCCGTGGTCCCAGATGTCGACGTGGCCTGCGCCATACTCGCCGTGCGGGATGTCGCCGGCGAAACTCCCGTACTCCAGGGGATGGTCCTCGGTGTGGACCGCGAGATGGTTCTGCTTCGTGTCGGTGGGGGTGCCTTTGGGCAGCGCCCAGCTGACCAGCACGCCGTCGTTCTCCAGCCGGAAGTCCCAGTGCAGCCGGCGGGCGTGGTGCTCCTGGATGACGAACGAGCGTCCCTCGCCGGCGTCCGGCCGGTCCTCGGGCACGGGTTCGGGCGTCTTGCTCGCGTCGCGCATCGAGCGGTAGGTGGCCAGCCGATCGGGTTCGGATGCATGTCCGGCGTGCCCGCCGTGCCCGGCGTACAACTCGGCCAGCGGGTCGCCGCGCCGCTTCAGCCGCTCCATCACCTCCCGGTAGTCGAGGTTTCGCAGGTCCTGGGATGCGAGCTCCCGCCAGGTCCGGGGGGCTGCGACCGTGGGCTGGAAGCGGCCCCGCAGCGAGTACGGCGCGATCGTGGTCTTCGCACCGTTGTTCTGGCTCCAGTCGACGAGCACCTTGCCGGCGCGCAGGGACTTCTTCATGTCGCTGACGATGAGATCGGGATGGTCCGCCTCCAGCGCCCGCGCCAGTTCGTGCGCGACCGCCGAGATCTGGTCGCTGGTCTGCGAGCCGTCGAGCGCCGCATAGAGGTGGATTCCCTTGGACCCGGAGGTGACCGGCATCGGGTTCAGCCCCATGTCGGTGAGGATGGCGCGGGCCAGCCGGGCGACCTCGGCGCACTCCGCGAGCTGCACGCCCTCGCCGGGATCGAGATCGAGCACCAGCCGGTCGGGGTTCTGCCGTTCGCCGCCCGGCGCCACCTTCCACTGCGGCACGTGGATCTCGAGCGAGGCGATCTGCGCCAGCCAGATCAGCGTGGCCCGGTCGTTCACCAGCGGGTAGGTCTTCGGGCCGGACGAGTGCTGGATCGTCGCCTGCCGCACCCACTCGGGCGTGGATGCCGGGTCGAGGTCCTTCTGGAAGAACACCGAGCCGGGATCGTCGGGGGTCCCCACCCCGTGCACCCACCGTTTCCGCGTGGCGATCCGGTCGCGGACGTACGGGATCATCGCGTCGGCAACGGCGTTGTAGTACCCGAAGATGTCCGCTTTCGTCGTCCCGGTCTCCGGGTACATGACCTTGTCGAGGTTGGTCAGCTTCAGGCGACGGCCGTCGATCTCGACGACCTCGGTGTCATGCGCGGCCATGCCATCACCGTAAGCCCTCCGTGCATTCCCTGGTCACTCCTTGAAAATGAGCGCATCCCCGGACACGATGGGCACATGAGGGCCATTTGGACGGGCGCCATCACCTTCGGGCTCGTGAACGTGCCGGTGAAGGTGTACAGCGCAACCGAGGATCACGACGTCCCGCTGCACCAGGTGCACGACGCGGACGGCGGCCGCATCCGCTATCAGCGCCGCTGCGAGATCGACGGCAAGGTCATCCCGTACGAGCACATCGTGAAGGCTTACGACGACGGGGAGCGCACCGTGATCCTCTCCGCCGAGGACCTCGCCTCGCTGCCGGCGGAGCGGAGCCGCGAGATCGACGTGGTCGAGTTCGTGCCGAACGACCAGCTCGACCCCCTCATGTTCGACCGCAGCTACTACCTGGAACCGGACTCGAAGTCCCTCAAGGCGTACGCACTGCTGCGCAAGACGCTCGAGGATGAGGAGCGCACGGCCATCGTGGAGTTCGCCCTCCGCCAGAAGACCCGGCTCGGCGCGCTGCGCGTCCGGGGCAACGTGCTGGTGCTTCAGACGCTGCTGTGGCACGACGAGATCCGCGCGGCCGACTTCCCTGCCCTCGAGCAGTCGCCGCGGGTCACCGATCGCGAACTCCAGCTGTCGAGCGCGCTGATGGAGAGCTTCGCCGGCGACTTCGAGCCCGAGAAGTTCAGCGACGAGTACCAGGAGGAGCTCCGCAAGCTCATCGACGCGAAGCTCGAGCAGGGCGATAGCGTGGACACCGCGGCCACCTTCGGCGAGGAGCCGGAGAAGAAGGGCGGAGGCGAGGTCATCGACCTGATGGAGGCGCTGCAGCGCAGCGTGGAGCGGAGCCGCTCGTCGAAGCCGGGCTCGTCGGGCACAGAGAAGAAGCCGGCCGCCAACTCCACGGCGTCGAAGTCGGCCGCTTCCAAGTCCACCGCATCCAAGTCCGCCGCGGCGAAGTCGACCGCGTCCACCTCGGCCGCGTCCACGTCCACCGCGCGGAAGGCGGCGCCCAAGAAGTCAGCGAAGAAGCCTGCGTGACGCGCCTGCGGCGCAGCAACCCGTCCGGACCCGGCTACCACCGCAGGATCACCGACACAGGTCCCGTCTACGAGGACGAAGCGGGTAACAGGATCGTCGACGAACGGGAGCTGGAGCGCATCCGCTCGCTGGTCATCCCTCCCGCCTGGAAGGACGTGTGGATCTCGCCCGACGCTCGTGGGCACATCCAGGCCGTCGGCACCGACCAGGCGGGCCGTCGGCAGTACCGCTACCACGACGCCTGGCGGCTGCATCAGGACCGCCTCAAGTTCGACCGGGCGGCACTGCTGGCGGAGACACTGCCGTCGGCGCGCCGGAAGGTGACGATGGACCTGCGGGAGGACGGGTTCGGACGGGACCGCATCCTGGCCGCGGCGTTCCGCATCATCGATCTGGGCAGCGTCCGGATCGGCAGCGAGGAGTACCTGCACGCGAACGGCAGCCGGGGACTGACGACGCTGCTCTGCCGGCACGCCCGCATCGACGGGGACGAGATCACCCTGACCTTCCCCGCCAAGTCGGCGCAGAAGTGGACCAGCACGATCACGGATCCGGACCTGGCGGAGCTGCTGCGTCAGATCCAGGCGCTGCGCGGGCCCCGGTCGCGCCTGCTGTCCTGGAAGAACTCGACCTGGCACACCATCCGCCCGGCCTCCCTCAATGAGTACATCCGCCGGCAGACGCGCGGGGAGTTCACCGCGAAGGACTTCCGGACGCTGCACGGCACGATCGTCGCGGCGCAGGCGCTCGCCGAACTCGGGGTCGCAGGCACCGACGGGCAGCGGAAGAAGCGGATCGTCGCCGCCGTCGACGAGGCCGCTGCGGCGCTGGGCAACACACCGGCGATCGCGCGCAACAGCTACATCGATCCGCGTGTCTTCGACCGCTACCGCAACGGCGAGGTCATCGACATCTCGGGTGGCCGTGCGCCCGAGCCCGCCTTGCTGGAGCTTCTCTCGGCGAGCTGACGACCCCTCAGATCCGAACAACCTGTGTATTTTGTGGCGACACTTGACAAATCGCCTTGAAACCCGTACCTCAGGCGACTAGCGTACCCCGGCTCCCAGTGTCAACCCCTTGTCGGGGGACAGGGTGTGCTGCCTATCGTTGTTCACGACCTCCTCTCCGTGAGGGGCTGAGGCCGCAGGAGTGAGAGCACCAACGATGGCAGTGCCCGTATGAAGACGGGCTGATGGGATGACACGATGACTACTCTCGAAGTGACCAATGACCCGGTCAGGGACTACCTGAACTCGATCGGGCGGACGCGTCTGCTGACGGCCGACGAAGAAGTGGCTCTGGCCAAGAGGATCGAAGTGGGAGTGCTCGCCGGTGAGCGTCTCTCGATCCGTCCCAACCTGACGCCCCGTGAGAAGCGCGAACTGCAGTACCTGGCCGACGATGGCAAGCGTGCGTTCGAGCGGTTCATCGAGGCCAACCTGCGCCTGGTGGTCAGCATCGCCAAGCGCTACGCCGGCCGCGGCCTTCCGGTGATGGACCTCATCCAGGAGGGCAACCTCGGGCTGGTGCGCGCGGTGGAGAAGTTCGATTACCGCACAGGCAACAAGTTCTCCACGTACGCCACCTGGTGGATCCGCCAGTCGATCCTCCGCGGGATCGCGGACACCGCCCGGCTGATCCGCATCCCCGTGCACACGGTCGAGAAGATCGACAAGCTGGACCGCATCCGGCGCGACCTGGGCGGCGAGCTCGGCCGCACCCCCACCCTGGAGGAGATGGCCGAGGCGTCGAACCTCGACCCGGCGGAAGTCCACAAGCTGCAGATGAGCGACTCCGAGACGGTGTCGCTGGCGGTTCCCGTGGGCGAGAACGAGGGCGCGGAGCTGGGCGATCTGATCGAGGACGGCGACTTCGCCGGGCCGCCGGAAGCGGTCGAGGTGGAGTTCCGTCACCGCGATCTGGAGGATCGCCTCCGGGAGCTGCCGCCGCGCGACGCCAAGGTGGTGCGCATGCGCTTCGGCCTCGACGGACAGAAGCCGATGACTCTGGATGAGGTCGGCGAGGTCTACGGGATCACCCGCGAGCGCGTCCGCCAACTGGAGACCCGCAGCCTCAAGCGCCTCCGTTGCCCGGAGCTGCTCGAGTACCTCCGCTGAGGCGCTGACGACGAGGACCTCGCACCCAACGGTGCGGGGTCCTTTTCGTTGCGTCCGATCGATGCCGTGCGGCTGCCGCCGGACGGTGCCAGGGCGGCTACCGCCGGACGGCGCCAGAGCGGCTGCGCCTAGCGGCCGGGCTCAGCGGCGGCGCTCAGCGTCCGGGAGGCGAGTCCGCATCCACCTCGTCGGCACCGAGCGCACCGATCTCCTCGGTCAGCTGCAGGCCCTGCGCGCTGTTGGAGGACATGGTGAGCTGCTCGAGCCACGTCTTGTTGATGCGCGGATGACGCCCGCCGCTGTAACGGAACAGCAGGGGAATGGCCGGGTCGATCCAGATCGCGCTGCGTCCGTCCCCGACGCCCTGCTCATCTCGCCACGAGAAGAAGAAGCCTTCTTTGCGTCGGAGCTTCAACCCGATCACGATCTGCAGGTGCGCAAGGACGCGGTCCTCGAAACCGATCTCCGTGGTTCCCCCATAGATGAGCTTGCCCATTCCAGCAACGTACAGGACGTTCGGTCTGTCGAGCCATCCGGCCGGGCATGGATGTTCGCTAGGGCCGGGGCGGCAGCTCCTGCAGGCTCCACGCATTGCCGTCCGGGTCCGTGAATTCGACGAAGCGTCCCCACGCGAGCTCGGCCACGCCGCGCGCCTCCACGCCGTGCCCCGTCAGGTGCGCGAGTGCGTCGTCCGCGTTCGGGACCACGATCTGCAGCCCTTTCATGGTGCCGGGCGTCATGTCCGTGATGCCTTGCCCGATCGCGATCGAGCAGGCCGATCCGGGAGGAGTGATCTGGACGAAGCGGAGCTCGGGCGAGACCCGCTGGTCGTGGTCGGCGTTCCAGCCGAGTGCATCCACATAGAAGGCTTTCGCGCGGTCGACGTCGGTGACGGGGACGGTGATGAGCTCGATGCGCCAGTCGCTGATGGTCATGATGTTCCACCTTTCGTGTTCGGATGCTTCGAGCATAGGAAGGCATCCGGTCAGATTCCGGCCGCAATTCGAATTGGGCCATTTTTGTGGATAAGCACGCTACTGTCAGAAATCCGACCACCGTGTACCGAAAGCGAACACCGAGCGATGAGCGATTCTCCGGCCTCGCCCAGCCCGTACGAGGTGCTCGGCGTCCGCCCGGACGTCAGCCACGACGACCTTCGCCGCACCTACCGCCGGCTCCTGCGCGAGACGCATCCCGACACGGGAGGGACCGCCGCGGCGTTCCAGGCGGTCCAGCAGGCCTGGGAGCTCGTCGGCGACCCGGACGACCGTGCGCGCTACGACCGCGGCGAGAGCATCACTGTGGATGCCGTCTCCGGCGAGTCGGCCTCCGGCGGCTTCAGCGCGACCTTCCACGCCGGACGTCCGGCGCAACGGGGGGCGACCGTCCGCGCACGCAGCTACGGACATCCCGGCGGCCGCTCGCGCGAGCGCTTCCTCACCCTGATGCGCGAGTGGATGGGGCGTGGCACCGACGACCGGGACCCGTACGATCCGGGGCTCGTGCGGTCCGCTCCCCGTGAGATCCGCCAGCTCCTCGCCGTCGCCCTCGCCGAGGAGGCGACGGCCCGCGCGGTCACCGGGCTCGGGATCGGCTTCACGCTCTGGAACGACGTGGCCGTCCATCCGTCCTCCGCCGAGAAGCTGGACCACATCGTGCTCGGGCCGGCCGGGCTGTTCGCCATCCGCTCGGCCGACTGGGGCGGACCCGTCAAACTCGCCAAGGGCGAGGTCGTCGGGGAGGGCATCGCGCCCGGCGATGCGCCGTTCCACGACCTGTACCGCTCGGCCAAGACCTTCGGCCGCCGGGCAGGCGTCCGTTTCACCGGATACATCGTCGTGGTGCCTGACGCTGACCTGGAGCTCCCGTTCGACGTGGTGCGCCGGGGCCGGCTGGCCGGTTCGATGCTGGTGCGCCGCTCCCTTCTTCCCCGCGTGCTGCGCGACGGTGCGAACGCCGCCGGCCGGGAGAGCGTCGACCGTGCCTTCGAGCTGCGCACCCGGTTGCAGGAGGCCGTGCGCTTCGTCTGAGCCTGCACGGGGGTTCCTCCCCGGTCCTCCTCCACAGAACCCCGTTGTCCACAGCTTCGGATTCCCTATAGACACGGCTCGACGGTCACGAGCAGAGTGGACGCCATGGTCACCCCACTCGATATCTTCTCCGGCTTCAGCGTGAACGACATCCCCGCCGCCAAATCCTTCTACGCCGACACCCTCGGCCTCACGGTGTCCGATGGGCCCATGGGCAACCTCGAGCTCGAGCTGCCCTCCGGCGGTCACGTCTTCGTCTATCCGAAGGCCGACCACGTCCCGGCGACGTTCACCATCCTGAACCTGGTCGTCGCCGACATCGATGAGGCGGTCGACGACCTCAACGCGAAGGGCGTCGTCACCCGGATCTACGACGATCCGTCGCTGCCGACCGACGAGAAGGGGATCGCCCGCGGCCGCTCGGCGGACCGTGGGCCGGACATAGCCTGGTTCCGCGACCCGGCCGGAAACGTGCTCTCGGTGCTGCAGTCCTGACGGGGCGCGGCGAACCTTCAGCACGGTTCCGGCGCGCTCCCTGCGGCCATCCGGGTTCTAGGATGTGCACGTGGAGCCCTTCGTCGTCTGCCTCTGGATCCTCGTCGCGGCCTGCATCCTCACCTGGGTGTTGTCCCTCGTCACCGGCGAGCACTCCTGGGTGGACCGCATCTGGTCGATCATCCCGGTCGTCTACGTGTGGGTCTTCGCCCTCGCGGCGGGCCTGAGCAACCCGCGCCTCACCCTCATGGCCGTGCTCGTCACCCTCTGGGGTGCGCGGCTGACGTTCAACTTCGCGCGCAAGGGCGGTTACGCGCCGGGCGGCGAGGACTACCGCTGGCAGGTGCTTCGTGCACGGATGACTCCCGGGGCCTTCCACGCGTTCAACCTGTTCTTCATCGTCATCTACCAGAACGTGCTGCTCCTGCTCATCGCGCTGCCCGCCTGGACCGCGTATCAACACCGGGCGCCGCTCGACCCGTTGGATGTGGTGCTGGCCGCGGTCTTCCTGGCGTTCCTGACCGGCGAGACCATCGCCGACCAGCAGCAGTGGCGCTTCCACCAGTGGAAGAAGGCCGAGACGGCGGCCGGCCGTATGCCCTCGCCCCGCTTCCTGCAGTCGGGGCTGTTCCGGTTCTCCCGCCACCCGAACTTCTTCTTCGAGCAGGCCCAGTGGTGGGTGGTGTTCCTCTTCGGCTGCGTCGCCGCGGGATCCGTCCTGCAGTGGACGGTCATCGGCCCGCTGCTGCTGACCGGGCTGTTCATCGGCTCGACCGTCTTCACGGAGAGCATCACGCGCTCACGCTATCCGGAATACGCCCAGTACCAGGCGCGCACGTCGCCTGTCGTGCCATGGTTCCCGCGGCACGCGACGGCCGAGCCGACCCATTCCGGCTGAGCCGGGCTACGGTGGAAGCATGTCGTGCATCCGGTTCAACACCCCCGCACAGCGACGAGCCATGCGGGATCATCGGCCGGCGATGCTCTCCGCGGAGGAGGCCGCCGCGCTCCATCCGGCACCCGAGGTGACCGAGAGCAAGGTGCGCCGCCTCCGGCTGCTCGCCGCCGATCCCAACCCGAAGATCCGGGAGGCGGTGGCCAGCAGCTACCACACGCCGGCGGACGTCATCGCGGCGCTGGCGAAGGACCCCGACGACGGCGTCCGGGGCTGCGGGTCCAAGAACGAGGCGACGCCCTGCGATCTCCTGCGGGAGCTCGCCGACAACCGCTCCGAGACGGTGCGCGGGTGGGTCGCCGTCAACTACTTCGTGCCGGCGGACGTGATGGAGAAGCTGGCCTCCGACCGCAGCCGCACCGTGCGCAGCCTGGTGAAGTGGAAGGCGTCGCTGGCCGCAGAGGACCAGGCGGCGAACGGGAACGCCGCGGCCGCGGTGGTCTGACATGCCTGGCACGACCCAGCAGGCCGGACACACCAGCGTCCGGGTCGACTCCTGGGCCTGGGCGGTCCGGCTGTTCAAGACGCGATCTGCGGCGTCCGACGCCTGCAAGGCCGGGCACCTGAAGGTGAACGGCGACCGCGCCAAGCCCGCGCAGCCGGTCAAGGTGGGGGATGAGGTGCGCGCCTTCGCCGGAGGCATCGAGCACATCTACATCGCCCGGCGCCTCATCACGAAGCGCGTCTCCGCAGCCGTGGCCGCCGACTGCTTCGAGGACCGCACCCCGCCGCCCCCACCCCGGACCGACACTCCCGCGACGGTGGTGCGCGAACGCGGAGCGGGCCGGCCGACCAAACGGGAGCGCCGGCTGCTGGAACAGCTGCGGGGCCGCTGATGGCGCTCGCGCGCATCGGCATCTCGGGCTGGACCTACGCACCATGGCGCGGCGTCTTCTACCCGCCGAAGCTGCCCCACCGGAGGGAGCTGGAGTACGCCTCCGATCGGCTCGACTCGATCGAGATCAACGGCAGCTTCTACTCGCTGCAGCGGCCGACGAGCTACCGGATGTGGGCCGAGCTCACACCCGCGGAGTTCGTCTTCTCGGTCAAAGGCGGCCGCTACATCACGCACATCCTCCGCCTGAAGAATGCGCGAACGGCCGTCGCCAACTTCTTCGCGTCCGGCGTGCTGGCCCTCGGCCCCAAACTCGGCCCGCTGCTCTGGCAGCTGCCGCCGACGCTGCAGTTCGAGCCGGAGGCGGTCGATGCGTTCCTCGGGATGCTGCCGCGAACGACCACCGAGGCCGCGGTTCTCGCGACCGAGGCCACCCTCGACGAGAACCGCACCCACACCGCCGCGGATGCCGAGCGCCCGCTGCGCCACGCGGTCGAGGTGCGTCACGCCTCCTTCGACGTCCCCGAATTCACTCGCCTGGCCCGCGCGCACGGCGTCGCGATCGTGCTCGCGGACACCGCCGGGCGCTACCCGGTCATCCGGGAGCTGACCGCCGGCTTCGCCTACGTCCGGCTGCACGGCGACGAGGAGCTGTACACCAGTGGCTACACCGACGAGTCGCTCGACCGCTGGGCGGCCGAGCTCGGCGGCTGGCTCCGGCGCGGGATGGACGTGTACGCCTACTTCGACAACGACGTGAAGGTCCGGGCGCCGTACGACGCGATGGGCCTGCGGGACCGGCTCGCCGAGTGGACGCCGCGTCAGCACGAGACGAGTCCTCAGTAGACTCGACGGTGTGGAGGCGGAAAGCGGGGTCGTGAGCTCGCGGGTCTGGACCGTCCCGAACGTGCTCACCTTCTTCCGCCTCGCTCTGGTGCCGGTCTTCCTGTGGCTGGTGGTCACCGGTGAGGACGGGCCGGCCCTGCTGGTGCTGGTGTTCTCCAGAGCGACCGACTTCCTCGACGGGTACCTGGCGCGGCGCCTGCGGCAGGTCTCCCGTCTCGGCCAGCTGCTCGATCCCGCCGCCGACCGCCTGTACATCGTCGCGGCCCTCATCGGGTTGTGCTGGCGCGAGGTCATCCCCTGGTGGCTGTTCTTCGTGATCGTGGGACGGGATGTGATGCTCGCGGTCCTCGGCATCATTCTGGCGAACCACGGGTTCGGCCCGCTGCCCGTGCACCATCTGGGAAAAGCGGCCACGTTCTGCCTGTTCTGGGCGCTCCCGCTCCTGATGCTGGGGGAGGCGTTCGACGTGCTCGCACCCTTCTCGCTGCCCCTCGGCTGGGCCTTCGCGCTGTGGGGCGCGTTCCTCTACTGGTGGGCCGGCATCGTGTATATCGGGGAGACCGCACGGGTAATCCGACTTCCGGCCGATGACAGCGGCGCTCCATCGGATACGCTGGACCGCAAGGAGGTTGACGGTGCCTGAAGAGTTTCACCCCAACGGTCCGGCCGATGGAGCCGACGACGCCGCCAAGGGCCCCCTGCGGGACGCGGCGGGCAATGAGGATACGACCGCGCGTTTCGGCGAGGAGTTCATCTCGAAGATGTACCCCTCGGGCGAGGTGTCGCCGGAGGAGCAGGATGCGATCGCCGCCCTGCCGTCCGGCTCTGCGCTGCTGATCGTGCGAAGGGGCCCCAACACGGGCGCCCGTTTCCTCCTCGATGCCGACGTCACCACGGCAGGCCGCCACCCGAATGCCGACATCTTCCTCGACGACGTGACGGTGTCGCGCCGTCATGCCGAGTTCACGCGCCGGGGGACCTCCTTCGAGGTGCGCGACCTGGGGTCGCTGAACGGCACGTACTACGACGGCGTCCGGATCGAGAGCGCCCTGCTCGCCGACTCCGCCGAGGTGCAGATCGGCAAGTTCCGGCTCACGTTCTACGCCTCGCGTCACGACCTCGCCGCAGCGGCGAACGGCTAGTGGCCCGGCCGGCCACCAGGTCCGCCGCCGGCGCTCCGGCCCTGCTCAGCATCGGCCAGGTCCTCGCGCGGCTGAACCCCGAGTTCCCCGATCTCTCCTCCTCGAAGCTCCGCTTCCTGGAGGAGCGCGGGCTGGTCGCTCCGTCCCGGACGGCGTCCGGCTACCGGAAGTTCTCGCCGGCCGACGTGGAGCGGTTGCGCGGCGTCCTCGCGATGCAGCGCGACCACTACCTCCCGCTCAAGGTCATCAAGAAGTACTTCGCCGATCTGGATGCGGGGCTCGACCCGGTGTTTCCCGGGTCCGCTCCCCCCGGGTCCATTCTCGGCGGGACGCGCCGCTACCGTCGTGACGAGCTGTTGCGCGAGGCCGGTGCCGACGCCGAGCTGTTGCAGGAGGCGATCAGCGCCTCCCTCATCGCCGCCTCGGACGTGTACGGCGAGGAGGCGCTGACCGTGCTGCGCGCTCTCGCCGAGTTGCGCCGCAGCGGGATCGAGCCGCGGCACCTGCGCGGTTTCCGCGCGGCGGCGGAGCGCGAGATCGGCCTGATCGAGACGGCCCTCGTGCCGATCGCTCGGCGGAACGACGTCAGCAGCAAGGCCCGCACCGCTGAGCTGGCGCGGGAGATCGCAGCGCAACTGGACGTGGTGCGGGGGAGCATCATCCGGTCCTCCATCGCGCAGCTCCGTCCGTGACGGGTGCGTCCGGGCTCGACACGCCGAAGTGAAACGGCGGATGTCGTTGCCCGGCGACCGCCGCATGGGTACCGTGGTTGAAGCGAGGCTGTTGCGCCGCGCGATCCACTACCCGGGGTGAGAGGCGATCTTCATGAGCGAACTGAGTCGTGACGACGGCGCCTCCCGCTACGACCTCGGGCTCCTGTTCACCGACGGCCTGCCGGAGATGGACGACGTCAACGGCTACCGGGGCGCGGTCGCCGCCCGCGCCGCCGGCATCTCGTATCGCCAGCTGGACTATTGGGCCCGCACCGGACTGGTCGAGCCGACCGTCCGCGGCGCCGCCGGCTCGGGTTCGCAGCGGCTGTACGGCTTCCGCGACATCCTCGTCCTGAAGCTCGTGAAGCGCCTGCTCGACACCGGCATCTCTCTGCAGCAGATCCGGACCGCCGTGAACCAGCTCCGCGAGTCCGGCGTGAACGACCTCGCCCAGACGACGCTGATGAGCGACGGCGCGAGCGTCTACCTCTGCACCTCGAACGATGAGGTCATCGACCTGGTCAGCCGCGGCCAGGGCGTCTTCGGCATCGCGGTCGGCAAGGTGCTCCGCGAGGTCGAGACGAGCCTCGTCGAGCTGAACACCGAGACCGACGCCCTCGACGAGCTCGCGGCCCGCCGCGCCGCGCGCACCCGCGCCTCCTGACGTCCCCGGCCCTCTGCTGGGGGCGCTACTTCGCAACATTCGTCACGAATGTCGCCTTGAGCCTCGTCAGAGTGCACATTCGTCACGAATGCCGCACCGACGCGCTCAGGACTGGGCGGTCGCGTACTCGCCGATGCGGGCGGTGCGCAGCACACGCTCCAGCAGCAGGTCGAAGTTGTGCGCCATCTCCTGGGCGCTCTCGCCCGGCCACACGTGCAGCGGCTTCGCCGCGCCCTGCGCCTGCTGCAGCGACGTGCGCTCCGGCAGCTGGGGGGAGAGGACGAGCGGCCCGAACATGTCGCGCAGCTCCTTGATCCGGAACTGGTGCTCCAGAGATTGGACGCGCGCGCGGTTCACGATGATGCCGAGCGGCTGGAGGCGCGGCGACAGTCCGCGACGGATCTCCTCGATCGCGCGGAGCGCGCGGTCGGCCGCGGCGACGGAGAACAGGCCGGGCTCGGTGACCACGGCGACGCGGTCGCTGGCCGCCCAGGCGGTGCGGGTCAGAGCGTTGAGAGAGGGCGCGCAGTCGATCAGCACGATCTCGTAGTCGTGCTCGACGTTGGCGAGCGCCTCCTCGAGCTTCCAGATGTCGCGGATGCTGGGATGCGGCCCGTCGAAGTTGATCGCCGACGGACTGCCGATCATCACGTCGATCGTGCCCGAGCGGCCCTTGGTCCAGCCGGACGGGGCGATCGCGGCGCGCACGATCTTCTCCTTGGGGGAGGCGAGCACGTCGGCCACATTGAGGTGCCCTGCGACCTGGATGTCCATGCCGGTCGAGACATCGGATTGCGGATCGAGATCGACGACCAGTGTGCGCAGGCCCTTGGCGAACGCCGCCGACGCCAGCCCGAGCGTCACCGTCGTCTTTCCGACACCGCCCTTGAGGGAGCTAACGCTGAGTACGTGCACGAGAGCCAACTTACCTTTACTAGTCTTAGAGAACCTAACCGTTTGCTGTGTGGTGTCGACCCCTGCTCGAAAGGTCCCCATGTTCCGAAAGATCCTCGTTGCCAACCGTGGTGAGATCGCCATCCGGGCCTTCCGGGCCGCCTACGAGCTGGGGGCCGAGACGGTCGCCGTGTTCCCGTATGAGGATCGCAATTCCATGCATCGGCTGAAGGCGGACGAGGCGTACCAGATCGGCGAGCCCGGCCATCCCGTGCGCGCCTACCTGGATGTGCAGGAGATCATCCGGGTCGCTCAGGAGTCGGGAGCGGACGCGATCTACCCCGGCTACGGGTTCCTTTCCGAGAACCCGGAGCTCGCCGAGGCCGCCCGCGCCGCGGGAATCACGTTCATCGGCCCGCGCGCCGAGGTGCTCGAGATGGCCGGCAACAAGGTCACCGCGAAGGAGCACGCGATCGCCGCCGGCGTGCCCGTCCTCAAGTCCTCGAAGCCCTCGAAGGACATCGACGAGCTCCTCGCCTCGGCCGACGAGATCGGCTTCCCGATCTTCGCGAAGGCCGTGGCGGGCGGTGGCGGTCGCGGGATGCGACGGGTCAACCGCCGGGAGGAGCTGCGGGCCGCCCTCGAGGAGGCCATGCGCGAGGCGGACAGCGCGTTCGGCGATCCCACGATGTTCCTCGAGCAGGCGGTGCTGCGTCCCCGTCACATCGAGGTCCAGATCCTGGCCGACGGCTCCGGCGACACGATGCACCTGTTCGAGCGCGACTGCTCGGTGCAGCGGCGTCACCAGAAGGTCGTCGAGATCGCGCCGGCCCCGAACCTCGACGAGAACATCCGCCAGGCCCTCTACCGGGACGCGGTCGCCTTCGCCCGGTCCATCGGCTACGAGAACGCCGGAACGGTGGAGTTCCTGCTCGACACGGCGGGCGAGCGCGCCGGGCAGCACGTCTTCATCGAGATGAACCCGCGCATCCAGGTCGAGCACACGGTGACAGAGGAGATCACAGACGTCGATCTCGTCCAGTCGCAGATCCGCATCGCGGCGGGGGAGACCCTGGCCGACCTCGGGCTCAGCCAGGACACCGTCCACATCCGCGGCGCGGCCCTCCAGTGCCGCATCACGACCGAGGACCCGACCGCCGGCTTCCGCCCGGACACCGGGAAGATCACGACGTACCGGTCGCCCGGTGGCGCGGGCATCCGCCTCGACGGCGGCACGATCAACCCGGGCGCTCAGATCAGCCCGCACTTCGACTCGATGCTGGCCAAGCTGATCTGCCGGGGCCGCGACTTCCCGGCCGCCGTGCTCCGCGCTCGCCGGGCGCTGGCGGAGTTCCGCGTCCGCGGTGTCGCCACGAACATCCCGTTCCTGCAGGCAGTGCTGGAGGACCCGGACTTCATCGCCGGCAACGTCTCCACCTCCTTCATCGAGGAGCGCCCGCAGCTGTTCAAGGGCCGCGAGTCGAAGGACCGCGGCACCAAGGTCCTCAACTGGCTGGCGGATGTCACGGTCAACCAGCCGAACGGCCCGCGCCCGCTGAGCTCGGACCCGACCGAGAAGCTGCCGGGCATCGATCTCGCCGCGCCGGCCCCCGCCGGCTCGCGGCAGCGCCTGCTGGAGCTCGGCCCGAAGCGATTCGCCGAGGCCCTCCGCGCACAGAAGGCCCTCGCGGTCACCGAGACGACGTTCCGCGACGCGCACCAGTCCCTGCTGGCGACCCGTGTCCGCACCCGCGATCTGCTCGCGGTCGCTCCCTACGTCGCTCGGATGACGCCGGAGCTGCTGTCCGTCGAGGCCTGGGGCGGTGCGACCTACGACGTCGCCCTCCGCTTCCTCGGCGAGGACCCGTGGGAGCGGCTCGCCGCGCTCCGCGAGGCGCTGCCGAACATCAACATCCAGATGCTGCTGCGCGGCCGCAACACCGTCGGCTACACGCCGTACCCGACGCAGGTGACGGACGCGTTCGTTCAGGAGGCGGCAGCGACCGGAGTGGACATCTTCCGCATCTTCGACGCCCTCAACGACGTGTCGCAGATGCGGCCCGCGATCGAGTCCGTGCTCGCGACGGGTTCGGCGCTCGCCGAGGTGGCCGTCTGCTACACCGGAGACCTGCTCGACCCGGCCGAGGACCTCTACACGCTCGACTACTACCTGCGTCTCGCCGAGCAGATCGTCGAGTCCGGCGCGCACATC
Source organism: Leifsonia sp. (assembly GCA_051962155.1). Taxonomy (GTDB): domain Bacteria; phylum Actinomycetota; class Actinomycetes; order Actinomycetales; family Microbacteriaceae; genus Leifsonia. The sequence goes on along the minus strand of JBQCCO010000216.1, from coordinate 4,796 downwards.
CTCGCGGTGAAGGACATGGCGGGCCTGCTCCGTCCCTCGGCCGCCGAGGCACTGGTCGCAGCATTCCGCGAGCGGTTCGACCTCCCGGTCCACGTGCACACGCACGACACCCCGGGCGGCCAGCTCGCGACGCTGCTCGCCGCATCCCAGGCCGGTGCGGACGCCGTGGACGTGGCGAGCGCCCCCATGGCCGGCACCACCAGCCAGCCGAGCGCCTCCGCCCTCGTCGCCGCACTCGCGCACACCGAGCGCGACACCGGCATCTCGCTCAGCGCGGTCGAGGACCTCGAACCGTACTGGGAGGCGGTCCGCCAGGTGTACCGGCCCTTCGAGTCCGGCCTGCCCGGCCCCACCGGCCGCGTGTACAAGCACGAGATCCCGGGTGGCCAGCTCTCCAACCTGCGTCAGCAGGCGAAGGCTCTCGGTCTCGCCGAGGACTTCGAGCTGGTGGAGGACATGTACGCGGCGGCCAACCGCATCCTGGGCCGGATCCCGAAGGTGACGCCCTCGTCCAAGGTCGTCGGCGACCTCGCCCTGCACCTCGCGGCTGTGAAGGCCGACCCGGACGACTTCGCCGAGAACCCGCAGAACTACGACATCCCGGACTCGGTCGTCGGCTTCATGGCCGGCGAGCTGGGCGAGCTGCCCGGTGGATGGCCGGAGCCGTTCCGCACGAAGGTGCTGGCCGGCAAGACCATCAAGGTCGGTGTCGAGGACCTCTCGGCCGACGACGCCAGCGCGCTCGAGGGCTCCAGCGAGGAGCGGCGCGCAACCCTCAATCGGTTGCTCTTCCCCGCTCCGACGCGGATCTACGAGCAGATGCGCGAGCTCTTCGGCGACCTGTCGGTGGTCGACTCGCTCGACTACCTCTACGGCCTGCGGCAGGGCTCCGAGCACGTCATCGAGTTCAGCCGCGGCGTGCGCCTCTACGTCGGCCTGGAGGCGATCGGCGAGGCGGACGAGAAGGGCATGCGGACGGTGATGACCACGCTCAACGGCCAGCTGCGGCCGGTGTTCGTGCGCGACCGCAGCATCGTCGTCGAGACGAAGGCGGCCGAGAAGGCGGACACGGCGAAGCCCGGCCAGGTCGCGGCGCCGTTCTCCGGGGTCGTGACGCTGCAGGTGGGCGTCGGCGACCCGGTCGCCGTCGGCCAGGCCGTCGCATCCATCGAGGCCATGAAGATGGAGGCGGCGATCACCGCTCCCGTCGCCGGCGTCATCGAGCGGCTGGCCATCCCGAAGACGCAGCAGGTGGATGCGGGCGACCTGCTCGTGGTCATCCAGACCGCCTGACCCGCCGAAGCCGCCCCGAAACGGGGACGGCCTACAATGACGAATCGCGGGATCCACCCGCAGCAGAAGGAGATCGCACCACGTGGCAGACAAGCCCGACGCCGACGCACCGGAGGAGCGCGAACCGCGCGACCTCGTGCCGGCCGACGACGAGCTGACGCCCGCGCGTCCGTTCCTCCCCGCATCCTCGCTGGATGTGGATTCGACCCTCAGCATCGCGCTCGACCTCCCTCCGGTGGCTCCCCGCGAGATCCCGGAGGACGAGGCGGCGGTCGCGATCGACGACGTCCCGGTCGACCCGGGATTCGTCGCGTCGCCCGCTGAGCCGACCACCATGTCGGTGGCGATCGTCGCCTCCCGCCTAGCGCCGGCTCCCGAGCCGGAGCCCGGGTCCGCTGCCGCCGGGTCCGCTGCAGCCGGGAGCGACATCCCCCCGTTGCCGGGGTCAGAGCCGTACTCGGCGTCGCGCCGTGACCGCCTCCGCGGCGAGTACTCCGCGCAGCCGGAGCCGGCCGCGATGCTGACCGCCGATCGCCTGCTGGAGGTCAACCGCAAGACGCGTCCCGGCCCGGAGGGCGCGTGGCAGCGATTCGTCTACAACGTCACCTTCCGCCTGGTGAACCTGGGCGACTCGGCCGCGGTGCGTGCCCGCAAGGAGCTCGACCACCGCATCCAGAAGCACTTCGAGGGCGGCGCCCGCTTCGTCCCCGTGCTCACCCGCAAGGGCGGGGTCGGCAAGACCACGGTGACCACCCTGCTCGGGATGGCGCTGGCGTCGGCCCGCGAGGACCGCATCATCGCGATCGACGCCAACCCGGACCGCGGGACCCTGTCCGAGCGGGTCCCGAGGCAGACGCGGTCCACGGTCCGGGATGTCGTGCACAAGGCCGCCAGCATCGGCGGATTCACCGACTTCTCCGCGCTCGTCTCGCGGGATGAGACGCGGCTCGACATCCTCGCGTCGGACACGGACCCGCTGCTGTCGGAGGCGTTCGACGAGAACGACTACAACGTCGTCGCCGACCTGTCGGCACGCTTCTACTCGATCGTCCTCACCGACTGCGGCACCGGCATCGTCCACTCGGTGATGCGCGCGACCCTGCAGCGGGCAGACTCCCTGGTCATCGTGTCGGGCGGCAGCGTGGACGAGGCGCGGCTCGCCTCCGAGACGCTCACGTGGCTCGAGGCCAACGGGTACGGCGAGCTGGTCCGCAACGCGGTCGTCGCGCTCAACACCGCGACGCACGCCACGAACCTGGTGAAGCTGGACGAGATCGAGGCGCACTTCCGCTCGCGGGTGCGTGAGATCGTCCGCATCCCGTACGACCCGCAGCTGGCCGCCGGATCGGTCGTGTCCTGGAAGGATCTCAAACCGCTCACCCGGCTGTCGGCTCGCACGTTGGCCGCCCTCGTGGTCGAGGGCTTGCCGGCCGAGCGCGACTGAACGTCCGCCACACCGTCCGTCCGTCCGCCCGCCCGTTCTCTCGTCCGCCCGTTCTCGAGGAGTACCTGTGACCGAACGTCAGATCCGCCTGTTCGGCGACCCTGTGCTGAAGACCCCGTCCGAGCCGATCGCCGAGATCGACGACGGGGTGCGCGGCCTCGTCGAGGACCTGGTGGACAGCGTCCTGCCGGCGGGTCGCGCCGGTGTCGCGGCGCCGCAGATCGGCGTGGACAAGCGCGCCTTCAGCTACAACGTGGATGGCCAGGTCGGCTACGTCATCAACCCCGTGCTCGTCGAGGTCTCGGGTGAGCCGGAGCTGATGGACGAGGGGTGCCTCTCCGTGCCCGGGCTCTGGTTCAAGACGCTCCGCTATCCCTTCGCCCGGGTGACCGGCATCGATCTGGACGGAAACGAGGTCGAGCTGTCCGGCACCGGCGTCCTCGCCCAGGCGCTGCAGCACGAGACCGACCACCTCGACGGAAAGCTCTACCTCGACCGGCTCGACAAGGAGTCGCGCCGGGAGGCCATGAGGCAGGTCCGCGCCTCCGACTGGTTCTGACGCCCTCCCGCGTCGCGCGCACCGCGCGTCGCGCGTGCCGCGGACCCCGCGCCGCGGACCGCCGAAGTGCTCGTTGTTGCACCTCGCCCCGGCGTGTCGCATGCACCTTCGAGCACCTCGGCGCTCTCGTAGACTGGCCGAATGCGAATCGCTGTCACCGGAGGATCGGGCAAGCTCGGGCGCACTGTCGTGCGCGAGCTGCGGAAGGCGGGGGATGACGTCGTCTCCCTGGATGCGGTGGGGGAGCGCGGGCCCGGTTTCGTCCAGGTCGACCTCACCGACTACGGGCAGACCATCGACGCGATCCTCGGGGTGAACGACCGTCACGACGGGTTCGACGCGATCGTGCACCTCGCCGCGATCCCGGCGCCGGGCATCCTGAGCGACGTGGCGACGTTCCACAACAACATCCGCGTCACGTACAACGTGTTCCAGGCCGCCCGGCGGGCGGGGATCCGCAACGTCGTGTACGCGTCCAGCGAGACGGTGCTCGGGCTGCCGTTCGATGTGCCGCCGCCGTACATCCCCGTGGATGAGGACTACCCGGCGCGCCCGGAGAGCACCTACTCGCTGGTTAAGCATCTCGAGGAGCAGATGGCCATCGAACTGGTGCGCTGGGATCCGGCCCTCAAGATCGTGGCGCTCCGCTTCTCCAACGTCATGGACCCCGAGGACTACGCCGCTTTCCCCGATTTCGACGACGACCCGTGGGCGCGCAAGTGGAACCTGTGGGGCTACATCGACGGCCGCGACGGCGCCCAGGCGATCCGCCGCGCGCTGGAGTGGGACACCACCGGCTTCGACCGCTTCATCATCGCCGCCGCCGACACCGTCATGTCGCGCCCGAACGACGAGCTCGTGGCCGAGGTGTTCCCCGGAGTCCCGCTGAAGCGCGAGCTGGGCGTCAACGACACGCTGCTGTCCATCGACAAGGCCCGCCGCATCCTCGGCTTCGCCCCCACCCACTCCTGGCGCGACGCCGTCTGACCCCCTCGCCCCCACATTCGTCACGAATGTGCACTCCGCGGGGTTAGGGGCGACAGCGGCGTCAGTGCGCCAGCGAGATGCCCTGCGTGCTGGGGTTGCCGCTGTAGATGCCGTCGATGACGTCGGCGAAGTCGGCGAGGATGACGTTGCGCTTGATGCTCAGCTTGGGCGTCAGGTGCCCGCTCGCCTCGCTCAGCTCCGTCGCCAGGACCACGAACTTCCGGATGCTCTCGGCCCGCGACACTCCGGCGTTCGCGTGGTCGACGGCGCGCTGGATCTCGGCGTTGACCGCCGGGTTCACGGACGCCTCCGCGAGGGTCATGTCCTTGTCCTCGCCGTTGTTCGCCAGCCACGTGGGCAGCATCTCGGTGTCGAGCGTCACCAGGGCGGAGATGAACGGCTTCTGGTCGCCGACGACGATCACCTGGCCGACCAGCGGATTGGCGCGGATGGGATCCTCCAGCGCCGCCGGGGAGACGTTCTTCCCACCGGCGGTGACGATGATCTCCTTCT
>JBQCCO010000215.1:0-4531 GCA_051962155.1 Leifsonia sp. | reverse complement strand
CCTCCCGGGTCCCGGGGGGGGCCCGGGCGGCGACCGCGCCCGGGGCCGCCGCGCGGAACCGCTCCGGGTTCGGGGGGGGGTCCGCGCGGCCGCGCGGTGCGAGTCGCTCCGGGGCGCCGGCGACCGTCGGCTCGGCGATGGGATGCTCGGAAACCATAAGCGGAGGTGCCTCCGTTAATGCTATCGTTCGGGTTGCGGAGGAGCCTCCGCTACGTTCCAGTATCTCAAAGGAGCACCGCACATGTCAGAAACCACCACTCTCCGGCCCGGCGGCGAAGCGCTTCTGGCCGGCCGCCCTGTCGCGCGCATCGGGTACGGGACGATGCAGTTGGGCGAGCTGCCGGTGCACGCCGGCGCGGAGCCTGACGAGGCGGTCGCCCTTCTGCGTCACGCCGTCGAACTCGGCGTCAACCACTTCGACACGGCACAGTTCTACGGCTCGGGCTTCGCGAACGAGATGCTGCGCCGGGCGCTCGCGCCGTTCCACGACGACATCGTGCTGGTGAGCAAAGTGGGCGCGAAGACGGGTCCCGGGGACACGGGGTTGGTGCCGGCTCAGAAGCCGCACGAGTTGCGCGAAGAGGTCGACGCCAACCTCGCCGGCCTCGGAGTGGACCGGCTGGGAGCAGTGAACCTTCGGCGCACCGGCGGGGGAGTCGGACTGCAGTCGGTCGGCGACCAAGTGGTCGATCTCGACGATCAGCTCGCCGAGATGATCGCCCTGCGCGATGAGGGCAAGATCGGTGGCATCGGCCTGAGCAACGTGACTCTCGAGCAGCTGCAACAGGCGCTGCCCGCGGGCATCGTCACCGTCCAGAACTCGTACAGCATGCTGGATCGCTCCGACGAACCGCTGCTCGAACTCGCCGAGCGCGAGGGCATCACCTGGGCACCGTTCTTCCCGCTCGGCTCCGCCTTCCCCGGATTCCCCAAAGTCACCGAAGCGCCCGAGGTCCAGGATGCTGCCCGGGCCTTCGGCGTCACGCCCGCCCAGATCGGACTCGCCTGGTTGCTGCAGCACTCGCCGCAAATGCTCCTCATCCCAGGGACGCGTAACCTCACCCACCTCACAGAGAACGTCGACACCGGCCGCATCGCACTGGACGCAGCAACCGTCGCAACACTGGACGCGCTCGCCGGCGAGGGGCGCTGACCGTCCCGCAATAGACGACCCTTCAGCGGAAAATCGGCACGGTTGCAGCGTCCCCTAGCCCAGGTGGTCCAGGTACCGCAGGATGATGCCCTCGCGGAGGGCCCACGGGCACACTTCGAGCTCCTCCACGCCGAAGGCGCGCATCGTCTCCCGCAGCACGACGCCGCCGGCGACGATCTGGAAGGTGCGGTCGGGGGTGATGCCAGGGAGGGCCGTGCGGGCGTCCGCGGGCATCTTGCCGAGGCGGGGGACCCAGTCGGCCAGTCCCGACCGGGTGAGGGTCAACCGGTCCGCCCCGCCCGGGCGCGTGGTGGACGAGCCTGCGAGACGGGCCAGCGAGCGGATCGTCTTGGAGGTGCCGATCACGTGCTCGTCGCCGGTGCGGTCGAAGCCGGACACGGCGGTCTGCAGCAGCCCGCGCGCGTGGTCGCGCAGGGCATCCACCTGCTCGTCGCGCGGAGGGTCCTCGTGCAGGAAGCTGATGGTGCTGCGGCCGGCGCCGAGCGGGACGGAGACCGCGGTGTCGGGGTACTCGTCCGTGCCGGTCGCGAGTTCGAGCGAGCCGCCTCCGATGTCGAAGAGCAGGATGCGGCCGGACGACCATCCGAGCCACCGGCGCACCGCAAGGAACGTCAGCCGGGCCTCGTCGGCGCCGGACAGGACCTGCAGGTCGACACCGGTCTGCTCCCGGATCCGTGTGAGCAGGGCCGGGCCGTTCGTCGCCTCGCGAATGGCGGACGTGGCGAAGGGCAGCAGCTCCTCGATCCCCTCCTCCTCGGCCACGCGCATCGCGGACGAGATGGCGTCGAGGATCGCGTCGCATCCTTCGTCGCTGATCGCGCCGCTCGTCGTGATGTACCGCATGAGCCGGAGGACCGACTTGTGCGTGGCCGCAGGGATGGGGCGTGCGCCGGGGTGCGCATCCACGATGAGCAGGTGAATGGTGTTCGAACCGACATCGAGGACTCCGAGGCGCACCATCGGAGACTACTGGCGGCGGAGGGCTCCGGCCGCCTCCGCGCTACCGCAGCGTGACCGAGTTCGCCTGGTCGTTCATCGAGCCGAGGCTGGAGGCGTCGACGGCGTAGCCATAGGAGGCGCCTGAGTAGTTGGTGCCCTGCCAGAGCTTCGTGCTGCAGCCCGAGAAGCTCTTGAACGAGCTCACCCGGCCGGACCAGCCGACGTTCCCCAGCGGTCCGAAGTACCAGACCGTGCTGCCGTGGCAGGAACTCGAGTTCGTGATCTGGAAGAACGCGCCGCCGTAGCCGACATCGTCGTACAACTGGCTCTGAACGAAGGTCGTCTGCGCGCCGGCAGGTGTCGCCGTATCGACGACGGCCCCGCGCGCGTCGAGGGGCGCGACCACCCGAAGATGGGCTCGGTCGAGCACAGCGCGGTTCAGATCCTCACCCGGGTGGACGCAGACGAGGGTGGCGGTGCCCAGGTCGTACGAGCAGGAGTCGACGGCGCCGGCCGCCCGGGCATCCCGCACTCCGTCCGTCGGTGCCGCCATCGCGGCTCCCGGTCCGGACAGCAGGGCGGCGAGCAGCGTGGCCATGCCGACCGTCCCCACCACAACGCGCGCACGAACAGCTTTCGAGAATCCCATTGGTCACTCCCCTGAAGCCCGGCCCCCTGCCGAGCACGCCCATTCTGCACCACGAAGCGCTTCGGAACAGGAAATCGAAACTTCGTTGAGAGGATTCGACGGGGGGAGACATTACCTGAGTATGAGCGAGTTGGCGGAGCCGCATCCCGCGGCCGACGAGGGGGAGAGGTCCGTCCCGGCGGACCTCGACCTGCTGCGTCGACTCGCCGACGGCAGCAAGGCCGCCTTGGCCGCGCTCTACGACCGGTACAGCCGCGTCGTCTACGCCTACACCGCCGCGCGAATTTCGTCCCGGGAGGATATCGAAGAGATCAGCCAGGACGTGTTCGTCACGCTCTGGCGGAAGCGTGCGACGATCACGATCGCCGGCGCATCCGCCCTGCCGTGGCTGCTGGTCACCAGCCGCAACCTGATCGCCAACCGGCGGCGCTCCCTCCAGGTGGTGGAGAAGCGCCGCAGCGACAGCCCTGTGGACGGATCGCTCGCCGACTCCCGTCCGGGGCCGGAGGAGCTCGCCGAACGCGGCCAGCTCCTCGCCTATGTGGAAGACGTGGTGGCGACCCTCCCGGAGCCGGACCGCACCGTGTTCGAACTGTGCATCCGCGGTGACCGGAGCTACGAGGAGGCTGCGGCGCAGGTCGGGCTGAGCGAGGGGGCCGTGCGGAACCGGCTCTCGCGCCTCCGCGCGCGGCTCCGGAATGAACTCCGCACCCTCAGGGGGACGCCATGACCAACCACAACCTCCTCCCCACCGACGAGCGCTTCGACCAGATCAAGGAGCGACTGCTCGATGTCGTCGCCGCCGACGACCGCCGCCGCACCCGGAAGCACCGGCTGATCGCCATCGGCGTCGCCGGCGCGATCGTCGCGGGCACGACGGGCGCAGCGATCGCGATCGCCCTCGCGTCGCAGGGCCGGATCAACTACGAGACCGACTGCTACGCGGCCGCCGACCTGGGGTCGCGCCACGGGAGCTCGGTCCCGGTGACCGCCGACCTCGGCGAGAAGACCCCGACACCCCTCAGCGAGCGCATCCGCAACGCCGAGGACGTCTGCGCCGCCACCTGGCGGATCGGCACCTTCTCCCCGGAGGGGTCCTCGAGCACGGCCGAGTACCCCGTCCCCCACCTGGAGACCTGCCAGCTGCCCGACGGGCGGCTCGCGGTGTTCCCCTCCGACCAGGCCCTCAGCGAGCTGTGCTCGCGACTGGGCCTCACCATCCCGCACGAGTGATGAACAGGGGTAGTCCACCACGTGCGGGATAAGGGACGGTGCCCGCCGCATCGAACGCCGGGGGATGGCGGCGGCGGGCACCTACCGACCCGATAGATGACGACCGGACCGGATGCACCCAGTGTGGCGCACCGGAAGAAAGGAAGGAGACGGCATGACCGCAATCGATCCGGCCGCTTTGGAGCTGCCGCCCACGGAGCCCGTCGACATGACCATCCTGATCCAGCAGGCGCTCGACCGCGGGCACTGACGACTCGCTCGATCAATGCCGCTGGCGCGTCCAGCGCGCGTCCGGCGCGCCTGCGCGCCAGCTCAGCTGCGGCGGGGGATCCGCACCGTGACCACGGCGCCTCCGGCCGGGCGATTGGATGCGTCCACGGTGCCGTGGTGGCGGGTCACCACCTCCGCGACGAGGGCCAGGCCCAGCCCGTAGTGGCGGCCGCGCTCGCTCCTGGGCTGCGCATCCCGTGAGGTGGCGAAGCGCTCGAACGCGCGACTCTCGACGCCGGCGGAGAAGCCGGGTCCGTCGTCCTCGA
>JBQCCO010000214.1:0-3256 GCA_051962155.1 Leifsonia sp. | reverse complement strand
GAGTCGCCTGCGCATCGCCACGATCAACGCCAACGGCATCCGCGCCGCCTTCCGCAAGGGCATGGGGGCCTGGCTCGACGGGCGCGACGTGGACATCCTCGCGATCCAGGAGGTCCGGGCGTCCACCGAAGACGTTCAGGGGCTCCTCGGCGAGGAGTGGGACATCGTGCACGACCCCGCGACTGCGAAGGGTCGAGCGGGTGTCGCGATCGCGAGCCGGCACCGGGCGTCCATCCACCGCGTGGAGCTGGGGCCGACCGAGTTCGACAGCGCCGGCCGCTGGCTGGAGGCCGACTACGAGGTCGACGGCACGGTGGTGACCGTGGTCAGCGCCTACGTGCACTCGGGCGAGGCGGGTACCGAGAAGCAGACCGAGAAGTACCGCTTCCTCGATGCGATGGAGGCCCGGCTCCCAGAGTTGCAGAAGCACAACGAGCTGGCCGTCGTGATGGGCGACCTCAACGTCGGCCACCGCACGCTCGACATCCGCAACTGGAAGGGCAACGTCAAGCGCGCCGGCTTCCTGCCGGAGGAGCGCGCGTACTTCGACCGCATCCTCGGCACGGAGGACGACCCCGCATACAACGGCGGGGCGGGCCTCGGCTGGGTGGATGTGATCCGCAAGCACGCGGGCGACGTCGACGGCCCCTACACCTGGTGGTCCTGGCGCGGGCAGGCCTTCGACAACGACACCGGCTGGCGCATCGACTACCAGCTTGCGACGCCGGCGCTCGCAGCACGGGTGAAGGACTACGCGGTGGACCGCGCGGCCGCCTACGACGAGCGATGGTCGGACCACACGCCTGTGGTCGTCGACTACGCGCTCTGACGGCCCGAAGCATCCACCCCTCCCGACTTCCCGACTTTCTCCACTTCGAAGGCAGAACCATGACGACACCGTCCCCGCTTCCTCTTCCCCGCCTCTATTCCGGGATGCAGCCCTCGGCCGACTCGCTGCACCTCGGCAACTACGTCGGCGCGCTCCTGCAGTGGAAAGAACTGCAGAGCACGCACGACGCGTTCTTCTCCGTGGTCGACCTCCACGCCATCACCGTGGCGCAGGACCCGGCCGAACTGCGCGAGAAGACCCGCCGCACGGCCGCGCAGTACATCGCTGCGGGCATCGACCCGTCCGCTTCCACCCTCTACGTGTAGTCGCACGTCCCCGCGCACGCCCAGCTCGCCTGGGTCCTGAACACCATCACCGGCTTCGGCGAGGCGTCGCGGATGACCCAGTTCAAGGACAAGTCGGCGAAGCAGGGCGCTGACGCCACCTCGGTCGGGCTCTTCGCGTACCCGATGCTCATGGCCGCCGACATCCTCCTGTACGACGCGAAGGTGGTCCCGGTCGGCGACGACCAGCGCCAGCACGTGGAGCTGACGCGCGACCTCGCCGAACGCTTCAACAGCCGCTTCGGGCAGACGTTCGTGGTGCCGCAGGCGATGATCCTGAAGGACACCGCGCGCATCTACGACCTGCAGAACCCGGAGTCGAAGATGTCGAAGTCGGCGGACTCCGGGTCCGGCATCATCTGGCTGCTGGACGAGCCCGATGTCACGCGCAAGAAGATCATGCGGGCCGTCACCGACACCGACGGGGTGGTGTCGTTCGATCGCGCCGGAAAGCCCGGCATCTCCAATCTGCTCACGATCTTCGCGGCGCTCAGCGGGCGCTCCATCGAGTCCATCGAAGTGGACTACGACGGCAAGGGCTACGGCGATCTGAAGAAGGGACTGGTGGAGGTGGTGGTCGAGCAGTTCACGCCCATCCGTCAGCGTGCGCTCGACCTCCTCGCCGATCCGGCGGAACTCGATCGCATCCTCGCGGCGAACGCCGACCGCGCCACCGAGGTGGCCGAGGCCACGCTGGCCAAGGCCTACGACCGGGTGGGCTTCCTCCCCCGGGCCCGCTGATGCCCCAGCCGGTCGAGCTCGTGGCAGAGCGGATCACGCTCTCGATTCCCGGCGAGGCCGACATCGACCGGATCGCTGAGGTCTGCAGCGACCCGGCCATCGCGCGCTGGACGACCGTGCCCTCGCCCTATCGCCGCGAGAACGCGGTCGGATTCGTCGGCACGGTCGTCCCCGACGGCTGGGCGAGCGGACGGCTGTGCGTCTGGGCGATCCGCACGGAGGGCCTGCTGGCCGGGATGATCAGCATCGGCGACATCCGCGAGCGCCGCGGCGAGATCGGGTTCTGGCTCGCGCCCGAGTTCCGCGGCCGCGGAGTGATGTCCGAGGCGACGCGGCTGGCGGTCGAGTACGCGTTCCGGCCGCGCCCGGACGGCCTGGCCTTGAAGAGGATGGTGTGGCGGGCACTGGTGGGCAACACGGCGAGCGCAGCGGTCGCCCGGCGCGCCGGGTTCCGCTGGGAGGGCGTGGTCCCCCAGGGCGCGGAGCAGCGTGGCCGTCGCATGGACGAGTGGCGGGCGAGCCTGCGGCCGGAGGATCCGCGGGAGCCGGCGTCCGGCTGGCCTGAGCTGCCCGACGCGGAGGCTGCGCTGTGAGCACCCCGTCCGTGCCGCGTGTCGTCCTGTTCGATCTGGACGACACCCTCTTCGCGCATCGGGCCGCCGTCGAGACCGGCATCCTGCGGTACGCCGAGAGCCTCGGCAGTCCGTACGGCGCGCTCGAGGCGGATGAGCTGGCCACCCTCTGGCACGAGCTGGAGGAGGAGCACTACCACTCCTACCTCGCGGGCGACCTCGATTTCGAAGGACAACGGCAGGCGCGCGCCCGCGACTTCGCCGCCCGTCACGGCGTCACGCTGAGCGACGCGGAGGCGAGCAGCTGGTTCGCCGACTACTTCGAGCACTACGTCGCCGCGTGGTCGCTGCACGACGACGCACTGCCGGCGCTCGACGCCCTGGAGGCGGCCATCCCGGGCGTCCGCTTCGGCCTCATCACCAACGGCGACCTGCCGTTCCAGCGACGCAAGGTGGAGGCGGTCGGATTGGATGCCCGGGTCGACCGGCTCATCGCCTCCGGCGAGGTCGGCGTGGTCAAACCCGACGCCGGGATCTTCCGTGCGGCGTGCGAGGCGTTCGCCGTATCCCCCGGCGAAGCCGTCTACGTCGGAGACCGCCTGCGCACGGACGCGATCGGAGCCGCCCGCGCGGGCCTGACCGGTATCTGGCTCAACCGGCGCGACGCCGTGCCGGCGTTCGAGGACGAGATGGACGCCCTGGCTGCCGGCGTGCGCACCATCCGCTCCCTCGCCGAGCTGGCCCCGCTGCTCACCGCAGCGGGGTGACAC
>JBQCCO010000213.1:0-14068 GCA_051962155.1 Leifsonia sp. | reverse complement strand
GACATGCAGCGCACGGTGAAGGGCGAGGTCATCGCCTCCACCTTCGACCGCCCCGCCGAGGACCACACCACCGTCGCCGAGCTCGCCATCGAGCGGGCGAAGCGCCTGGTGGAGCTGGGCCACGACGTCGTCGTGCTGCTCGACTCGATCACCCGCCTGGGTCGCGCCTACAACCTGACCGCTCCGGCGTCGGGCCGCATCCTCTCCGGTGGAGTGGACGCCTCCGCGCTGTACCCGCCCAAGCGCTTCTTCGGCGCCGCCCGCAACATCGAGCACGGCGGCTCGCTCACCATCCTCGCCTCGGCGCTGGTGGAGACCGGCTCCAAGATGGACGAGGTCATCTTCGAGGAGTTCAAGGGCACCGGCAACATGGAGCTGCGCCTGTCCCGCCAGCTGGCCGACAAGCGCATCTTCCCGGCGGTCGACGTCAACGCCTCCGGCACGCGCCGCGAGGAGATGCTGATGGGCCAGGACGAGGTCAAGATCACCTGGAAGCTGCGCCGCGCCCTCGCCGGGGTCGACCAGCAGCAGGCGCTCGAGATCGTCCTCGGCCGCCTCAAGGAGACCTCGAGCAACGTCGAGTTCCTGATGCAGGTGCAGAAGTCGATGCCGGCGCCGGCCAACGGCCACGGCACCGCGCACTCGCACGGACACGAGAACGACCACCGCTAGCGACGTTCAGCGCCCGTCCGCCCATGCCTGAAGCATGGCGGGCGGGCGCTTCGTCGTTCCCGGCCCTCCTGACGAAGAAAGAAGACCCCATGTTCGAATCGGTGAACACCCTCATCGCCGAGCACGACGACCTGCAGCGCCAGCTCTCCGACCCCGAGCTGCACAGCGATCCCGTGCGCTCGAAGCGGGTGAACCGCCGCTATGCCGAACTCTCCCGCATCGTCGCCAGCTACCACGAGTGGAAGCAGCTCTCGGACGATCTGGAGGCTGCGCGCGAGCTGGGCGCCGAGGACGCGGCGTTCGCCGAAGAGATCCCGGGGCTCGAGAAGAGCGTCGAGGAGTCGGAGGAGAGACTGCGCCGTCTCCTCATCCCGCGCGACCCCAACGACTCCCGTGACGTGATCATGGAGATCAAGATGGGGGAGGGCGGGGCCGAGTCCGCGCTCTTCGCCGGCGACCTCCTGCGCATGTACCTGCATTACGCCGACGCGAAGCGGTGGAAGGCGGAGATCATCGAGCAGACCTCCAGCGACCTCGGCGGCATCAAGGATGTGCAGGTCGCGTTCAAGGGCAACTCCAGCGACCCTGCCGAGGGCGTGTGGGCGCACCTCAAGTACGAGGGCGGCGTGCACCGCGTGCAGCGGGTGCCGGCGACCGAGTCGCAGGGCCGCATCCACACCTCCGCCGCCGGTGTGCTCGTGTTCCCGGAGGTGGACGAGCCCGAGGAGGTCGAGATCAACCCGAACGATCTCAAGATCGACGTCTTCCGGTCCTCGGGCCCGGGCGGTCAGTCCGTCAACACGACCGACTCGGCCGTCCGCATCACGCACGTCCCCACCGGGATCGTCGTGTCGATGCAGAACGAGAAGAGCCAGCTGCAGAACCGCGAGGCGGCCATGCGCGTGCTGCGTGCGCGCCTGCTCGCGCGGCAGCAGGAGGAGGCGGACGCGGAGGCCGCGGAGTTCCGCAAGGGTCAGATCCGGACCATGGACCGCTCCGAGCGCATCCGCACCTACAACTTCCCGGAGAACCGGATCGCCGACCACCGTACCGGCTACAAGGCCTACAACCTGGACGCCGTCATGAACGGCGCCCTCGAGCCCGTCATCGAGTCGAACATCCTCGCCGACGAGGAGTCCCGCCTGGCCGCTCTCGCCGAGTGACCCGCCCCGACTCTCGGCTAGGGCACGCGCTCAGCGGAGAGCGGTGGTGGTGCGGTCGCGCGTGGTGAGGTCGCGGTGGGTGGCGGCGGCGCGCCAGCCGTCGGCCGTGAGGAGCTCCCGGATCGCCGCGCCCTGCAGCTCGCCGTGCTCGAGCACCAGGGTGCCGCCGGGGTGGAGCAGGCGGCGCGCGACGCGCGAGATCGTGCGCACCACATCCAGTCCGTCCGGTCCGCCGTACAGGGCGGCGTGCGGGTCGTGCAGCCGCACCTCGGGATCGCGCGGGATGGCGTCGTCGGGCACATACGGCGGGTTCGAGATCACGACATCCACCGTGCCGTCGAGCTCGGCGAGGGCTTCGCCCAGGTCGACGAACACCGGCGTCAGATTGGCGGCGCCGATCTCGTCGACGTTGCGCCGCATCCAGATGAACGCCTCGGCGGAGTTCTCGACCGCATAGACGCGGGCGTGCGGGACCTCGGTCGCCAGCGCGAGCGCGATCGCGCCGCTGCCGGTCCCCAGGTCCACGGCAACGGGGGAGGGGGAGGGGATGGCGCGCAGCGCGTCGATCGCGAACTGGGCGACCTGCTCCGTCTCGGGCCGCGGGACGAAGACGCCGGGTCCGACGTTCAGCTCGAGGGACCGGAAGGGCGCCCGCCCGGTGATGTGCTGCAGAGGCTCTCGGGATGCGCGGCGCTCGACGACCTCGCGGAATCGTGCGACCTCCGGGGCGGCGACCGCCTCCTCCAGCACGACCAGGGCCTGGACGCGTCCCCGGCTCACGCCCAGGACATGGCCGAGCAGCAGCTCGGCATCCACCTCGGGGTCGGGTACGCCGGCTCGTGTCAGCACGGCGACGGCGTCATCGCGGAGCATTCGGGCCGAGACGGGAGCGGGGGGAGAGTCGGGGGTCATCGCCCGTCGAGCCTACCCTCGGTCACACTCCTTCTTCACGGCGTCGCGGCGTCTAGAGTGGTCAGGCGATCCCCTTCGCGACGATCCCCGGCAACACGATCCCGCGACAGGATCCGCGCACGACCATCTCGCAAGGAAGAGGCCAATGTCCGGACAGATCTACGCCAGCGTCACCGAGGCCGTCGGGCGCACCCCGCTCGTGCGGCTCAATCGCCTGACCGAGGGTGTGGACGCGACGGTCCTGGCCAAACTCGAATCCTCCAACCCGGCCGGAAGCGTGAAGGACCGCATCGGCGTCGCCATCGTGGATGCGGCCGAGAAGGCCGGTGCGCTCCGCCCGGGAGGGACCATCGTCGAGGCGACCAGCGGCAACACCGGCATCGCCCTGGCCATGGTGGGCGCGGCGCGCGGGTACCGGGTGATCCTGGCGATGCCGGAGACCATGAGCACGGAGCGACGCGTCCTCCTGCGCGCGTTCGGCGCCGAGATCGTCCTCACGCCGGGCTCCGGGGGGATGAGCGGAGCGGTCGAGAAGGCGCAGGAGATCGTCGCCACAACCGACAACGCGATCCTGGCGCAGCAGTTCGCCAACGAGGCCAACCCGGCGATCCACCGCGCCACGACCGCCGAGGAGATCTGGGCGGACACCGACGGCGGCGTCGACATCTTCGTCTCCGGCATCGGGACCGGCGGCACGATCACCGGCGTCGGCCGGCTCCTCAAGGAGCGCAAGCCCGAGGTTCAGGTCGTCGCCGTGGAGCCACTGGACTCGCCCATCCTGAACGGCGGCAAGCCCGGCCCGCACAAGATCCAGGGGCTCGGCGCCAACTTCGTTCCCGAGGTCCTCGACACGACCGTCTATGACGAGGTCGTCGACGTGTCGTTCGAGGATGCGCTGGATGTGGCCAAGCGGCTGGCCTCCGGGGAGGGCATCCTCGCGGGCATCTCCTCCGGCGCGATCGTCTGGGCGGCTCTCCAGGTGGGGATGCGTCCCGAGAACGCGGGCAAGACCGTCGTCGCCATCGTCCCGGACACCGGCGAACGATACATCTCCACGCCCCTGTGGGCCGACCTGCAGGACTGAGCGAGGTGTCGATCTTCCGGCTGCGTGAGGACCTCCGCAACGCGCGCAAGCACGACCCGGCAGCGCGCGGCACTGTGGAGGTGGCGCTCGTCTACAGCGGACTGCACGCGGTGTGGTCCTACCGCATCGCACACCGCCTGTGGCTGTCCGGATTCCGGACGCCGGCCCGGTTCCTGTCGCAGTTCACCCGGTTCCTGACCGGGATCGAGATCCATCCCGGAGCCCGCATCGGGCGGCGCTTCTTCATCGACCACGGGATGGGCGTGGTGATCGGCGAGACGACATGGATCGGCGACGACGTGATGCTCTATCACGGCGTGACGCTGGGCGGACGGGGGAAGGGACACGGCAAGCGGCATCCCACCGTCGAGGACGGCGTCGTCGTCGGCGCCGGCGCCAAGGTCCTCGGAGCCATCAGGATCGGCGCGCACTCCGTCATCGGCGCGAACGCCGTCGTGACGCGGGATGCGCCTCCCGACTCGCTCCTCGTCGGCGTCCCCGCGCATCCTCGCCCACGCTCCGGCCACGAGCAGATCCCCGGCGACGACTGGCTCGATCCCGCCATCTACATCTGAGCAGAGCGGCTTCGACGGGGGTCAGCGGGCGGCGAAGGCGTGGAGGGCGTCGAGCATGCCGTCCGTGTCGAAGCCTCCGTCGGGGCGCTTGACGAAGTGATGGGCCTGCATCCCGGCGGCACGCGCGCCCTCCACATTGGCGAGCGAGTCGTCGAACAGGATGGCGTCCGCCGCATCCACGCCGAACAGCCCGAGCGCCCGGGTGTAGATGCGGCGCTCCGGCTTCCGCGCGCCGAGCACGGCCGACACGAGGTCGTTGTCGCGCAGCACGTCGACGATCTCCGGCGTCAGCACGGGGAGCGAGTCCTTGAACGGGATGGGGTTGTTCGACAGCAGCGACACCGTACCGAGCCCCGCCGCCTCGTGAGCGCGGCGATGGCGCCGGGGATGGGCGTCATCGCGGCCTTCCGCGCCTCCTGCCACTGGGCGAGCGACAGCCGCGCGCCGGTGACCTCGGCGAACGCGTCCAGGTACTCCTCGCTGGTGGCGTACTCACCGATCTCCGCCGCGCGCTCGTGGCCGCCCGCCCACCAGGCCGACGCGAGCCGGTATTGGCTGACACCCCCGAGCTCCGCGAGCTTGGGAAGTCGCTTGTGGAAGTCGTAGTCGTAGAGGGTCTTATCGCAGTCGAAGAAGTAGACATCCATCGCCCTCAAGTATCGTCCTCCCAGTCGGGGCGTCGGCGCCCCGGCTATCATGGGAGCCGTCATGGCTCCCATCTACGACTGCTCGGTCGACTCCGAGCTGCTCTCCGGCATGCGTCTCGCCCGTGCAGCGATCGGACGCGGCGAACTCGTCGTCATCCCCACCGACACGGTGTACGGGGTCGCGGCCGACGCGTTCAGCCCCGCCGCCGTGCGGCGCCTCCTCGATGCGAAGGGACGCGGCCGCCAGTCGCCGCCTCCCGTGCTCGTGCCCGGCATCCCGACGCTCGCAGCCCTCGCCGAGCGGGTGCCGGACGAAGTGGATGCGCTGGTCCGCGCATTCTGGCCGGGCGGGCTGACCATCGTGCTCCCGGCCTCCCCGTCGCTGGTCTGGGACCTGGGGGAGACCCAGGGCACCGTCGCCCTGCGCATGCCCAAGGACACCATCGCGCTGGAGCTGCTGTCGGAGACCGGCCCTCTCGCCGTGTCCTCCGCCAATCTCACGGGTCGCCCGGCCGCACGCACCGCCGCGGAGGCGGAGGCGATGCTCGGCGGCTCCGTCGCGGTCTACCTCGACGGCGGAGAAGCCGGTTCGGCGTACGAGCGCGTCGAGGGCAAGGACTCCTCGTCGACCATCGTGGATGCGACCGCGCTGGCGTCCGGCGCCGGAGGGCTGCGCATCCTCCGCCACGGCGTCGTATCGATCGAGCAGCTCCGCGAGGTCGTCGGCGCCGCGCTCGAGGAGCCGGCCGCCGCCGCGGACGCCCAGCCGTGACCCTTCTCCTCGCCCTCGCCCTGATCTCGGCGGTGATCACCTTCGGGATGTCGTTCGTCGTCTACAAGCTGGCCATGCGCTACCGGCTGTACCCGAAGATCCGCGCCCGGGATGTGCACACCCGCCCGACACCTCGTCTCGGCGGCGTGGCCATGTTCCTCGGCATCCTGGTCGCGTTCGGGGTGTCCTGGCTGCTCTCCAGTCAGTTCGGCGTGCTGTCGCTGATCTTCTCCGATCAGGGACCCATCCTCGCCATCCTGGGGGCGGCCCTTCTCATCGTCGTCATCGGCGTGGCCGACGACATCTGGGACCTGGACTGGATGACGAAGCTCGCCGGTCAGTTCGTGGCCGCCGGCCTCGTGGCCTGGCTGGGGGTGCAGATCTACTCCCTGCCGATCGGCGGGCTGACGGTCGGCTCTCCCGTGATGTCGATCGTCATCACCCTGTTCGCGATCGTCCTGGTGATGAACGCGATCAACTTCATCGACGGCCTGGACGGACTGGTCGCCGGCGTCGCGCTCATCGCCAACGGCACGTTCCTCGTCTACACCTACCTCCTGCAGCGCGAGATCAGCCCGCAGAACTATTTCAGTCTCGCGGGCGTGATCGCCGCGATCCTGGTGGGCGCCTGTGCCGGCTTCCTGCCGCTGAACTGGCACCCGGCCAGGATGTTCATGGGGGATGCGGGCGCTCTCCTCATCGGCCTGCTCATGGCGACGTCCGCCATCTCGGTCACCGGGACGATCAATCCCGAGGCGCTGCAGACCCTGGGCAAGTCGTCGCTGGTCCCCGCCTTCATCCCGATCATCCTGCCGTTCGCGGTGCTGATCATCCCGCTGCTCGACTTCGGCCTCGCCGTCATCCGCCGCCTGCGCGCCGGGAAGTCGCCGTTCAGCGCCGACCGCAAGCACTTGCACCACCGGCTGCTCGACATGGGGCACAGCCACCTGCACGCGGTGCTGATCTTCTACGCGTGGACGGCCGTGCTCTCCATCGGCTGCCTGCTGTTCTTCTTCGACCCGTACTGGATGGCGATCGTGTTCGTCGCCATCGGCCTGGTCGTCTGCACCGCCTTCACGCTCGCACCGCTCAGCCGCCGCAAGGCGAACGAGGCCGTCGCCGAGCTGACCCCGGCCGGCAGCCGCGAGGCAGCCGAGACGGCACGCTTCGACCAGCTCGATCAGGCCAGCGAGCACGTCCCGCGGCGAACCGCGCCGACCGACCACCCCGCCCTGACCGAGGAGCCCCGATGACCGAGCACCCAGACGGCGCCAGCCCCGCCCAGCCGCCGGCTCAGCCGAGCTCCACCCCGGTCCTCCGGGATGTCCTCAAGTACGGCCTCATCCTCGCCGGCATCATCGCCATCGCCGGGATGCTGCTCGGCGGGATCTTCGCCGGCTGGGTCGGCGTGAGCAGCGCCCTGATCGGCACGGGGATGGCCGCCGTGTTCCTCTCGATCACGGCCCTGAGCATCCTGATCGCCAACCGCTTCATCGGCTCCGACCTCTTCGTGGGTCTCTTCTTCGGCATCGTGCTGGGCAGCTGGATCGTGAAGTTCGTGCTCTTCCTGGTGCTCGCCATCCTCTTGCGGGATCAGCCCTGGATCAGCCCGGTCGTGCTGTTCCTGAGCCTCATCGCCGGGGTGATCGGATCCCTCGTCGTCGACATGATCGTGGCCTTCCGCTCACGGGTCCCGTACGTCAGCGACACCCGCTTGCCCGGGCAGAAGCGCTGAGCCGTATCCGATTCGTTACCCACTGAAAACTCTTGTAGAGTTACTGGTGATCCCCCGCCCAATTGCGCCATGAACACCACCGGCGCGTCACCACTGGGCGTCCACCGTTCGTCGTCGCGAGAGCCCATGGCTCGACGCCCCGAAACAGGAGATAGCGCTGTTAGCTAACGCTGTGAACCTGCTGGTCCAGGCCGCAAGCTCCGATGGAGGAAGCTTCCACGGGCCCTCGATCGATGAGTTCTTCCCGCCCACCCTCTTCTCCATCGGGGCCTTCGAGGTCAACCGGATCATGATCATCCGGTTCATCGCGGTGGCGGCCCTGGTCCTGATCTTCTGGCTCGGCACCCGCAACATGAAGCTGGTCCCCGGCCGCTTCCAGTCGCTGGTCGAGATGGGCCTCGACCTCGTCCGCGTCAACATCGCGGAAGACCTCCTCGGCAAGAAGGACGGCCGGCGCTTCCTGCCGCTGCTCACGACCGTCTTCTTCATGGTCCTGTTCATGAACCTGACGGGTGTCATCCCGTTCCTGAACATCGCGGGCACCTCGGTCATCGGCGTCCCGCTCGTGCTCGCGGTCGTTGCCTACATCGCCTTCATCTATGCGGGTGTGAAGAAGAACCCGAAGTCGTTCTTCAGGAACGCGCTCTTCCCGCCCGGCGTGCCGTGGCCGTTCTACATCATCGTGACCCCGATCGAGTTCTTCTCGACGTTCATCCTGCGGCCGATCACGCTCACGCTGCGACTGCTCATGAACATGATCGTCGGGCACCTGCTCCTCGTCCTGTTCTTCAGCGGCACCGCGTTCTTCGTCTTCACCGTCGGCGGCGGCTGGGGCCTGCTGGGCTTCGGCACCATGGCCTTCGGCTTCGCCTTCACCTTGTTCGAGATCCTGGTCGCGGTTCTCCAGGCTTACGTCTTCGCACTGCTCACCGCTGTCTACATCCAGCTCGCAGTCGCCGAGGAACACTAATCGGGTCGCGCATCCGCGCGGCTGACATCACGGAAGGAAACACATAAGTGGACATCGCTGCTATCTCCGGCAACATCGCCACCGTCGGATACGGCCTCGCGGCCATCGGCCCCGCCATCGGCGTCGGCATCGTGGTCGGGAAGACCATCGAGGGTGTCGCGCGTCAGCCTGAGCTCGCCGGTCGTCTCCAGGTGCTGATGTACATCGGTATCGCGTTCACCGAGGCGCTCGCGCTGATCGGTATCGCAACGTACTTCATCTTCACCGCCGGCCAGTAGTCCCTCTTTATCTCTCTTCATAAGGAGGAACGATGCTCAACGGTGTGGTGACCGCCGCAGCCGCGGCCGCTCCGAATCCGCTTTTCCCCGAGTGGTACGACATCGTCGGCTCTCTGATCTGCTTCTTCATCATCCTGATCTTCTTCTGGAAGCTCGCGCTTCCGCGAATGAGGAAGCTGCTGGATGAGCGCGCCGAGGCGATCGAAGGCAACATCGCGAAGGCCGACGAGGCGCAGCACAAGGCGGAGGCGCTCCTGGAGCAGTACACCGCCCAGCTCGCCGAGGCACGTGCCGAGGCTGCGAAGATCCGCGAGAACGCGCGGACCGACGGTCAGAAGATCGTCGCGGAAGCCCGCGACACCGCGGTGTCCGAGGCGGCGCGCGTGACGGCTCAGGCTCAGGCCCAGCTCGAGGCCGAGCGTCAGACGGCGCTCGTCCAGCTCCGTGGCGAGGTCGGCTCGCTGGCGATCGACCTCGCCTCGACCGTCGTGCGCGAGGCCCTCGACGAGGACAAGCGTGCGCAGGCCATCGTGGACCGCTTCCTGGCGGACCTCGAAGCCGACGAGACGGCCCAGAAGGCCGGGTCGGGCAACTGATGGGAAGCGCCACCAGAGAAGCACTGGCCCGATCCGTCTCGGCTCTCGCCGGCCTCGGGTCCACGGCCGATCTGGCGACGGCTGAAGACCTGTTCGCTGCAGGCCGGGTCGTCGCCGACTCGGCCCAGCTCCGTGCGGTCCTCGGTGACCCGACGGTCTCGGCAGACGGCAAGGCGGTGCTCGTGAAGCGGGTCTTCGCCTCCCTGTCCGCGCCGGCCGTCGAGCTGCTCACCGTGGTCACCGCCCAGCGCTGGTCGACCCACGACGACCTGCTCGCCGGGATGGAGGAGCTCGGGATCCGTGCGATCGCCACCTCCGCCCCGGGCGACGTCGACATCGTGGCCGAGCTGTTCGCCTTCGGAGGCGCCGTGACCTCCGACGCGGGCCTCGAGCTCGCCCTGCGCAGCAAACTGGCTCCGACCTCATCCAAGGTGGCCCTCGTCGAGCGCCTGCTCGGGTCGCGGGCCTCGAAGCAGACGGTCGCCATCGCGCGCCAGCTCGTCGAGCAGCCCCGCGGTCGCAGCATCCGCGAGTCGCTCCGCGCCGCCGCGCGCACCGTCGCAGCCCAGGACGGTCAGACCATCGCGACCGTCTACGCGGCGGCGCCGCTTCCCCAGGCGCAGGCCGAGCGTCTGCGCTCGGTGCTCAGCGCCACTTACGGCGACCTCAAGGTCAATCAGGTCGTCGACCCCTCGATCATCGGCGGATTGCGCGTACAGATCGGTGACGACGTCATCGATGGAAGCGTCGCGTCGCGTCTCGCCGAACTCCGGCTTCAGCTGGCGGGCTGACCGCCTCAAGATAGGAATCACCATGGCAGACACCAAGACCAGCCCGACATCCTCCATCAGCGCTGACGACATCCGCGACGCCCTCAAGGACTTCGTCACCACGTACGAGCCCGCCTCGGCCGGGGCGACCGAGATCGGCCACGTGCTGGACGCCTCCGACGGCATCGCGCACGTCGAGGGCCTCCCCAGCGTGATGGCCAACGAGCTCATCCGCTTCTCCGACGGCACCCTGGGCCTCGCCCAGAACCTCGATGAGAACGAGGTCGGAGTCGTCGTGCTCGGCGAGTTCGACCAGGTCGTGGAGGGCATGGAGGTGACCCGCACCGGCGAGGTCCTCTCCGTCCCCGTCGGCGACGGCTACCTCGGTCGCGTGGTCGACCCGCTCGGCAACCCGATCGACGGTCTCGGCGAGATCGCCAGCGAGGGCCGCCGCGAGCTCGAGCTGCAGGCGCCCGGCGTCATGCAGCGCAAGTCCGTGCACGAGCCGCTGCAGACCGGCATCAAGGCCATCGACGCGATGATCCCGGTCGGCCGCGGTCAGCGCCAGCTGATCATCGGCGACCGCCAGACCGGCAAGACGGCCATCGCGATCGACACGATCATCAACCAGAAGGCCAACTGGGAGTCGGGCGACGAGAACAAGCAGGTCCGCTGCATCTACGTCGCGATCGGCCAGAAGGGCTCGACCATCGCCTCGGTGAAGGGCGCGCTCGAGGATGCGGGCGCGATGGAGTACACGACGATCGTCGCGGCTCCCGCCTCCGACCCCGCCGGCTTCAAGTACCTCGCGCCCTACACGGGTTCCGCGATCGGCCAGCACTGGATGTACGGCGGCAAGCACGTCCTCATCGTGTTCGACGACCTGTCCAAGCAGGCCGAGGCCTACCGCGCCGTCTCCCTCCTCCTGCGCCGTCCGCCGGGACGCGAGGCCTACCCGGGCGACGTCTTCTACCTGCACTCCCGCCTGCTGGAGCGTTGCGCGAAGCTCTCCGACGAGCTCGGCGCGGGCTCGATGACCGGCCTGCCGATCATCGAGACGAAGGCGAACGACGTCTCGGCGTACATCCCGACCAACGTGATCTCGATCACCGACGGCCAGATCTTCCTGCAGTCGTACCTGTTCAACGCCAACCAGCGTCCCGCGGTCGACGTGGGCATCTCGGTCTCCCGCGTCGGCGGCGACGCCCAGGTGAAGTCCATCAAGAAGGTCTCCGGCACGCTCAAGCTCGAGCTCGCCCAGTACCGCTCGCTCGAAGCGTTCGCGATGTTCGCGTCCGACCTCGATGCGGCCAGCCGTCGTCAGCTGGCGCGCGGCGCCCGCCTCACCGAGCTGCTCAAGCAGCCGCAGTACTCGCCGTTCCCGGTGGAGGAGCAGGTCGTCTCGATCTGGTCCGGCACCAACGGCAAGCTGGACGAGGTCGCCGTCGAGGACGTCCTGCGCTTCGAGGCGGAGCTGCTGGACCACCTGCGACGCAACACCGACATCCTGGACACGCTGCGCGAGACCAACGTCCTGAGCGACGACACGGTGGCGCAGCTCGACGCGGCGGTGGATGCGTTCAAGCTCGAGTTCCAGACCGGCGAGGGCAAGCCGCTCGCCTCGGTCGGACGCGAAGAGTTCGAGGCCATCGACGAGAAGGACGTCGACCAGGAGCGCATCGTCAAGGCCCGGCGCTGAGCGCCGTCCCGACGAGCGACTAGGCCCAGAAAGAATCAGGTAAGAGGAGAGACATGGGAGCACAGCTTCGGGTCTACCGGCAGAAGATCAAGTCTGCCCAGACGACCAAGAAGATCACCCGTGCGATGGAGCTGATCTCCGCCTCCCGCATCCAGAAGGCGCAGGCGCGGGTCGCCGCCAGCTCGCCGTACGCCCGCGCCATCACGCGCGCGGTGTCGGCGGTGGCGACGTACTCGAACGTCGACCACGTCCTGACCACGGAGCCGGAGAAGATCGAGCGCGCAGCGATCGTCATCTTCTCGTCGGACCGGGGTCTGGCGGGGGCGTTCAACTCGAACGTGCTCAAGGAGTCCGAGAAGCTCGCCGAGCTGCTGCGCAGCCAGGGCAAGGAGGTCGTGTACTTCCTCGTCGGCCGCAAGGCGCAGGGCTACTTCAGCTTCCGGCGGCGGGCGTTCGAGCGGGTCTGGACCGGCAACACGGACAGCCCGGAGTTCGAGCAGGCGAAGGAGGTCGCCGACGCGATCCTGGAGTCCTTCCTGCGCGATGCGTCCGACGGCGGTGTGGACGAGATCCACGTCATCTACAACCGCTTCATCAGCATGCTGACGCAGGAGCCGCAGGTCGTCCGCCTCCTCCCGCTGGAGGTCGTGGAGGGCCTGGAGGAGCCGGACCGCACGCAGGTCCTGCCGCTCTACGAGTTCGAGCCCGACGTGGCCACCGTCCTCGACTCGCTGCTCCCGGTCTACATCGAGAGCCGCATCTTCAACGCGATGCTCCAGTCCGCCGCATCCAAGCACGCGGCGACGCAGAAGGCCATGAAGGCCGCCAGCGACAACGCCGACAAGCTCATCACCGACTACACGCGACTCGCCAACAACGCCCGGCAGGCGGAGATCACTCAGCAGATCTCCGAGATCGTCGGCGGCGCTGACGCGCTCAGCTCGGCCAAATGATCGTCCAACGAGAGAGATAAGAATCATGACTACCGCTACCGCCGAAGCCCAGGCTTCGACCGCGCAGCCGGCCGGTGTGGGACGCATTGCCCGTGTCACCGGTCCGGTCGTCGACATCGAGTTCCCGCACGACGCGATCCCGGGCATCTACAACGCCCTGAAGACCACGATCACGATCGGCGACCGGTCGACCGAGATCACCCTCGAGGTGGCCCAGCACCTGGGCGACGACCTGGTGCGTGCGATCGCCCTGAAGCCGACCGACGGACTGGTCCGCGGCGGCGAGGTGCGCGACACCGGCGCCCCGATCAGCGTCCCCGTGGGGGATGTCACCAAGGGCAAGGTCTTCAACGTCACCGGTGACGTGCTCAACGGCGAACCGGGCGAGAAGATCGAGATCACCGAGCGCTGGCCGATCCACCGCCAGCCGCCGTCGTTCGACCAGCTCGAGTCCAAGACCCAGCTCTTCGAGACCGGCATCAAGGTCATCGACCTGCTCACCCCGTACGTCCAGGGCGGCAAGATCGGCCTGTTCGGCGGCGCGGGCGTCGGCAAGACCGTCCTCATCCAGGAGATGATCCAGCGCGTCGCGCAGGACCACGGTGGTGTGTCAGTGTTCGCCGGTGTCGGCGAGCGCACCCGTGAGGGCAACGACCTCATCCACGAGATGGAGGAGGCGGGCGTCTTCGACAAGACCGCGCTCGTCTTCGGCCAGATGGACGAGCCGCCGGGAACGCGTCTGCGCGTCGCCCTGTCCGCTCTGACGATGGCGGAGTACTTCCGCGACGTGCAGAAGCAGGATGTGCTGCTCTTCATCGACAACATCTTCCGCTTCACGCAGGCCGGCTCCGAGGTCTCGACGCTGCTCGGCCGCATGCCGTCCGCGGTGGGCTACCAGCCGAACCTCGCCGACGAGATGGGTGTGCTCCAGGAGCGCATCACCTCGACCCGCGGTCACTCGATCACCTCTCTGCAGGCGATCTACGTGCCGGCCGACGACTACACCGACCCCGCGCCCGCGACCACGTTCGCGCACCTCGACGCGACGACCGAGCTCTCTCGTGAGATCGCGTCGAAGGGCCTGTACCCGGCCGTCGACCCGCTGACCTCGACCTCCCGCATCCTCGACCCCCGCTACTTGGGCGAGGACCACTACCGGGTGGCGACCACGGTCAAGCAGATCCTCCAGAAGAACAAGGAGCTGCAGGAGATCATCGCGATCCTCGGTGTCGACGAGCTGTC
>JBQCCO010000212.1:0-3174 GCA_051962155.1 Leifsonia sp. | reverse complement strand
CAACGACCAGGCCGACGCGCTGGTCCGCCAGGGCAAGCTCGCGGTGTACCCGTCGTCGCACGGGCAGGAGGCCTGCGAGGTCGCCGCCGCCATGGCGCTGGACGACCAGGACTGGCTGTTCCCCACCTACCGCGACACCGTCGCCGTGGTCGCACGTGGCGTCGATCCCTTCGAGGCGTTCGTGCTGCTCCGCGGCGACTGGCACTCCGGCTACGACCCGAACACGTACCGGGTCGCCCCGCAGTCCACTCCGCTCGCCACCCAGCTGCTGCACGCGGTCGGCTTCGCCCACGCGGCCCGGATGCGCGGGGAGGACACGGTCGTGCTCGCGATGTGCGGCGACGGCGCGACGAGCGAGGGCGACTTCCACGAGGCGCTCAACTTCGCCGCCGTGTTCCATCTGCCGGTCGTCTTCCTCGTGCAGAACAACGGCTACGCGATCTCGGTGCCGCTCAGCCGCCAGACCGCCGCGCCGAGCCTGGCCCACAAGGGGATCGGGTACGGGATGCGCGGACGCCTGGTCGACGGCAACGACCTCGCCGCCGTGCTCGCCGTGCTCGGAGAAGCCGTCGACGAGGCGCGAGAGGGCGGAGGCCCGACCCTCGTGGAGGCGCGGACCTACCGCGTCAAGTCGCACACCAACGCGGACGACGCCACCCGGTACCGCACCCAGGAGGAGGTGGAGCCCTGGCTTGCGCGCGACCCGCTGCTCCGGCTCCGCACCTGGCTCGCCGAGCGGGGAGCGTTGACCGAGGGCGATGACGCCGAGGCGCACGCCCACGCCGAACGGGTCGCGACCGAGCTCCGGACCGCCATCATGACGGATGCGGAACCCCACCCCGAGGACCTCTTCGCCTACGTCTATGCGACCCCGACCCCGCAGTTGCGCGAGCAGGCCGAGCAGCTCGCCGCCGAACTGGCCATGACGAAGGAGGCCGCACGATGACGCTCATGCACGACGCCCCCGCCGAGCGCCCGGGCGATACCGCCGGGAACGCGGCGGCCGCCGCAGGGCCGGCCACCGCATCCACCGCACCCGGCCCCGGCGCGGGCACCGGCACCGGCACCGGCACTATGACGATGGCCCAGGCCCTCAACCGCGCTCTCGCCGACGCGCTGGCGGCCGACCCGTCCGTGCTCGTCTTCGGCGAGGACGTCGGCCCCCTCGGCGGTGTGTTCCGCATCACCGATGGCCTGACAGCCCGCTTCGGCGAGAACCGCTGCTTCGACACCCCGCTCGCCGAATCCGGGATCGTCGGGACCGCCGTGGGCATGGCCATGAACGGGATGCGCCCGGTCGTCGAGATGCAGTTCGATGCGTTCGCGTATCCCGCCTTCGAGCAGATCGTCGACCACGTCGCGAAGCTGGGCAACCGGACGCGCGGGCGGATGCGGCTGCCGCTGGTGATCCGCATCCCGTACGCCGGAGGCATCGGCGGCGTGGAGCACCACTCCGACTCGTCCGAGGGGTACTACGTCCACACGCCGGGGCTCACCGTGGTGTCGCCGGCGACGCCGCAGGACGCGTACGGGCTCCTGCGGGCCGCGATCGCGTATCCCGACCCGGTGATCTTCCTCGAGCCGAAGAAGCTGTACTGGTCGACGGGCGAAGTGGACACGCAGGCGCCGCTACCCGAGATCGGCCGGGCGCGCGTAGCGCGGGAGGGCGGGGATGCGACCCTCATCGCATACGGACCGTCCGTCCCGGTCGCGCTCGCCGCCGCGGAGGCGGCCGAGGAGGACGGCCGCAGCATCGGCGTGATCGACCTGCGGTCGCTGGTCCCGTTCGACGACGAGACCGTCTGCGCCGCCGTGCGCGAGACCGGTCGCGCCGTGGTGATCGCCGAGGCGCCCGGCTTCGCCAGCATGGCGGCGGAGATCGCCGCCCGCGTCTCCGAGCGGTGCTTCCACCACCTCCTCGCTCCGGTCCGCCGGGTGACCGGCTTCGACACCCCGTTCGCCCCGCCCAAGCTCGAGCGCTTCTACCTGCCGGACGTGGACCGGGTGCTGGATGCGGTGGATGCGCTGCAGTGGGAGGACGCGTGACCGCCCGGACGTTCACCCTCCCGGACCTGGGCGAGGGCCTCACCGACGCGGAGCTGGTGCACTGGCTGGTCGCCGTCGGCGACACGGTGACCACGGACCAGCCGATCGCCGAGGTCGAGACCGCCAAGTCGGTGGTCGAGGTGCCGTCGCCGTTCGCCGGCCGGGTGGCCGCGCTGCACGGCGAGGAGGGGGCGACGATCCTCGTCGGCGCGCCGCTGCTCGAGGTGGAGGAGGTCGTCCGTGTGGGGGCGGACGCCCCGGCGGAGGCGGACGGCCCGATGGAGGCGGCCGCCGGTGCAGACGCCGAGGCGGCGGCACCGAGCGGATCCGGCCAGGTGCTCGTCGGCTACGGGACGACCTCCCACAGTGGACGCCGTGCACGGGTCTCCCGCGCATCCACGCTCACGACGCCCCGCGCGGGGACCGCCTCGGGCGGCCCCGTGATCCCCGTGATCTCGCCGGTCGTCCGGGCCCTCGCCCGCACACACGGCATCGACCTCGCCACGGTCCGCTCCAGCCGGCCGGACGGCGTCCTGACCCGCCGCGACGTCGAAGCCGCCTTCGCCGGCGCTCCCCGCTCGCCCAGCCGACAGCTCCTGGGCTCGCCGGACACGCCGGAAGACGCAGGAACGCCGGGCTCGGAGCCGAACGGGACCGACCCGCGCACCGGGCTCAACATCCATGCCACGACGCCGTTCTCGCGGCTGCGCCGCACGGTCGCCGAGACGATGACGCGAAGCCGCGCCGAGATCCCCGACGCCACCGTCTGGGTGGATGTGGATGCGACCGACCTGTGGGAGGGCCGCCGCCGGCTCGGTCGCACCGGCCGTGCCCCGTCGTTCCTCGCGTTCGTGTCGCGGTTCGCGCTGGCGGCGCTCGCGCGGCATCCCGAACTCGCCGGACGGGTGGCGCCCGATGGCGACGGCGTGATCACCTTCGAGGGCGTCAATCTCGGCTTCGCCGCCGATACCGACCGCGGCCTGCTGGTCCCGGTGGTGCGACGCGCGGACCGGATGTGGGTGCGCGAGCTGGACGCCGTGCTCGACCGGCTGGCGGGGGGGGCCCGCGAGGGGACGCTGGCCCCGGCCGACCTCGCCGGCTCCACCTTCACGATCAACAACTACGGCA
>JBQCCO010000211.1:0-19610 GCA_051962155.1 Leifsonia sp. | reverse complement strand
AATTTGTGGTGGGTGTGTTTTTGTACTACCCTGGGTTTTACCGCGGCCCCGCCCTCGTCTTTTACTGGGTCGGCTGCGGTGGGTGGGGGGGGGGCCGCCCCCCCCGTCCAGACCACTCGCCCCTCCACCGAGAGCACCGCGGCGTCGTTCACGATGCCGAGCGGCCCGGGATGCGCGGGATCGAAGGTGACGAGCTCGCCGATCCCGGTGACCAGCGTCGCGGTCATCGCCGTGCGGCTGCCTGCTCGCGCATCGGGATGCGAAGCCCGCGCTCCTCCGCGACCTCGACCGCCCGCTCATAGCCCGCATCCACGTGGCGCATCACGCCCGTCCCCGGGTCGTTGATCAGCACCCGCTCGATCTTCTCGGCGGCCAGGGCCGTTCCATCTGCGACGACGACCTGACCGGCATGGATGCTGCGCCCGATGCCGACGCCGCCGCCGTGATGCAGCGATACCCAGGTCGCGCCGGATGCGGTGTTCAGGAGCGCGTTGAGCAGCGGCCAGTCCGCGATCGCGTCCGAGCCGTCGGCCATCGACTCCGTCTCGCGGTAGGGCGAGGCGACCGATCCCGAGTCGAGGTGGTCGCGGCCGATCACGATGGGCGCCGAGAGCTCGCCCGAGGCGACCATCTCGTTGAAGCGCAGGCCGGCGAGGTGCCGCTCCTTGTATCCCAGCCAGCAGATCCGCGCGGGAAGCCCTTCGAAGTGCACCTTCTCGCCAGCCTGGGTGATCCAGCGGCGCAGGTGCTCGTCCTCGGGGAAGAGCTCGAGCACCGCGCGGTCGGTCGCCGCGATGTCGGCGGGGTCGCCGGACAGTGCGACCCAGCGGAAGGGCCCCTTGCCTTCCGCGAAGAGCGGGCGGATGTAGGCGGGGACGAATCCGGGGAAGTCGAAGGCGCGGTCGTAGCCGCCGAGCTGCGCCTCCGTGCGGATGGAGTTGCCGTAGTCGAACACCTCGGCGCACGCGTCCTGGAAGCCGACCATCGCCTCCACCTGCGCGGCCATGGAGCGGCGGGCGTCGTCGGTGAAGCGCTCCGGGTCCGCGGCGGCGCGATCGCGCCATTCGGCGACCGTGTAACCCACCGGGAGGTAGCTGAGCGGGTCGTGGGCGCTGGTCTGGTCGGTGACGATGTCGATCGCGACGCCGCGGCGCAGGAGCTCGGGAAAGACCTCCGCCGCGTTGCCGACCACGCCGACGGAGAGCGCTCGGCGCTGTTCCTTCGCGGCCAGCGCCTGGTCGACGGCGTCGTCCAGATCGCGCGCGAGGACGTCGAGGTAGCCATGGTCGAGCCGGCGCTGCAGCCGGCCGGCGTCCACGTCCACGATGAGGACCGCGCCGCCATTGAGGGTGACGGCGAGCGGCTGCGCTCCGCCCATCCCGCCGCAGCCTCCGGTGAGGGTCAGGGTGCCGGCGAGCGAGCCGCCGAACCGTTTGCGCGCGACCGCGCCGAACGTCTCGTACGTCCCCTGCAGGATGCCCTGCGAGCCGATGTAGATCCAGGAGCCGGCGGTCATCTGGCCGTACATCGTGAGGCCGAGGGCCTCCAGTCGCCGGAACTCGGGCCATGTCGCCCAGTCGCCGACGAGGTTGGAGTTGGCGATGAGCACCCGCGGCGCCCACTCGTGCGTGCGGAACACGCCGACGGGCTTGCCGGACTGCACCAGCAGCGTCTCGTCCGCCTCCAGATCGCGGAGCGTCGCGACGATCGCGTCGTAGGCCTCCCAGCTACGGGCCGCGCGTCCCGTCCCTCCGTAGACGACGAGGTCGTCGGGCCGCTCGGCGACCTCGGGGTCGAGGTTGTTCATGAGCATCCGCAGCGGCGCCTCGGTCTGCCAGCTCTTCGCGCTGAGCTCCGTGCCGCGCGCCGCGCGAACGGGTCGTGCTCCGTCCATGGTTCTCGTTCCTTTCGTACCCCCGTCGAGTACACGAAGACTGACGTTTTTCGGGGGCTTTTCGTGCAGTCTGTGCGGACTCGATGGTGGGGGGTGGGGTGCAGGGGGTGGGGGTGGGGTCAGGGGAGGTTCGCGGCGGCGCGGAGGGCGCCGGAGCGGACGAGGGCGTAGGTCGCCTCGATCTCGGGGGAGAGGTGGCGGTCGGGTCCGGGACCGGGGACCCGGGCGCGCAGGGCCGCGATGACGGCGCCTGTCGCGGGGCCGGGCTGCAGCGGCGCGCGGAGGTCGGCGCCGCGTGCCGCGGTCATCACCTCGATCGCGATCACGCGGGCCAGGCCGTCGATGGCGCGACGGAGCTTGCGGGCGGCCGCCCATCCCATCGACACGTGGTCCTCCTGCATCGCCGACGAGGGGATGCTGTCCACCGAAGCCGGCGCCGCAAGCCGCTTGAGCTCGGACACGATCCCCGCGGCGGTGTACTGGGCGATCATCAGCCCGGAGTCCACGCCGACCTCCTGCGCGAGGAACGGCGGGAGGCCCTGGTTGCGCGCCGGGTCGAGGAACCGGTCGGTGCGCCGCTCGGACATGCTGGCCACATCGGCGACCGCGATGGCGAGGAAGTCGAGCACGTACGCGACCGGCGCTCCGTGGAAGTTGCCGTTCGACTCCACCCGCCCATCGAGGGTGAGCACCGGATTGTCGACGGCGGACGCCAGCTCGCGCGATGCCACGAGCTCCGCGTGCGCGAGCGTGTCCCGGGCGGCGCCGTGCACCTGCGGGGAGCAGCGGAGCGAGTACGCGTCCTGCACCCGCGTGCACTCCGGTCCCTTGTGGCTGGCCACGAGCGGAGAGCCGGCGAGCAGGGCGCGCAGGTTCGCGGCCGAGATCGCCTGCCCCGCTTGCGGACGCAGCCGCTGCAGGTCGTCCGCGAACACCGCGTCGGTCCCGAGCAGCGCCTCCACGCTCATCGCCGCTGCGATGTCGGCGTCGGTCAGCAGCCCGTGGAGGTCGTGGATGGCGAGAGCCAGCATCCCGAGCATCCCGTCGGTGCCGTTGATGAGGGCGAGCCCCTCCTTCTCGGCGAGGACGACCGGCCGGATGCCCGCGGCGGCCAGGGCGTCGCCCGCGTCGAGCAGCTCGCCGTCGACGCGCACCTGTCCCTCACCCATGGCGGCCAGGGCGCAGTGCGCGAGCGGCGCGAGGTCTCCGGAGCAGCCGAGCGAGCCGTACTCATGCACGACCGGCGTGATGCCTGCATTGAGCAGCGCGGCGTAGGTCTCGATCGTCTCCGGGCGCGCTCCTGTGCGTCCCGTCATGAGGGTGGAGAGGCGCAGCAGCATGAGCGCCCGGACGACCTCGCGCTCGACCCCCGGTCCCGACCCTGCGGCGTGGGAGCGGACGAGGCTGGCCTGCAACTGGGCGCGTCGATCGGCGGGGATGAACGTGGTGGCCAGGGCGCCGAAGCCGGTCGAGATGCCGTAGTGCGGTTCGGTGTCGTCGGCCAGCGCCTCGACGATGGCGCGGGAGGCGGCGACCTGGTCGAGGGAGTCCGGATCGAGTTCGATGCGGGCGTCGTGGCGGGCGACGGCGACGACGTCCTCGACGCGGAGAGGCCCGGCGCCGACGGTGACGGTGGTCTGTGTCTGGAGCATGGTCCGATCCTCGTCGGGCGCCCGCCCGGGCGCTGCACGCGTAGGCTCAGACCTGTCCGGGATCCCAGACGGACAACGACGGCCAGGAGGTGAGGGATGAGCAAGGTGCCCGCCGCGGAGAATACCCTCCGCATCCTCGGCTACCTCGGCGCCCAGCGCGGACCGGCGCCCGCGGCTGCGATCGCCACCGCGCTCGGACTCCCGCGCTCGACCGTGTACCACCTGCTCACGGTCCTCACCGAACACGGCTTCGTGCTGCACTTCCCCGAGGCCCGGCGGTACGGTCTGGGCGTCGCGGCCTACGAGCTGTCGAGCGCGTTCTCTCGGCAGCAGCCGCTCAGCCGTCTCGGGCGGCCCATCGTGGCGGCGCTCGTCGACGCCATCGGCGAGTCCGGTCACGTCGCGGTGCTGCACGGCCGCGACGTGGTCTACATCGTGGAGGAGCGGGCGCCGCGACGTCCGCGACTGGTGACGGATGTCGGGGTGCGGCTCCCGGCGCACCTCACGGCGAGCGGCCGGGCGCTGCTCGCGACGCTGCCCCGCGAGCAGCTCCGCGCGCTCTACCCGGACTCCGATGCCTTCGAGGACCGCACCGGCTCGGGTCCGCACTCGTACGCCGAGTTGCGCCGGGTCGTCACCGAGGCGCGCGAGCGCGGCTACGCGACCGAGGACGGGGACGTCACGCCCGGCTTCGCGTCCGTCGCGGTGTCGGTCCGCGATCACGCCGGCTGGCCGGCGGCCGGAATCGCGGTGACCTTCCCGCGCGACAGCATCCCGCCGGAGCGATGGGATGCGCTGGCAGCGCATGTGCGGGATGCGGCCGCCGAGCTGTCCCGCCGCATCCGCGGCAGCTGAGGCCAGCGCGGGGAAGTACCGGCTACCGGGCGGGCACGCCCAGCGGCTTGGCGTAGCAGAGGGAGTCGGGGCCGTCGACGTACTGACCGAAGTTCGGGATGCGCCGGTAGCCCGCGCTTTCGTACAGCGCCATCGCGGCATCGTGCAGGGTCCCCGTCTCCAGCCGGAGCTCGGGGATGCCGGCCTCCCGGGCGGCCCCCTCGACGGCGGCCAGCAGGGCGCGGGCGACGCCCTGACCGCGCGCATCCTCGTGCACGAACATCCGCTTCAGTTCCGCCCAGTCCGGGGTCGCACCGACGACCAGCGCCGCGATCCCGAGCGCGCGGCCGTCGACCCGGGCGACGAACAGGGTGACGCCGGGCTGCTCGAGCTCGGAGACGTCGAGCAGGAAACAGTTCTCGGGCGGGTACAGAGACAGCGCGAAGGCGTCGCTGAGCCGCAGCAACTCCACGATGTCCGGCTGACGGGGAGGCTCGGGTCGGATCTCGGTCGGCATTCCTCGATGCTAGCCGGGGCGGTCGTCGCGCCGCACACGCGGCAAGACACCCGTACGCGATGCTCGCAAAACATTGGCACTCTCCGCCCAGAGTGCTAAAATCCTTGGCCGAGAGAGAGGTGCAAAGGGCCTCTCACCAGCTGATTTCGACAGAGAGGGGTACATCCAATGGCCATGTCGTTCGATCCTTTCTCCCAGTTGGACCGGATCGCACAGAGCGTCTTCGACACGAGCCGCCAGCCGCGCGTGATGCCGGTGGACCTGTTCCGCGAGGGCGACCGCTACATCCTGAACGCCGACCTCCCCGGCGCTGACCCGGCCTCGGTGGATGTGGATGTGGACGGCCACCTGCTCACCATCCGGGCGGTGCGCAGCGGCGCCGAGCGTGAGGGAGCCCGGTGGCTTGCACAGGAGCGGCCCTCCGGTGCGTACATGCGCCAGTTCACGATCGGCGACGACGTCGACCCGGACGGCATCACCGCGACCTACGACAACGGCGTGCTGAGCGTCATCATCCCGGTCGCCGAGCGCGCGAAGCCGCGGAAGATCTCGGTGGAGTCCTCCGGCGAGCACCACGCAAAGGCGGTCTCCGCCGGGTAGGGGTCAGGACTGCGAACCCGGCGAGGGCGCGTCGTCAGGCGGCGGCGCGCCCTCGCGCCCCCCACTCCAGGCGGCGCAGAGCCTCGGCGTTGCGCAGGTGCAGGAGGGAGTCGGCGAGCAGCCCGGGGAGGCGTGTCACCGCTCCCGAGTACGGGTACTCCTCCATCCGCACGACGCAGCCCCGGTTTCTCGGCTTGACGTCGATGATGACCCGCTCGGTGCCGAACGGCCGCGTCTTCGCCTCGAGCACCACGCGCCGCGGCGGGTCCCAGACGTCGACCCGGGTCTCGTCGTTCAGGACGAGCGGCCACACCCCGATGGAGTGATGCAGGCGGGAGCCCTCGGCGGGATAGCGGCGATCGGCTGCTCGCAGGCGAGAGGCCCCGACGACCCACGTCGGGTAGACCCACGGGTCAGCGAGGACGGCGAACACCTGCTCCGGCGTGCAGGTCATCAGGCGGACGTTGACGGACATGGTCACTGCTCCGGGAACTCGGCGGGATAGAGGGGATCGGCGGTCGCCGACGGCGGCGCGAACAGCTGGTCGGACGCAGGCGCGAGGTCCGGCATCCGCGTGAAGCCGAACTCGTGGCGGAGGGCGCTGCGAGCGGCGTAGTAGCCGCTGAGCCCGTGCACGCCGGGCCCCGGCGCGGCCGAGGACGACGCGAGGTACAGCCCCCGGCCGGGCATGCGCCACGGCTCGCTCGAGAAGACGGGTCGCGCGACGAGCTGGATGAGGTCGGGCGCACCGGCGGAGATGTCGCCTCCGCGGTAGTTCGGGTCCTGCTGCTCCATCTGGACGGCGTTCTTGGTCGCCGTGCCGATGATCAGATCGCGGAACCCCGGCGCGAACTGCTCGATGCGGCGGATGATCGCCTCCGTGCGGTCCTCGGTGGAGCCGCGCGGAACGTGCGTGTACGTCCAGAGGACATGCTTGCCGGCGGGAGCGCGGGACGGATCGAACAGGCTCGGCTGCGAGAGCAGGACGTAGGGCGGATCGGAGTGCCGGCCGGCCGCCACCGCCTGTTCCGCCCTGGCCACCTCCGAGCGCGAACCCCCGAGGTGGACCGTGGCCGTCTCGTACAGTTCGGGATCGGTCCACGGCACCGGGCCGGAGAGCGCGAAATCCGCCTTGAACACGCCGTTGCCGTCGCGGAACCCGGAGATGCGGCGCAGGTAGCCGGGGGACAGGCGGTCCTCGCCGAGGCGGGCGGCATCCTTCACGTGCGTGTCGAAGAGGACGACCCGCGAGTCCGGGAGTTCGGCGAGCGACTCGACCGGCACATCCGCCACGATCTCCCCGCCGTGCGCCCGCAAGTCGTCGACCATCGCTTGCGCGATCGATCGGCTGCCGCCGACCGGGACCGGCCAGCCGCGCGCGTGTGCGTAGGTGGCCAGCGTGAGCCCGGCCGCCGCGCCCGCGAGGCTGGGCAGCGGGACCGTCGTATGGGCGAACGTCCCGGCGAGCAGCGCTCCCGGCGCCTCCGTCCGGAAGGGCAGGTTCCACCACGGCCCGCCCTGGGCGAGGGCGGAGAGCGCGAAGCGGGCGGCGACGAGTGGATGCCGCGGTAGCTGAAGCAGCTGCGAACCGGTGAACTGGGCCACGGCATCCGCCTCGCGGACCAACGGGCCGAAGAGCGCACGCCACGCGGGCCCGTCGACGCCGAGACCGTCGGCGGTCCGTTCGAGGTCGCGGTACGCCATTGCGACGTGCCCGCCCTCGAGAGGATTGCCGTAAGAGGCCGTCGGAACGATGAACGGCACCCGCCGCTCCAGCCCGAACCGCCGGAAGAACCCGGACGCGAGGGCGAGGGGATGCACCGCGGAGCACACATCGTGCAGGAAGCCGGGGAGGGTCAGCTCCTCGGTTCGCAGGCCGCCGCCGACCGTCGCGTTGCGCTCGTAGACGCGGACGGAGAGCCCGGCTCGTGCCAAGGTGACAGCAGCGGACAGCCCGTTCGGGCCCGATCCGATGACGACGGCATCGAGCCGGTGGGTGGCGGAGGCGCTCATACCTCCCTGTATACCCCGCCCCTCCCCGCGTTCCGATGGCGATCAGCAGCCCGTTCTCAGCGTCCGTGCACTAGTGTTGGCAGGTCGGCTCTTGACACTGCGCGTTCTGCGCGGATGGGTTTGTCAGTCAAGCGGGCCGGTTCCCTACCCGATCAGCGGTATGGATCACACAATCGTGAACGGCCCCGGACACAGATCGCCCGGGAATCATACGGTGCGCTGCGGCGTGCCGCCGCGCACTCGACATGAACCCAGGAAGAACATCCATGCCCGGATATAACAAGGACCGACGATCGCAGCCCTCCGGTGCTGCACCCAAGAGCGGCAGCAGGAGCCCCAGCCACCGCGGCTACCGCGCCGAGGAGCCGGCGGCTGCCGGCAAGAAGGCCCGCTGGAGCACGGAGGACCGCGCCGCGCGCGGTCGTGCCGTGTACGGCACCCGCGACGACAACGCCGGCCGCGGCCGTGGCGAGCGCCCCAACTGGGAGCCCCGCGGAAAGGATGCGCGCCGCACCGAGCGCGTGTGGGAGGAGCGCGCTCCGCGCGACGACCGTCCCCGTCGTGACAGCGACGACCGTCCGCGCCGGTCGTACGACGACCGTGCCGACCGTCCGCGTGGTGAGTTCGGTGCCCGCACCGACCGTCCGCGTGGCGACTTCGGTGCGCGCACCGACCGTCCCCGCCGTGACGCCGACGATCGTCCGCGTCGCTCGTTCGACGACCGTGCCGAGCGTCCCCGCCGGGATGACGACCGCCCGCGTCGTTCGTTCGACGACCGCGCCGAGCGTCCCCGCCGTGACGCCGACGACCGCCCGCGCCGTTCGTTCGACGATCGCGCCGAGCGTCCCCGTCGCGATGCTGCCGACCGTCCGCGTCGTGACTTCGGCGACCGGGCCGAGCGTCCGCGCCGTGACGCCGACGAGCGTCCCCGCCGTTCCTTCGACGACCGCGCTGAGCGTCCGCGTCGCGACTTCGCTGACCGCACCGACCGTCCGCGTCGCGATTTCGCTGACCGCGCCGAGCGTCCCCGCCGCGAGTACGACGACCGGCCGCGCCGTTCCTTCGACGATCGCGCCGAGCGTCCCCGTCGTGACTCCTCCTTCTATCCGTCGCGCGACGAGAAGCCGGCCTTCGCCGCCGGTGAGGACGTCGTGCTCGAGCGTCTCGAGGCGGACGCCATCCAGGCCGATGACGTGGTGGGCGTGACCTTCGCCGACCTCGGCTTCGGCGGCAACGTCGTCCGTGCCCTCGCCGAGCTCGGCGCCGACAAGCCGTTCCCGATCCAGGCCGCCACCGCCCCCGACGTGCTCGCGGGCAAGGATGTGCTCGGCCGCGGCCGCACCGGCTCCGGCAAGACCATCGCCTTCGGCGCGCCGCTCGTCGAGCGCCTCATGCAGCTGTGGGCCGACCAGGGCAAGTCCGGCGGCAAGCGCCAGCTCGGCCGCGCACCGCGTGCGCTCATCCTGGCCCCGACGCGTGAGCTCGCGCTGCAGATCGACCGCACCGTGCAGCCAATCGCGCGCAGCGTCGGCCTCTTCACCACGCAGATCTACGGCGGTGTACCCCAGGCCCGCCAGGTCGGTGCGCTGCAGCGCGGCGTCGACATCATCATCGGCACGCCCGGACGCATCGAGGACCTCGTGGAGCAGGGTCGCCTCGACCTGAGCGAGGTCGCAGTCACCGTCCTCGACGAGGCCGACCACATGTGCGACCTCGGCTTCCTCGAGCCCGTGCAGCGCATCCTGCGCCTCACCTCTGCGGGTGGCCAGAAGCTCCTCTTCTCGGCGACCCTCGACTCGGGCGTGGCGCAGCTGGTCAGCGAGTTCCTCGTCGAGCCCGCCGTGCACGAGGTGGCGGGCGAGGACCAGGCGTCCTCGACCATCGACCACCGCGTCCTCGTGATCGAGCACCGCGACAAGGGCGCGATCATCGAGCAGCTCGCGGACCGCGACGGCAAGACCCTGGTCTTCACCCGTACGCGCGCCTTCGCCGAGATGCTCGCCGACCAGCTGGACGACGCCGGCATCCCGGCCGTCAGCCTCCACGGAGACCTGAA
Organism: Leifsonia sp.; assembly: GCA_051962155.1. Taxonomy (GTDB): domain Bacteria; phylum Actinomycetota; class Actinomycetes; order Actinomycetales; family Microbacteriaceae; genus Leifsonia. The sequence goes on along the minus strand of JBQCCO010000211.1, from coordinate 10,044 downwards.
CCAGTCGCGCCGCACGCGCAACCTGGCCCAGCTCACGAGCGGCCGTGTGAATGTCCTCGTGGCGACGGATGTCGCTGCGCGCGGCATCCACGTCGACGACATCGACCTGGTGATCCAGGCGGATGCTCCGGATGAGTACAAGACCTACCTGCACCGCTCCGGCCGCACCGGCCGCGCCGGCAAGCAGGGGACGGTCGTGACCCTCATCCCGAAGCAGCGTCAGCGCCGTATGAACGAGCTCCTCGACCGCGCCGAGATCGAAGCGGACTTCGTCCCCACCGCCCCCGGTGACGACCTGCTCCTCACCCTCGTGCCGTAACACCGCTCAGCCCTGAGCGCGGAAGGACCGTCCTCGACACTTCGTGTCGGCGACGGTCCTTCTGCGTTTCCGCCGGGGCGTATCGAAGGAGATCGGGTGTCGAATCTCCTTCGAATGGCAGTAGTGAAGGAGATTCGAACGGTATTCGTTCGAATCTCCTGCACGCTGGAGCGCCAGGAAGGCCGCAATGGCGAGGCGTCACTCCGCGGCGGGCGGGACGAGGGTGAAGCGGCCGTCGTCGGCGGGTGCAGCGCCGGCGGCGCGCGCGAAGGCGTCGAAGGCGCGAGCGGCTGCCGCGCGGGAGGTGGTCGGCATGGCGGCGAGGACTTCGGCGATCGCCTGGCGCCGGTGGTCGATCACCCGCTCCACGAGGCTCCGGCCGGCTCCCGTCAGGTGGAGGCGGACGTAGCGTCGGTCGGCGGCGTCGCCCTGGCGTTCGACGAGTCCTGCCCGGACGAGCTTCTCGCTCAGGCGGGTCGCATTGGATGCGTGGATGCCGAGCTCGGCGGCGACGTCGCCCGGCGTGCGCGGGCCGTGGGTGGCGATCAGCACGAGCACCCGCAGTTGCGGCGACGTCACGACGTCCTCGACCTCCATGACGGAGCGTGCCGCGACGCGCATCAGCACATCGGCGGCTCCGAGGGCGGCCTCGATCTGTTCGTCATTGCTCACGTTTCTTTCTACCCCGAATCCGTTGCGGTAGTGCAATAGCTGCGCATCCATGGTTCTGCGCGTCGATCAGTGGGATAATTGCGCCATCGCAAACAAGGAGGCGATGGCCATGGTCCAGGAGAACGGACGGGACGGGCTCGAGGGCCGTTACACCCAGGTGGACCCGGAGACTCCGGAGCCACGGGGAGTCCACGGGCAGTACACCGAACACGACGGGGTGGGGCCGGAACCCGACATCGCCGGCACCTACATCGGTGCGGAGCGGGATGGACAGGAACCGCTGGTCCGCAGCACACACCAGCGCAGCGGCAACTACCCGAAGGCCGAGCACGAGCCGACCGAGCACGGACACACGCACACGCACGAGCACGGGCACAAGCACGGCCACACCGAGCACGAGAAGTGACCCGTCGAGACCACCGGGTCACTCAGCGGGGTCGCTGAACGCGTCGACCCGGTAGGACTCCGCATCCGCCTCGCGGAAGGCGAGCCCGTGCCCCGGCGCCGACCGGTCGGGCACCAGTGACCCGTCCCGCACCGGCGGAACCCCGTCGAAGAAGAGTCGCTCGATCCGCACGTGGTCGTGGAAGTACTCCACGTTGATCGCGACGTCCTCCGCAGCCGCGACCGAGGCGTGCAGGGCGGGCGCGGTGTGCGCGCTGAGCGGCACGCCGAAAGTCCGCGCGAGGGCCGCTGCAGCGCGGAAGCCGCTGATCCCGCACCGTGTCGCGTCCGCCTGGAGCACATCCACGCATCCCGCCGTCAACAGGTCGCGGAAGTCGGCGGGCACGTACCCGTACTCGCCGGCAGCCACGCGGATGGGCGCGGGCACCCGGTCGCGCAGCAGGCGGAGCCCGTCGCGGTCGTCGCTGGAGACGGGCTCCTCGAACCAGGTGACGCCCTGTTCCACGAACCGCTCGGCCAGCGCGAGAGCCTGCTTCCGTTCGTAGGCTCCGTTGGCATCCACGAACAGCTCGACCCCGTCGCCGATCGCCGCTCGCGCCACCGTGACCCGCCGCAGATCGTCCGAGGGATGCGTCCCCACCTTCATCTTCACGGCCCGGATGCCGTCCGCGGCCCACGAGCCCAGCTGATCGGTCAGCTCGGCATCCGTGTAGTCGGTGAAGCCGCCGCTCCCGTACGCGGCGATCGTGTCGTGCGCTCCGCCGAGATACTGCGTGAGGGGCACGCCGGCGAGGCGGGCGGCGAGATCGTGCGTTGCCACATCCACGGCTGCGACCGCGCTGGCGGCCACTCCCGGCCACCCGGCGTTTCGCACCGACCGTGCCATCGCCCAGAACGTCCTCGCCGTGTCGCGGGGGTCCGCTCCGAGGACCACCCGGGACAGCACGTCCCGCACGATCCCGAGCGCCGCGGGGGACGTGTACGCGTAGCCGAGGCCGGTCTCCTCGCCCCCGCTCAGCCGGACCACGAGGACGCCGGTGCTGCTCCAGGTGATCGTCCCGTCGCTCTCCGGGCGCTCCTCCCCGCCGGTCGCCGTGGGCACCAGGTACGCGTCCGCGGCGATCGAGTGGATGCGCGGCCTGCCGTCACTCGTCATCGTCACCGCGATCCCGGTGGAGGGCGTTCTTGACCCGCTCGACGCCCTCGGTGACCAGCGACGTGGCCGAGTCCTTGATGACCTCGAAGCCGTCCGGGTCGCCCTTCAGCAGGGCGAACGCCGTGTTCTTGGCGAACTCGGCGTTGATGTGCGGAGGCAGCGGCGGCACGTTCTTGCTGGTGTGCGCGTCGATCAGGGTGACACCCTTGTGCGCGAAGGCGGCATCCCAGGCGGCCTCGATGTCGTCGTCCCTCTCGACGGTGATGCCGTTGAATCCGAGCAGACGCGCCCAGCCGGCATAGTCGACGGACTCGACGTCCTGCGAGGTGGACCACACCGGATTGGCGTCCTCCGTCCTCATCTCCCACGACACCTGGGTGAGGTCGTCGTTGTGCAGCACGAGGATGATGAAGCTCGGATCGCTCCACCGGCTCAGGTACTTCTTGATCGTGATCAGCTCGTTCATCCCGAGCATCTGGAAGGCGCCGTCGCCGATGGTGCAGACGACCGTGCGCTCCGGGTACGCGAACTTCGCCGCCTCGGCGTACGGCATGGCCGCGAGCATCGTGGCGAGCCGGCCGGAGAGGTCGCCGCGCATCCCGTCGCGGAGCCGGATGTGCTGGCCGTACCAGTCGGCGGTGGTTCCCGCGTCGGCGGTGACGATGGCACCGGCCGGGAGGCGCTTGTTCAGCTCGTAGTAGACCCGGCGCGGGTTGACTCCGTCGTCGTAGGCCTGCTCGGCCTGGGCGGCGAGCTCGTCCTCCCAGTCCCGCATCTCCGCCGCTGCCTTCTCCTGCCAGGAGAGGTCCTCCTTCTGCCGGAGCAGGGGGATGAGCTCGGTCAGCGCGGTCTTCACATCGGCCCAGATGCTCAGCTCGGTCGGGTAGCGGACGCCCAGCTGCTCCGGGCGCAGGTCGATCTGGATGCCGCGCGCCTGCCCGGTGGCGGGCAGGAACTGTCCGTACGGGTAGTTCGTACCGAGGAGCACGAGGGTGTCGCAGTCCTTCATCTGCTCGTAGCTCGGGCGCGAGCCGAGCAGCCCCAGCTGCTGGGTGTGGAACGGCACGTCGGAGGGGACAACCTGCTTCCCGCGCAACGTCGTGATGACGCCGGCGCCCGCGAGCCGGGCCGCCTCCAGCACTTCCTCGGTCGCACCGTTCGCCCCGTGGCCGACCAGGAAGGTGACGCGCTCGCCGGCGTTGATGATGTCCGCGGCGGCCTGCAACTGGTCCCGGGGCGCGGCGAGGGCGGTGGATGGCGCGACGGCACTGGAGCGCGAGACCCACATCTTCTTCCCCGGCTCGACCATCTCCTCGCCCTGGATGTCGTGCGGGAAGATGATCACGCACGGCTGCAGCCGCGTGATCGCGATGCGGAACGCCGCATCCACCACGGCCTGGGCCTGCGCCGGCGACACGATCGTCTGCACGTAGGCCGCGACGTCCGAGAACGTGCGCTCGAGGTGGCTCTCCTGCTGATTGGAGGTGCCGAACGCGTCCAGGCCCTGCTGGCCGACGATCGCGACGACCGGCTGGTTGTCCATCTTCGCGTCGTAGAGGCCGTTGAGGAGGTGGAATCCACCGGGACTCGACGTCGCGATGCAGACGCCCACCTCGCCCGTGAACTTGGCATGCGCGGTCGCCATCAGGGCCGCGATCTCCTCATGCGTCGGCCGGATGTACTCCAGGCCGTCGCCCTCCCGCTCGGCCTTCCCCAGCGCGCCGTCGAACTCCCCGATGCCGTCGCCCGGGAAGCCGAACACCCGCCGGACACCCCACTCGCGGATGCGGCCGATCACGAATTCACTCACCGTCGTCATGTGTCTCTCCTCGTCGCTTCGTGTGTTCGTTTCGCGTGTTCACCGGCCATCCAACCCTCGGCTCGCGCCGGGTCAACGGCCCGGGCGTTCCAGCAGCCGGTCGGCGGCGCGGGCGGCCACCGCCATGATCGTGAGGGCCGGGTTCGCGCTGCCCTGGGTCGGCAGGACGCTGCCGTCCGTGATCAGGAGGTTCGGGACCGCGAAGCTCCGGCAGTCGCGGTCGACGACGGCCTGCTGCTCGTCGTCGCCCATCCGTGCGCCGCCCACGAGGTGCGCATAGCGCTGCACGGTCATGGTCTCCTGTGCGCCCGCGGCCTCCAGGATGCGTTCCATCGTGGACTGCGCCGCCACCGCGAGCGCGCGGTCGTTGTCGCACTGCGAGTACGAGAAGTGGGCGACCGGCAGACCGTAGCGGTCCGTCTCGTCCGCCAGGGTCACGCGGTTGTCCGCCTGCGGCAGGAACTCGCACAGCGCGCCGAGGCAGGCCCAGTGCACGTAGTCGGACATGTACCGGCGGAGGTCGGCGCCCCAGTGACCCTGCGCCATCACGTGCTCGGCCCAGGTGATCGGCAGCGGCGACACCGTCTGGATGGAGTACCCGCGCTTGTAGGGCTTCGTCGGGCCCGTCTCGTAGAACTCCTCGGTGCTGACCTCGGGCGGCGGCCCCTTCCACATCCGGATCTCCTGCGGGAAGCGCCCGGCGGTCTGCGGTGCGCCCTGCACCATGAGGTAACGCCCGACCTGATCGAAGTCGTTGCACAGTCCGTCGGGAAAGCGGCGCGACGTCGAATTGAGCAGCAGCCGCGGGGTCTCGATCGAGTACCCGGCCACCGCGACCATCCGCGCCCGCTGGAATCGCGGGACGCCGTCGCGGAAGTAGTGCACGCCGGTCGCCCGGCCGGTCCTCTCGTCGAACTCGATGGATGCGACCATGCTGTCGGCGCGGATCTCGGCTCCGTACTCGAGCGCATCCGGGAGGTGCGTGATCAGCGGAGACGCCTTCGCGTTCACCTTGCAGCCCTGCAGGCAGAAGCCGCGGTAGATGCAGTGCGGGCGGTGCCCGAACCGGCCGTTCGTGATCGCGACCGGACCGACCTTCGCCATGATGCCGGCCGCCTCGGCGCCGCGCTGGAAGATCTCGCCGTTGCCGGAGACGGGATGCGGACTGTGCGGGTAGCGATGGGGATCGCCCCAGGGCCAGTCCTCGCCGGCGACCGGGAGCTCGTTCTCGATGTCCGCGTAGAACGGGGCGAGCTCGTCGTAGGCGATGGGCCAGTCGGCGCCGACACCGTCGTTCGTCCGGGTCCGGAAGTCGCTCGGATGGAAGCGCGGCACGTAGCCCGCGTAGTGCACCATGGAGCCGCCGACGCCGCGGCCGGAGTTGTTGGAGCCGAGGGGGACCGGGTCGTGGCCGCCGATCTGCCGGGGCTCGGTCCAGTAGAGGTGGTGGGATCCGGCCTCGTCGCTGACCCAGTCGCGTTCCGGATCCCAGAACGGCCCGGCGTCGAAGGCGACAGCGCTCCAGCCTGCGCGCGCCAGGCGCTGCAGCAGCACGGAGCCGCCGGCGCCGCAGCCGACGATCGCGATGTCGACCTCGTCGGTGTCGGCGAAGCGCCGCATCCCGTCGATCAGGTCCGGGCGGGTCCGCGATCCGTCGGGCGTGAGCAGCCAGGCGGAGGCGTTCCTCTCGCGGACCGCGTTCACGAGCCGGCCTCCGGTCCGGGGCCCGGACCCGGCGCGCCCGGGGCCCTAGGGCGTTGCGGGCCCGCAGCGGCCGGCCGGGTCGACGGCACGGCCTCGGGATGCGCGTCCGCGACTTCGAACGGCTCCCGCTTGCCGACGCCCAGGTTCTTGTACCCGCGCGGGTAGGCGGGTCCGTCGAAGCCGATCTCGTCCCACGCGTCCGGGTGGCTGTAGAAGGCGGTGCACGCGTAGCGCGTCCACAGGCTCCACACCTGCGCGCGATGGTAGCCATGCCAGTCGCCGTCGCCGTTCCGCACCGTGTTCATCAGGGCGTGCCTGCCGTCCTGGTCGCAGTCGGCGAAGGACCGGCCGTATGCCGCCTGCGCGTCCTCGTCGAGCGCCGCGAGCGTCCCGTGCCACGCCTCGCCGTCGGAGGGCATGCTGTCGTAGTGCCAGCCGTCGCCCTGGCTCTCGGCGAGTCGCGCATCCACCATCGCTGTGACGGGGACACGGTCCTCGCCCTGCTGGTCGAGCACTTCGTCGAACAGTGCCGTGACGGTCGCCTGCTCGTGGAGGTCGAAGAATCGGATGTCGGCGGGGCGGCCGATCCGGGCGAAGACCACGGAGGTCGTGGCGTCGTCCCACGTGTCCGCCTGGTCGAGCACGCGGAACCCGGGGAAGCGGTCGGGCACGTCGGTTCGCCCCTGCGTGGGCGGCGTCTGCGGAGTCGTCCGGGGCGGCGTCACTTCTCCCGCCTCAGGATCGCGGCGAGCAGGCCCATCCCGCCCACCATCGTGACCAGGAGCGGCGCGAGCAGCGGCGGTCCCATCTCGAGGTTGTAGGGGAGGTTGCGCCAGCCGCCGGGCTTCTGGCCGATTCCCCTGGCGTGAAGCCACGTGCCCTGGATGCCGTTGGCGACGATCGTGGCTGCGGCGATCGGGAGGAGGGTCTTCGCGGCCCGGCGGCTGAAGACGCCGGCGATGCCGGCCGCCGCCCCGACCGGCCCCAGCACGATGGGCGCCCACATCCACGGGTCGCCGAAGCTGGCCTTGTCGTGCTCGAAGTAGATCTCGCCCGCGGTGACGAGGGAGCTCACCGCGGTCAGTCCGGAGAGGGAGCGCTCGAAGCGGCCGGTCTCGACGTTGCGGACCAGCCGGTCGATCCCGTGGACCGTCTGTGCGGCCTCCCGCCGCACCCGTGCTCGTGCCCGTCCTCGTGCTCTGCGCCGGCCCATGCGACCTCCTCGATCATCCATATGTTTGCGTCTTCGCAAGCGTTCCACCATCGCCGGGGCGGGTGAACCCCTCGCAACGGCTTTCCCAGCGGGCTATCATCCGCACCGGCCGCGCCGGTCGCCCGGCCGTCACGCGTGGGACTGCGCCGCCGCCGCCTCCCGGAACCGCTCGCGCGGATCCAGAACCGCGCCGACGGGCGCGGTGTCCGGAGGCGTGAGGCCGTTGCCGATCCAGCCGAGCACGAGCCGGAGGCGCCGCGCCGTGCTCGGCAGGGCGATCGCGTGGTACACCTTGTCGACCGCCCATGCTGGGAGACCGCGCAGCGGGATGCCGCGGACGATGGCGGCCCCGCGCATCCCGCCGTAGCTCGCGAGCGTCCCGAGGGTCTTGTGGCGGTACTCGGCGGGCGGGCTCCCATCGAGCGCGCGGCGCAGGTTCTCGGCCAGCACCCGCGCCTCCCGGATCGCGTTCTGCGCGTTCGGGGGATAGTAGGCCGGCTGCTTCTGCGCGGTCAGGTCCGGCACCTGCGCATCGTCGCCCAGCGCCCACACGCCGTCGAGCGGCGTTCCGTCGTCCCGGACCGCCTGCAGGCTCGCGTTGCACTGCACGTGGCCCTTCGGGCCGCGAGGCACATCCGCCCGCGCGAGCACCGGGTTCGGCGTGACGCCCGCCACCCAGACCAGCGTGTCGGTGGGATAGGTCTCCCCGGTGCTGAGGACCACCTCGCCGTCCTCGCAGCTCTTCATCTCCGTGTGGAGCAGGACCTGGATGCCGCGGCGGCGCAGCAGCCGGAGGGTCCAGGCGGACAGCTCCGGGGTGAGCTCCGCGGCGATCCGGCCGGCGGCCTCGACGAGCAGCCAGGTCATCCGCTCCCCGTCGAGCTCGCGGTACCGCTCGAACTCCGCGGCTGCGGTCCGCTGCAGCTCGGCGATCGCCTCGACGCCCGTGTACCCGCCTCCGACGAAGACGAAGGTCAGGGCGCGTCTCCGCTCGGCGCGATCCTCGGTGGCCGCCGCGAAGCGGATGCGGTCGAGTACGTGGTCGCGCAGGTAGGACGCCTCCTCGACGCTGGAGAACCCGATCGCGGTCTCGGCGAGGCCCGGGATGGGAAGCGTCCGGGTGACGGCGCCGAGCGCGAACACCACGTGGTCGTACCGCACCGGGCGCTGCGTCCCGTCCAGAGTCCGGACGACGGCGACCTTCGCCCCCGTGTCGACGGACTCCATGGACCCGGACAACACCTCCGCATGCTTCAGCGGGCGCCGGAGCGGCACCACCGAGTCCCGCGCCAGGGTCTCGCCTCCGGCGACCTCCGGCAGCAGCGGTTTGTACGTCATGTAGGGCTCCGGCTCCACCACGGTCAGGCGGAGACGGTGGGCGGCGGCGTCCCGGCGGAGGGCGCGGGCGAGGGTGAAGCCCGAGAACCCGGCGCCGAGGATGAGGATGTTCGGTTCTGGCATCTGCTCAGTCCTTCTCGTTCGCGATGGGGATGCGGTCCTGCGTCGTCGCCACTCCGCCCGAAAGCAGGTGGAACGCGGCGCGGACCAGGGCGAAGTGGCTGTACGCCTGCGGCATGTTGCCTAGCTGGCGCGAGGCATGCGGGTCCCACTCCTCGCTCAGGAGCCCGAGATCGTTGCGGAGGCTCAGCAGGCGTCCGAACAGCGTCTCGGCCTCCTCCCGCCGGCCGGCCCCGATCAGGGCGTCGACCATCCAGAAGGAGCAGGCGATGAACACGCCCTCCTCGCCGGGAAGGCCGTCGTCGCTGCGTTGCGGCCGGTAGCGGAGCACCAGGCCGTCGTCGGTGAGGTGCTTCTGGATCGCGTCGATGGTCCCGATGACGCGCGGATCGTCCGGCGGCAGGAAGCCGACCCGGGGGATGAGCAGGAGGGACGCATCCAGGGCGGTCGAGCCGTAGGACTGCACGAAGGTGTTCCGTTTGGCGTTGTAGCCGTTGGCCAGGATGTCGCGACGGATCTCGGCCCGCAGCCGCTCCCAGCGCCGGACGGGACCGGCAAGGCCGAACTGCTTCGCCCCCTGGATCATGCGGTCGACCGCGACCCACGACATCACCTTGGAGTGGGTGAAGTGCCGGCGGGGCCCGCGCATCTCCCAGAGACCGGTGTCCGGCTCGCGCCAGATCGTCGCGAGGTGCTCGACCAGCGCGCGCTGAACGTTCCACGCGTCGTCGCCCGCGCCGATGGTCGCGCGGGTCAGGGACAGGCCGTCCAGCACCTCGCCCCACACATCGAGCTGCAGTTGATCGGAGGCCGCGTTCCCGAGCCGAACGGGCCGGGAGTCGTCGTAGCCGCCGAGCCACTCGAGGGATTCCTCAGGGAGCCGCCGGCGCCCATCCAGGCCGTACATGATGCGCAGATCCGCCGGGTCGCCGGCGACCGCCCGGAGCAGCCAGTCCCGCCAGGCCACCGCCTCCTCCGTATATCCGGCCGTGAGCAGCGACTGGAGCGCGAGAGTCGCGTCGCGCAGCCAGCAGTAGCGGTAGTCCCAGTTGCGCGGGCCTCCCAGCTGCTCCGGGAGGGAGGTGGTCGGCGCCGCGACGATGCCGCCGGTCGGCGCGTAGGTGAGCGCCTTCAGGGTGATGAGCGAGCGTTGGATGGCATCCGTGTGTGGTCCGTACGCCTTGCTCTGGGCGCTCCACCGGGTCCAGAACAACTCGGTGGCGGCCAGCGCCTGCTCCGGATCCGCCGGGGTCGGCCGCGGCTCGTGGCTGGGGAACCAGGTGAGGACGAAGGACACC
>JBQCCO010000210.1:0-6473 GCA_051962155.1 Leifsonia sp. | reverse complement strand
GGTGCGGCGTCAGGGTTCAAATCCCTCCGTCTCCGCTTGAGTGTTTTCCATGCGGGGCAGGCTTCGCGGGCGCGGCCGCGCTAGCAGCGGCTAGTACGAGCGGCATTGTCTTTCCGGGGCTGGGTAGTTCGCTCTAGTCTTATGTGTGCAGCGAGCATGATGGGCCGACCCAAAGGGCCGGCCCATCTGATCGTTTCCCGAGGCGCCGCAGCGTCGCTGCAAGGTGGCGGCTGTTATGGGGTGGTAGCACAAGCGATGGTGTGTGCCGCCTGGAGGACGCGGGTGGCGGTTTGGTGGATGAGGGTGAGGTCGTGGTTGGCCCAGCTGGTGATGTAGCCGATGCTGTAGTTGCTGGTGTCGAATCCGGTTAGTCCGGCGGCGATGTAGGCGACGGATTCTGCTTCGACTTCCATCCGTCCGCGGTGTTTCCGGTATTCGGTGAGGTTGTCGGTGTGGCCGAGGGTGATGTGTGCTGTCTCGTGGAGGAGGGTTTTCGCTGCCTGCTCGGGAGCGAGCCCATCACTGAGGATGACGGCCCGTTGTTCGGGGTCGGTGTATCCGTTCGCCCGGGTGAGTGGCTGGTGGGAGAGTGTCCACCCGTTGCGTTCAAGGTGTGTGGTGAGGGGTTCGAGGATGCCGTGGTCGCTGTGACCGGTGAGTTGCTGGATGGGGTTCTCTGGTGTGGTGGCGCCGGGGATGGGGTCGGTTTGGGTGATGTCGAACACGGACAGCACAGGGAAGTAGTGCTTCACGCGCTGATGCTGGGCCCGGTCTTCCTCGGCCTGGTCGTCGTTGTCGGTGTGGGTGGTTTTCTTGGTGCTGTAGCCGAAGATTTTGATGCCGGTTTCGCCTTTGCGTAATTGGCGGCCTTTGGCCTGCCATTGCCGGTACCCGGCGATCATGGTGGCGTTGGGGTGTTGGGCGAGGATGAGCAGCAGGTTGTTCAGGCTGTACTGGTGGAAGGATCGGGCGAAGTCCAGGAACTGTTGCCACCGGCCGCTTACGGTGAGCTGTTGGACTTGTTCCAGGATGGAGGCGTGTAACGCTTCGGCTTGGGCCTTGCGCTCTTCCGCATTGTGCTTCATCGGTGTGTTGGTCATGGTGTCTGCTCCCTTGTGGTCACCCGGTTTGGTGGGCTGTTCGGTAAGGGAGTCGGTGGGGAGCGGGAGCACCGGGAGTGCCAGCCGCTCTGCTGCGAGATAAGCCCGGAGGGCGCGTGGCAGAGCGGCTGGAACGGCAAGGTGCGTCAGCGACCTACGATGAACGGCCGGACAGCCCACCACACGGTCGATGAGGCACGGGTTGCGTCAGCAACTCCACACCCCGGCTCTGAGCACTGATCCCCAGACCACTGAGGCGCACTGGTTGGTGTTGCCGGGTGCTGTTGTGGGTGGTGCCGCCTGCGGCGGCGCTGCTCATGCTGTTTTGTTTGTCTTTCCGCCGGCCGATCGTAGCTCGTTCCCGCGGCTCCCGTGCCGGGCTTTCGCGGCATATCCTCACTCGCTTCGCTCCCTCCGGTATTCCACGGTCCCGGCACTCCCGCCCCTCCCACTCGCACTCGATCTCTCCGCCGGAAGGCAAACAAAAACGATCGACACAGGGGAGTGATCAGGATGCGGGTATTCATCATCGACACCAGAAACATGGGCCCGGAACTGCAGGGCGGGATGGTCGGGGTGGCAGGATCAGCCCACCCCAGTGCTGCGGAGAAGAAGGAGTGTGTGGAGACGGTAAGTCAGTACGCGGTGGATGGGTGGGCGATCGCCGCCGACCCGCACACCGTGATCGGCCGGCTGGCCGCGCTGACCGCGGAAACGGCATGCGTGCCGTTTATGGCCTTCGACCGAGTCACCCAGCACAGCAGCGGCCCGGCGGTTGCGCCGCCGCTGCTGTGCTGAGATCGCAGGTGCGCGACCTGTTCTGATCGTGCACTGACACGGGAAAGGCGAGTCCCGCACGAGGCGGAACTCGCCCATCCCACCCCCTACTCGTCCTCGGCGACGACCTCGTCGGTGCCGTCTGTCTTGTCATCGAATCGTGCATTCGCCTGGCCGGTGACGATCTGCTCGACGTCGCTGAGGCTGTACCCCCAGGCAGTGAGCTGGGTGAAGTAGTCCGCGTCGGTGGGGGACGGGGTGCGCCAGGTTGCTTCGTTTGGTCTCTCTATTTGCGTCTCGCCGACACTCCATTCGCACTTGTCGCGGCACCCCACGATGAATCGCAGATGAAAAGACCGGGCCCATTCGGGTCCGGTCTTTTCATGCGGTGGTTCGGGGCGACGGGCGACAACTCCTCCCGTGGCCCCGGCGTGGCGTCCGGCATACGTCCAGCGGTCGAAGAAAACACGCGTGCACGCGCCTCCCCTATTGCAGTGCGCGCGTACCATCCACGTTTGCGTCGCTGCCCCCGCCCTTCCGCTCGTTTCGAGCGATCCGCCACACGTAATAGATGTCGATGAAGCCGACGACGGTGTTCATGCCGACCATCGGCCATACCCCGATGACCCAGTTGAAGCCGACGAGTACGACGCACGCCGCGAGGTTGATGATCCTCAGTGTGAGCATCCCGCGCTGGAGCAGGGAAAGGACGAGGAGCCCGGAGCCGAACCAGCCGAGCAGGTCGATCACGAATCACCCCTCAGCAGAGCCCTCTTGCGCTCCTCCGTCGCGAATGACGCGTTCACGGAGTTGCGTGCCAGCCGTGCCAGCTCCAACTCCGTGAGGTGGTGCGCAGCCGCGACGGCGTCGAGATTGTCGTCGAGGTAGCCGCCGAAGTAGGCGGGGTCATCGGAGTTGACCGTGACCAGAAGTCCGGCGTCGAGCATGCGGCGGATCGGCACCGCAGCGACGTCGGGCGACACCTGCAGGCGCACGTTCGAGAGCGGGCAGACTGTCAGCGGCACCTGGTCCCTCACCAGCCGATCGAGGAGGGCGACGTCCTCCAGCGCTCGCACGCCGTGGTCAATCCGCTCCACCCCAAGTTCGTCGAGCGCCTCCCAGACGAAGGCCGGGGGACCTTCCTCGCCGGCATGGGCGACACGGCGCAGACCCGAGGCAGCCGCGCGGTCGAAGACGGGCGCGAAGGCCCCCGGCGGGTGGCCCAGCTCAGCAGAGTCCAGGCCAATCCCGAGTATGTCGATGCCGGAGGCGAGCACCTCGTCAAGCATCCGCTGCGCGCTATCCAGGGGTTGATCGCGGAGGACACACACGATGATCCCGCCCGTGACCCCGTCCGGCTCCGTCGCCGCCGCGTCGAGCGCCGCCGATACGCCGCCGAGCACGGCACCGACCGAAACGCCCCTGCTCGTGTGCGCCTGCGGGTCGACGAATAGCTCGGCGTGGCGCACGCCGGCTGTCCAAGCACGCTTCAGGTACGCCTCGGTGAGCGTGCGGAAGTCCTCGGTGGTCCGCAGGACGGCCATGTTGTCGTAGTAGAGGTCGAGGAAGGATTGCAGGTTCGTGAAGTCATAGCGCTTCGCGAGATCCTCGACGTCGCGGTAGGGCAGCTGCAGGCCTTGCTGGGCGGCGAGCGCGAAGATGGTCTCGGGCTCGAGCGTCCCCTCGATGTGCAGGTGGAGCTCGGCGAACGGGGGCCCGGCGGTCACTTGGCCAGTTCTCCGGTGACCAGGTCGAGGAACCGGTCGAAGTCTAGGTCGCTCGCGACCGTGATCAGCGGCATGTCGGTCCACTGGTGGTGGGCACGGCGGTCGACGACCGTCATGCCGCGGGTCAGCCGGCCTTCCGTCGCGACATCGCAGCGCAGCGACACGGTCTCGATCAGGGTCGGGTCGATCGCCGCGGCGACCGCGACGCTGTCGATCAGCGAGCAGTAGGACTGGTAGCCGCGGCCGTTCACGAAGTCGACCACGCGTGCCGCCAGGGCGGCCTCGGCCGAGTCGGACGCGCGGAGGGCCTCCAGATCGTGCGGCCGGAAGTTGATACGCGGGTGGGTGGCCACGTCGAGGCCGACGGCGACGAGTTCGAAGCCGGCGCGGAAGACGGTGTGCGCCGCCTCCGGGTCGACGAAGATGTTCCACTCCGACACCGGGTTGTCCCCGGTCGCCTGGCTCCAGGCGTACGGGGTCTCGCCGAAGGAGCCGCCGATGATGATGAGCTGCGACACCTTGCCGGGGAGGCCGGGGTCGATCTCCAGCGCCTGGGCGATGTTGGTCAACGGGCCGAGTGCGCAGATGGTGATGTCGTTCGCGTGCGCGTCGACGACGTCCACGATGAGTTGCGCGGCCGTTCGGGCATCCAGCTCGCGGGCGGACTCGGCGAAGTGCGACTCGGCCAGCCCGTCGCTGCCATGCGAGAACGGGTCGGAGGGGTAGTCGCCCGAGAGGGGGAGCGTCGGTCCCTGGGCGACGGGGATGTCCGGAGCGCCCAGCAGGTCGAGGACCTTGAGCGCGTTGGCCGCGGTGCGGTCGGACGGGAGGTTGCCGGTCACCGCGGTGATCGCTTTGATGTCGAGCCCCGCCGACTTGTGGGCAAGGGCGATGGCGAGCGCGTCGTCCATCCCGGGGTCGGTGTCGATCAGCAGGTTCTTCATGGCTTTCCTCCCCGCGGCGCTGCGCCGCGTGCGAACTATGGGTATTGTAGGCATAACAACATTACCAAGGGAGGTCGCCGCGTGTCACGGAAGGTCGCCATCCTGTCGCACATCGTCATCGACGAGATCTACGACCCGACAGGCCGGCACTCGAACGACGATGTCGGAGGCGCCGGCGCGTACGCCGCCGTGGGCGCCAGCCTCGTCTCGCCGCCCGGCACCAGCCTGCTCGTCTCCGGGACGGGCGCCGCTGACCTCCTCGAGCTCACCCGCTGGTGTGACGAGCGCTCGATCGACCCGAGCGGCCTGTTCGTCGTCGGGGATCGTGGGCCGCGCACCCGGATCGAGTACTTCGCCGATGGCGAGCGGAGCGAGACGCCGGTCTACGGGCTCGATCACTTCCACGCGCACACGCCGCTCCCGCGGCACATCCCCGGCGGGATCCGCGGGCGCGACCTGGCCGCGGTGTACCTCTTCCACGCCGCCGAGGAGCCGTACTGGGCGCAGATCGCCGGCTTCCGGTCGGCCTCCGCCGTGCCGATCCTCTGGGAGGTCGCGGCGGACGCGACCGTGCCGGAGCTCGCCGACGACCTCCGCGACCACGCCGCCCTTGTCGACGTCGTCTCCCTCAACCGCACGGAGGCGCTGACCCTGTTCGGCACGACATCGATCGACGACGCGATCCGCGCGGCGGCGACGCTCGCCCCGGTCGTCCTGCTGCGGCTGGGCCGCGAGGGGTCCTTCGTCCTCCAGGGCCGCAGTCGCGTCCACGTGCCCGCTGCCCCGACCACGGTCGCCGACCCCACCGGCGGCGGCAACAGCTACTCCGGAGCGTTCATCGCCGCATACCAGGAGTCCGGCGACCCGGAGCCCGCCAGCCGTCTCGCGGCCGCGGCGGCCGCCGCGGTCATCGCGGCGCCCGGGGCCCCGCTGGTCGACGACGCGGTGCGCGACGCCGTTCGGTCGGCCGCCGCAGCGATCACGACCTCCCTCACCGACTGAGCGCGACCCGCGACCCGCGCCGCGCGCACTGCCCCCACCCACCGACCGATCGAAAGGCATCCCGATGACGCGACTCTGGAACCCGACCGCCCTCTACGACAGCTACGTCTTCGCCGGCAACGTGCCGAAGCGCGGCCTGCTCGTCGAGGGTCGCCCCGCACTTTCGCAGCTGGACCCCGGGAACGTCGCCCGGTACGTCATCCTCATGGTCCGCGATCCCCTGTGCGCCTACGACGACGACCCCGCGACCCAGTTCGCGCAGCGACTCGACAACGCCGAGCAGATCGGCCGCTCCGGCATGTTCACCAGCTGGACCGGCACCCACCAGGGCATCCCGATCACAGCGATCTCGGGAGGCAGCGGGTCGCCGGAGGCCGAGCTCATCCTCCACGAGCTGCTCGAGTTCACCGACGCCGACACGTTCATCCGGGTCGGCGGCTCCGGCGGCATCCACCCGTCCGTCGAACCGGGCGACGTCGTGATCTCCTCCGGCGTCGTGCGCGACGAGGGGATGACGCAGGCCTACATCCCCGTGTCGTACCCCGGCGTGGCCGCGTACGAGATCGTCGTCGCGATGTCCCGCGCCGCGACGCAGCTCGGGCTGCCGCACCACGTGGGCGTTACGCGCTCGAGCGACAGCGACTTCTGCGGGGTCGGGCGCCCGTCGGTCGGCGGCTACTTGCAGCCGTGGCACCTCGACATCCTGGAGACCTGGGCGCGCGCCGGAGTGCTCAACGGCGACCGGGAGTCGGCCGCGATCGTCACCCTCCCCGCCCTGTTCGGCAAGCGCGGCGGCTCTGTGTGCTCGGTCGCCGACAACGTGATCGCCGACCGGGCCTTCGTGGCCGGCGCCGGCCACACCGCACCCACCGACAATGCCCTCGCCGGTAAAGTAGAACAAGCACGGATGTAACCGGATTCAG
>JBQCCO010000209.1:0-35374 GCA_051962155.1 Leifsonia sp. | reverse complement strand
CCAGCGGCCCACGAGCCACACCGAGTCCTTACGGGCCCGAGGCGAGGTCGCCATGGGGTTCGGCGTTACCGCCTGGGCCGACCCCTGGGCGCCGGGTGGCACACCGTGACCGTCAGCGACGTGGCCGTACCTCCTGCCCGCGTCGTGCGGAGCTACCTCGTGATCTCCGGGACGTTCACGCTGTCGGCGTCAGTAATCTGGGGGGTCAACACGCTGTTCCTGCTCCATGCCGGGCTCAGCATCTTCGAAGTCTTCCTGACCAATTCGGCCTTCACCGTGGGCACGATCTTGTGCGAGATCCCGACGGGCGTCGTCGCCGACACGGTCGGACGGAAAGCGTCGTATCTGCTGGGCACGATCACCCTGTCGGTGACGACCGCTTTGTACTGGATGCTGTGGCTCTGGCACGCGCCGTTCGTCTGGTGGGCGATCGTGTCGGCGCTTCTCGGCCTGGGGTTCACGTTCTTCTCGGGGGCGGTGGACGCCTGGCTCGTCGACGCGCTGGCGTTCGCCAAGTATGCCGGGAGTCTCGAGGCCGTGTTCGGCCGCGGCCTGGTTGTCACGGGGATCTCGATGTTCGTCGGATCGGTTCTCGGCGGCATCATCGCCCAGGCGACTGATCTCGGGGTGCCCTTCCTGCTGAGAGCCGCGGTGCTGGCCGTCATGCTGGTGTTCGCCGCCATTGTGATGAAAGACCTCGGCTTCACGCCCGACCACTCCATGCGCCCGTTCGCTGCGACCAGGAATGTGCTGAAGCAATCGATCGATCACGGGCTGCGGAAACGGTCGGTGCGCTGGGTGATCCTGTCGGCGCCGTTCGCCTCCGGCGTCGGCATCTACGCCTTCTACGCGCTGCAGCCGTATCTGCTCGAGCTCTACGGAGACAAGACCGCGTACTCGATCGCCGGGCTGGCCGCTGCCATTCTGTCGTTGGCGCAGGTCGCGGGTGGCCTGCTCGCCCCGCGTATCCGGAGGCTGTTCGCGAAGCGCACGACGACGGTGATCGGGGCGTCCCTGGTGAGCATCCTGATTCTCGTGGCACTGGGGGTGACCAGCCTGTTCTGGTTCGCGGTCGCCTTCCTGGTGATCTGGGGTTTCGTGTTCGCGGTGGCCGGTCCGGTCCGTCAGGCGTATCTGAACGACATGATCCCGTCGAAGCAGCGTGCGACCGTGCTGTCCTTCGATTCGCTGTTCGGCAGCCTCGGCGGGGTCTTCATCCAGCCGGCGCTCGGACGCGCGGCGGACCTCTGGGGCTACGGGACGTCGCTCGTCATCGGTGGAGCAGTCGAGCTGATCGGCATCCCGTTCCTGTTCGCCAGCCGGCGCCAGAAGGACCCGGCTGACACCAAGACGGTGCAGACGGACTCGGCGCCGGTCGAGCCGGGGGCTGCAGCGGCGGCCGACCCGGATGCGGCCGGCCCGCGCTCATCGTGAACTCCGAGCCATTTCACGTTTTTCCGATGAGTCATCGGGCCGGCCTCCTATCGCGTTGCTTGCTGACTGCGCGTCAGTAGGACGACCAGACGGTCACCTCGTCCATTGACCACCATTGCGGAGCGACGCCGGTTTGGGTGATGCGAATATAGCGAGCTGAGACAGGCGTGACCGAAATCGGTCGCTTCCATCCGTACGCCATCCCCGTACCGACCGTGGTCCAGGTCGTACCGTTGGTCGACACCTGCAGGGTGTACCCGCGGGGATAGTCCCAGAGCGCGTTGGACGGCGTCTGCACGGTCACCATCGCGACCGTGTGTGACGAACCCATGTCGATCTGGTACCACTCGCCACCCGCTTGCGACTGTCCGCTGTTCCACCGTGTGGCACTGTTGCCGTCGATCGCTCCGCCGACCGAACCACCCGGGCCGGTTGATGATGCGGTTGCGGTCCAGCCGCTGGCCGAGATGGCCGTCGGCGCGTATGTCGAGAGGCCCCCGGCGTATTTGGACACGTCTGCGATCAGTCGTGGGTTGGCAGTGAAGTTGGCCGTCCCGAACCGGTCGATCTTTTGGATGAACGTGGCCGAGTCATCGGAATTGATGACCGGGACGGGTGCTGGGTCCCCATAGTAGAAGCCCCAGTAACTGAAGCCGTCGGTCGCGGACCCGCGAACCTTGTAGCTCCAGTTCGACCAGGACACGTTCAGCCCGTTGAGCCCTGCCATGAACTTCGACCAGACGTCATCGTTGTAGTACAGCGAGTACTCGCCGTAGAGCACGGGAACGCCTGGACTCGACAGCTTGGACGGTAGCGAGGACAGCTGGTTGTTCACCAGGTTGTCTTGCGCGGTCCAGTCCTTCGAGTTGGGCATATCGTACGGGTGCAGCTCGTAGACCACGTTCGTCCAGCCATAGGTGGTCGGAGCTGCGATGGCGTTGTAGTCGAAGAAGGCACCGAGGAAGATCGCGTGGTTCGGATCGATCGCCCTGACGTCGTTGTACAACGTGTTGTAGACGTCGCTCTTCTGCGTCACATCGGCCGAGTCTTCGCCGTAGTCGATCAGCGGCTCGTTGATGAGGTCGTAGCCGGCGACGCCGGGGTTACCGACGTACCGCGTGGCGATCGCCTTCCAGATGCCCTCGACCCAGCTCTGGTAGGTGGAATTGCCCCAGAACCCTGCCGGGTTGGGACCGACCCGCCCACAACTTCCCCACGGGCAGTCGCCACCCGGGACAGTGTGCAGGTCGATCAGCACATACATTCCTCGGGCGCTGGCCTGGTTGATGATCCAGTCGATCTTGGTCCACGGGCTGGATTTCCACGTTCCGTCGAGGTTGAGGAACGTATTCCATCCGATCGGGACCCGCAAGAAGTTGATGCCCATCGACTGCAGATTGTCGAGGTCGGTGGTTGTGATCCAGGTGTTCTGGTGTTCATCCAGGATCGTCTGTGCGCCTGACGTGCCGAATCGACTGGCCATCGTCTGTTGAAGCGAGAAGTCGTCGTTGTAGAGCGCAGCAGTGATCTCACCGATCGACCACCATGACGTCGATGACGCGGTGAGCGTCATCCGCAGGTAGCGCGCGGCGGTGGCCACGAAGTCGATCGTCGTCGCCTTTCGTTCACCTACGCCTGTGGCGACTTGTGTCCAGGTGGTGCCATCGCGGGAGGTCTCGAGTTTGTAGCCGCGCGCGTAGTCCTGTTCCGAGGTCGAGTTCTTCTCAGTGTCGATCGTCACGTTGTCGACGGTGATGAGCGCACCCATGTCGATCTGGTACCACTGGCCGCTGGCCTGCGGTGCGCCCGTGGTCCAGCGTGTAGTCAGGTCGCCGTCGATGGCGGATGCGACCGCGGTCGAAGTCGAGGCCGAGACCGCCCAGCCACCGCGATCGAGCGAGGTTCCCGAGTAGATCGCCACTTCCGCGATGGTCCACCAGTTGGCGGACGTGCCGTTGGAGGCGAGGCGGAGATAGCGCACCGTCTTCGACCCTTGGAAGTCGGCCAGCACCGTTCGGTTCGTTCCGTAGCCGGACGCGATCTCGGTGTAGTTGGTTCCGTCCGTGGAGCCGAGGACGTCCCAGGTTCGCGGATAGTCGTTGGGTGCACCTGAGCCGGAGTCGAAGAGCACCTTGTCGAGGTCTTTGTTCTTGCCAAGGTCGATGGTGTAGGTCTGGCCGGGAATCTGCGCCGTTCCACTGTTCCACGATGTGGTCTCGTTGCCGTCGAGAGCGGCGGACGGCGTGGTCCCGCTTCCGGTCGACGACGCTGTGGCCGTGCTTGTACCGTTGAAGAGCACGGGGTCATTGAAGAGGTTGAACTCGCCGACCGACCACCAGTTCGTTGCCGTTCCGGTTTGCGAGACTCGCACGTACCTGTCGACCTGGGCTGGGAAGCGCGCGGTCACGACGTCGGCCGTGTTGGTCGCTTTGGCGACGCTCACCCACGTCGTCCCGTTCGTTGACACGCTCACGTCGTATTGGCGTGGGAAATCTCCGGCGAAATCAGTGCTGTTCACAGACAGCCTGTTGAACAGGGTCGGCGCGCCGAGGTCCATCTGGAGCCATTCCGTCCCGCCCTGCGCGAGACCTGTCGTCCAGCGCGTGCTGTCGCTGCCATCGATGGCGTTGGCGACGGAGGCGCCCGCCGAGGCGCTGGCCACCCAGCCGGTGCGATCCACGGCATACTCGCCGAGTGGAGACATCCAATCCTCTTGCGTGAGCCAGCCGCCGAGGTTCGTGCCGCGGAGGTTGACGGTGGATCCGGAACCGGAATTGTTCTTGAGAACGGATCCGCTTGCCTTGAGGAAGTCGGATGCGCCCAGTGCAGCTGCATTCGCAGCCGTCGGAGCACTGACAAGTGCTGCAATACACGCGGCGACAGTGACTGCCGCGATCAACCATCGTTTCTTCATTGAAACCTTCCCTCATCCCTAGAAGACCGCGACCACGCGGCATGTGGATACCCTTTGTCCACCGCGCCATTGTTCACCGAGGAACGAAGCTTTGTCTATACCTTTCGATAAGGTCTGAATTATGCTCGAAGGTCCGAACCACCGGCTCTTGACAGGCTTCCAGCAATGGTTATGATAAGTCATAAAATAAGTGCTGTCCTCCCCCGAGCACCAAGTCAAAAGGAATCTCAATGATGAGGAAATTCAAGAAGGCGATCGTTCCGGTCGTCGTGGCCGGATTGGCCTTCGCTCTCACCGCGTGCAGCGGTGGAACGTCCGCAGACACCGCCAAGGACGCGAGCGGTCCTCTCACCGTCTGGGTGATGGGCGACTCGAGTAAGAACTTCGAAAAGCTCGTCGAACCCTTCGTGAAGTCCAGCGGCCAGAAGGTCGATGTCGTCGCCATTCCGTGGGACAGCATCGATCAGAAACTGACCACCGCAGTCGCGTCCGGGTCCGGCCCGGACGTCGTGCAGATCGGGCTGACGAAGCTCCGATCGTTCGCAGACGCAGGGGCGCTCCTGCCTCTCGACGGCAAGATCGCGGCCTACCCGAACCTCGCGGCGTCGAAGTTCGCCGATGGAGTCGGCGGCAAGGCCACTGCTGTCAACGGCAAGATCGTGAGCGTTCCGTGGGTCGCCGACACCCGCGTTCTCTTCACCCGTACCGATATCCTCGCGGCAAGCGGCATCGACAGCCCGCCGACGACGTGGGACCAGCTTCGCGCGGATGCCAGAACCCTGACCCAGCGCGGCCCGAACAAATTCGGCTACTACATTCCGCAGTGGGATAACGCCCTCCCGGTGGAGATGACGTGGGACTTCGGCGGTGACATCGTCAACTCGAAGGGCGACATCGATTTCAACACGACCGCCTTCCACAACGCCGTCGACCTGTACACCGGGCTCTACGCCGACAAAAGCGTTCCGACGAACGCCGACTTCGACCAGACTCAGGGCTTCGTGTCCGGAACCGTTCCGATGCTCGTCAGCGGCCCCTACCTGGCCGCGGGAATCAACGCAGCCGCACCGCAGCTGGCCGGCAAGTGGACCGTGAGCACGCTGCCCGCGGCTGATAAAGGCACCTCGCTCTTCGGCGGCTCCAACCTCGGCATCTTCACGACGTCAAAGCACCAGAACGGGTCGCTCAAGCTCCTCGATTTCCTCTCGAAGAGCAGCACCCAACTCAATTGGTACACCATCAACGGCGAGCTGCCGACCGTGAAGGCCGCACTGAACGACTCCACCTTCACCTCCGACCCGCTCGTCAAGGTCTACACGAAGCAACTCGCCGACGCCAAGGTGCTGCCCATCATCCCCAACTGGGATGGCGGCGTCGGAACGAACCTGTTGAAAGCGCTCAACTCGATCGCCCTGACACACAGCGACCCGAAGAGCACACTCGAGACGTTCTACCAGTCCACGGCGGGAATCTCGGCCAAATAGATGGGGTGGGCCGCTCCCCGCGGGCGGCCCACACCATCCACTGTTTTCGAACCCGCACCGAAGGATCCGCATGGCTGTCTCGAATGTCCTCACGACCGCGAGGACACGACGGCGAACTGCCGCGACCCGAGCCCGACCCGGGCGCGGCAGGCTCACGCCTTACCTCTTCATCGCCCCCGCGATGCTGCTGCTCCTCGCATTCGGGGTGTTCCCCATCGTCGTCGCCGCAGCGGTGAGCATCACCGACATGAACATCTCGGGCCTCGCCGACTGGCACAACGTCAACTTCATCGGCGCAGCCAACTACGTGAAGCTCTTCGCCGATCCGGACTTCTGGCAAGCGCTCGGGAACACGGCCTTCTTCGTCATCATCGGCGTCCCATCCGTCGTGCTCGTGTCGCTCGGCGTCGCCCTGCTCCTGAATCGAAGCGGAAACTGGTTCTTCCGCTCGCTGCGCGCGTTCTACTTCATCCCAGCCATCACGGCGATCGTGGCCATCTCGCTCGTCTGGGGCTACCTGTACAACACGCAGTTCGGGCTGCTGAACTGGGTGCTCTCCCTGGTCGGCGTTCCACCCGTCCAGTGGTTGTCCGACCCGGTGCTCGCAAAGTTCTCTGTGGCGTTGGTCGCGATCTGGCGTGGAACAGGACTGAATATCATCATCTTCCTCGCCGCGCTCCAGGGTGTGCCTCGCGAGTATCTCGAATCCGCCTCGCTCGACGGCGCCGGCGAGTGGCGTCAGATCCGTTCGATCGTCGTACCGCTGCTGCGTTTCGCGATCTTCTTCGTCACGGTCACCACGATCATCTCGTGGTTCCAGTTCTTCGACGAAGCCTTCGTTCTGACCAACGGCGGGCCCCTCGGTGCGACCACCTCCATCTCGATATTTCTCTACCACCAGGGATTCCAACAGAGCGCGTTCGGATATGCCAGCGCGGGCTCTCTGATCCTGTTCGTACTGATCGCGGTCATCACCGTCGCTCAGCTTCGCTTGCGGAGGTCCGACGTTGACTACTAGCCTCAGTGCCCTCCGTCACCGGTCGACGAATCGGCGCGGACGCCGTCTCACGGTCGTCATCGGCGTTGCGCTCGCCGTCGGTGCCGTCGTCACAGCCTTTCCGTTCATCTGGATGCTGGCGACCTCGGTGAAGCCCCAATCCGAATCGCTCACCTACCCTCCCACGCTCCTGCCGCATACGCCGACGCTGCAGTACTTCCGCACGCTCTTCACCGAACTCGATTTCGGCCAGTACCTGGCGAACACGATCATCGTCGTGCTGATCGGGGGTGTCGGCCTTCTCCTTATGGCGATGGCGGGCTATGCCTTCGCCAAGTTCGATTTCCGGGGAAAGCAATGGATGTTCTTCCTCGTGCTCGCGACGATGATGATCCCGGTACAGGTCACCATGATCCCGACCTACCTGATTCTGAACGGCATGAAACTGACCAACACCTTGGTGGGAATCGCCCTGCCGACGCTCGTGAGAGGATTCAGCATCTTCTTGTTCATGCAATTCATGAGCACGATTCCGACCGTGATGCTCGAGACGGCGCGGATCGACGGCGCAGGCGAAATCCGGACCTTCCTCCTCATCGTGATGCCGCTGGCGAAGCCGATTCTTGCTGTGATGGCCGTGCTCACCTTCATCACCGGCTGGAACAGCTTTCTCTGGCCCCTGGTCATCGCGAATGACCAGCACCTCTACACGCTGTCGGTGGGGCTGTCCCTGCTCAACAAGGAGCTCGCGGTCAACCCGTCGCTTCAGATGGCAGCGTCCACCGTCATGGTGGTGCCGATCCTGATCGTCTTCATCGTGTTCCAGCGGTACGTCATCCAGGGCTTCGCGCTCTCGGGCTTGAAATGAAATGGGGAGACAGATCACTGTGAGCAACTCTGCGACACCGCCCGACAATCGTCGTTTCGAACCGCGTCCCGCGGACTTCAGCGGCTTCGTCCGGGCGAGCAACGCCCGACTCGTCGACGGAACAGGACGGCCACTCATCCTGCGTGGAGTCGGCCTCGGCAACTGGATGCTCCCCGAGGGGTACATGTGGCGGTTCGGCCCGGGTGCCGAGTCCCCACGCCAGATCGAGGCGCTCGTGTCCCGTCTGATCGGCGAGGCGGAGGCAGCAGATTTCTGGGCGCGGTTCCGCGACGTCTTCATCACCGAAGCGGACATCCGCGAGATCGCCGCCAGCGGCTTCGACCACGTCAGGCTTCCGATCAATGCGCGCGTGATCCAGGATGAGGACGGCGCCCCGATCGAATCGGGATATGCGATGATCGATCGCCTCATCGGCTGGTGCAGAGACCACCGGCTCTGGGTGCTGCTCGACCTGCACGGTGCGCCCGGCGGCCAGACCGGCACGAACATCGATGACTCGCCCCACGGGATTCCCGAGCTCTTCATGAGCGACGAATACCGGTCGCGGACGATCCAGTTGTGGGAAGACCTGTCGAAACGATACGCGACCGAGACCGTGGTGCTCGGCTACGACCTCCTGAACGAACCTCTGCCCAACGAATGGCAATTTCGGTACGCCGAGGAGCTCGCGACGTTGTATCAAGACCTCACTGCAGTCATTCGAAGGCACGACCCGGATCATCTGATCATGTACGAAGGCTCGCATTGGGCCACCAACTGGGACATCTTCACGGAGGTCTGGGACGACAACTCCTGCCTTCAATTCCACAAGTACTGGTCGCCGCCGGACGTCGGAAGCATCGCCGCCTTCCTCGAAGCACGCGATCGACTCGGGCTGCCTATCTATATGGGTGAGGGCGGCGAGAACACCGTCGAGTGGATCTACGCTGCGTTCCGTCTCTACGAGACGTACGAAATCGGTTGGTGCTTCTGGCCGTGGAAGAAGGTCGCAACGGTCACGTCGCCCATCTCTATCGTTCCGCCTGTCGGATGGGCCAAAGTCGTCGCAAGCATCGACGATCCGGATGCGATTGCACGGACCGAGGCCCAGCGGGTGTTCGACGACCTCCTCGCTGCCGTGCGCATCGAGAACTGCGAAGCACGGGTCGACGTTGTGGCCGCGCTCCTGGCAGAGCGCCCGGCCGTGCTGCCCAGCTGGGGCTTCGGCTATCGCGGGGTGGGCGAGTCCTACCGAACCCGGGTCGATCCCCTCATTCCCGGAATTCGTGACGGCGACGGCGTGGCAATCGCCTGGCGCCAACCGGGGGACAACCCGGCGAATCCGTTCGAACAGTCCGACGGGCGGCCGTATCACCCTGCGGAGGAGCTCGTCGTCGAGCTGGAGGCCGACGACTGGGTCGAATACGAGGTCGCGACTGGGATCGACACCGAGACGACTCGGGTCCTGGATCGGGCCGGCAGGGACGCGCCGGTCCGCATCCATGTCAGCGACCGCGGGCTGCGGGTCGTCGCGACCGCGCCCACTGCCATCTCACGGATCATCCCTGGGGCGATCGGTTGATAAGTTCTAGAAGCATGACGGGACTTTCAGCCGCCAGCAGCGTCGGCGCCGGCGGTTCGGCGCCGGCGCGAGTAAGTGACGTGCGTCAGCGCAATCGTCGCGAGGCGCTCCGGCGCATAATTCTGGCCGGCAGCATGTCCCGTGCGGAGCTCGCGCGGGACTCCGGCCTGTCTGTCGGATCCGTCACGAACATCGCCACCGAGTTGATCAGCGAAGGCCTCGTCATCGAGGCCGGAATGGTTGCCTCCCAGGGCGGCCGTCCGGTGACGCTGCTTGCGCCGAAGCCCTCAGGCGCGTACCTGCTGGGTGCTGACGTCGGGGAGCGCGGCGTCGCAGTCGAACTCTTCGATCTTGCGATGACCCGCGTCGACCGCGAATTCCGCGGTGGACGAGAAGAGGAGAGCCTGGACGCGATAGCCCAGGACCTCCATGAGGCGGTCGACGCGTTGCGTGAACGCAATCCGGGCGCATGGGAGCGAATGGTGGGCATCGGTCTCGGGCTCCCCGGGATCGTTGAATGGGATGAGAAGGGACAACAGGTTCTCTACGCTCAGACCCTTGGCTGGCCGGCCGTGCCGATCACAGAACTCGTCCCGGGCGATATCCCCGTTTTCGCCGAGAACGGGGCGAAGACGCTGGCGATGGCTGAGATGTGGAACGGAGCAGCGCGCGACGTCGAGGAGGCACTGGTGCTGCTCCTCGGTCGAGGGGTGGGCCTGGCGATCGTCAGTGACGGCGAACTCGCGCACGGGCACATGAGCAGCGCAGGGGAATGGGGCCATCTGAAGATCGAACGCAACGGACGGCTGTGCCGCTGCGGACAGCGAGGGTGCGTCGAGGCCTATCTCGGAGCGGACGCCATCCTCGACAGCTGGCGGGATGCGGGCGGACGATTCGACGGGTCCGGTTGGCGGGCGATCGGTGAGCTACTCGACGCGGACCGCACAGGCGACCCAGTCGCTGCGTCCGTTGTAGAGGAACTGGTGCAGACGCTCGGATCAGCCGTTGGTGGCCTGGTGAACCTGACCAACCCGCAGCGTGTGATCATCGGCGGATGGGTGGGGTTGCGCCTCATGGAGGCGCTCGGCCCGCGCATCGAAGCTGCGATCCGTCATTCCGCACTCGACCGACCGGGGAACCAATTCGAGTTGGTCGCGTGCCGGTTCGGTGGCGACACAGTCGCGCTCGGCGCCGCAATGATGCCGTTGGGCATCCTGCTCAATGAGCCGCGCGGTATTCCTCACGCAGGCAAGGGCGCTCACCGGGAATTCCCCACCACCAACTGAGATCCGTGGCGGCCTGTCGAGGCCCGCGGCCGCATGCTTGCCACGTGTCCTCCGGGGTGAGTTCCGTGTACCCGCAGTCGGCGCAGTCGAGGATGTACCGGTTGATGTCGCCGTCGCGGTCGTAGTCCGGGTTCTTCCGTCGCCCCAGCAGCTGGTGGCATCGAGGGCAATCGCTCATGAGAGTTCGGATGATGGGGTACCGACGTTCGGCGCCGGAGCGGGGGCGGACCCGAGCCGCCGGCGTCGACCGCTCACTCGACGTACCCCGGGTTTTCGAGATCCTCCCTGTCGATGTATTCGTTGATCCCGTACTCGAGGATGGAGACCCAGTCCGTGCCCTCGGTTTCCTTCGTCTCTGGCGCGTACGGAAGTTCGAGGTCGAACACCGGATAGCCGTCGTTGCCGAGGGGTGTCACGCACCGCAACGTGCCGACAGCATCGCCGCTGGCGCTGGAAATCGACCATTCGTAGGCCGCGGTGCGCTCTACGCGCCAGTCCCGTTCTTTGAAGCGGAGGGTGGCGTCGTCGGTGTCGAGGATGTCTTCCGGCATGACTTCTCCCGGTGAGGTCGCGATTCGATACGGAGTGGTCTAATCCGTCCAGTATCCCCACAAAAGAATGAAATAGTCCAATAAGTCCGCGCATCCGTTTGCCCTGGCGGAGGCTAAGGCTGCGAACATTGCCAGATTTCAGTAGCTTTTGACATTGTTCGACGTCCTAAGGGGGATTTAAAGTGGACGAAATAGTTCCGTTACACCGAATTGAGGTCCACCCCGCATGGACAAAGACTCATCTACTTGGGTGACCGCCCTCAGCGGTCACGGCGCGGAGTGTCGCGCCGCTCATGCACGACTACACGAGCTGCTGCTCAAGGTCGGGCTGAAGGAGGCCTACCGGCGGGGACCAGCTGCACGCATCAGCGGTCCCGAACTCGAGGACATCGCCCATCAAGCCGCCGACGATGCAATGATCGCGTTGCTCGAAAAGCTCCCCACATTTCGCGTCGAGAGCCGTTTCACGACGTGGGCGTACAGCTTCGTCGTTCTCGAGATCGCCAGCAAATTCGGGCGGCACTTCTGGCGTCGCCCTTCTGTCGCCCTCGAACCCGAGGACTGGGATCGTCTGCCGGAACGGTTCGCTGCGTCCGATCCCCTCGCCGAAGCGCAGCAACGCGACCTGATCGAGGCAGTGCAGCGTGCAGTCGAGACGCTCACCGAACGTCAGCGGCAGTTGTTCGTAGCCATTGTGGTCAACGGCCTCTCCATCGATGCGGTGTCGGCCCGGTCCGGTTCCACTCCCGGTGCGATCTACAAGGCGGTCTTCGATGCGCGCCGCAAAATCCGCGCTTACCTGACCGCTAACGGCTATCTGGAAGGCCGGGTGAATCGGGCTTCCCCGCGGCGGGTAGGGGTTGCGTAACGAACGACCTCGTCATCGTCCAGCCGATCCTGGTTGCTCAACATCTTTCCGCGTCCATAAGGAAAGGTCGGCGGCCACGGTGCCGCTAACTGTTGACCGTCATCCGAATGAACAGAGAAGGGTCTGACATGTCCGAGAACGACTTCCTCACAGCGGCGATTCGTCGAAGCGGAGAGACCAACGCCGACCGAGCGGCTCTCGCCGGCATGGTCGCAGCGGCAGGAACCGATGATGCCGGTGCTGAACTGCCGGAGATCAGCGACGGCTCGATCCTGAACTTCGCGCTCAACCTCGAGTACCTCGAGGCCGAGTTCTATCTGCGTGCCAGCGGCATGACGCTGCCGGACGAGATGACCACGGGGACGGGCACACGTGGCGACGTGAGCGGTGGTCGCCCGGTGCAATTCACGAGCAGTGTCATCCGGAAGGTCGCCGCGGAGATCGCCGCGGACGAGCGTGCTCACGTCGCGTTCCTCCGGAACGCGCTCGGCAGCGCTGCCGTGTCCCGGCCGGCGATCTCCCTCGACCAGAGCTTCACCGCGGCCGCGCTCGCAGCTGGACTCATCAAGCCGGGAGAGACGTTCGACGCGTACGCGAACGACCTCAACTTCCTGTTCGCCGCATATCTGTTCGAGGACGTCGGAGTGACTGCGTTCAAGGGAGCAGCGCCGTTCATCACCAACAAGACGTACCTCGACGCTGCTGCTGGTCTTCTGGCCACTGAGGCGTACCACGCGGGAATCGTTCGCACCTCCCTATACACCGAGGGCATGATCGACGACAGCGTCTTCAGAGCGGTGGAGAAGATCTCCAACGTTCGCGGCGCCGTCGACGGGGTCGGATCCGACGACCAGAGCATCGGCGATGCCGAGACCCTCAATCTGGTCCCCACCGACGCCGAAGGACGCGCCTATGGTCGTTCGCCCGAGCACATCCTCAACATCGTGTACCTGACCGGGGATCGCGTCACCTCCGGTGGCTTCTATCCCAACGGTCTCAACGGCGACCTCCGAGAGAGCGCGCAGACGGCCTAGCAGGGAGAACACCTTATGGCTGTCTTCAGTAGAGGGTTCACCGGCCACCGGCCGGAACCGGATGATGCCCTACCGCCGGGGCAGCACCTCACGCAGAGCTTTCCTGTGCTCTCTGCCGGTCCGACACCGTCGATCGCGCCGGAGAACTGGGAGTTCTTCATCCACCCGGAGTCCGGCGAGACGCGCACGTGGACCTGGGATGAAATCCATGCGCTCCCGTTCGAAGACATCGACACCGACATCCACTGCGTGACGAGTTGGTCGAAGGTCGGCACGAAATGGCGGGGCGTGTCCTTGGACAGGCTGTTCGCCGAGGTCGATACCGAATACCGCTACGTGATGGCCCACTCCTTCGGCGGTTACACCACGAATCTCGTCCTGGATGAGATCCTCGGCGGAAAGGCTTGGATCGCGTTCGAATATGACGGCGAGGACCTCGCCTCCGAGCACGGAGGGCCCGCACGGCTGCTCGTGCCGCACCTGTACTTCTGGAAGAGTGCGAAGTGGATCCGCGGGCTCGTGATGCAGGCCGACGACGATCCAGGGTTCTGGGAGCAATACGGTTACAACCTTCACGGCGACCCGTGGCGGGAAGAACGATACTCGTGACCGGAACGTCGTGCCGCGTCGCCGGAAGACGGAGGAGCATCCCACTGTGGGCAGTTTCCACCGTCGCGATGGAGAAACAATGAGAACCAAGAAGCCCACGCAGCCGCAGACGTTTCCGGTGATGGATGGTGCGGGGCCCGCCCCGCGAGCGGATCAGATCGCCGGGATCGTTCAGCGGGTGTGGGTCGATTCGACGGTGTACCACCAAGACGTGGAGACGCTCCTCCGTGAGTGGCTCGGTGTCGTGGGGTGTGTCGTGCGTGAGGACGAGTTCGCTGCCTTGCTCGGCAAGGCGCAGGGTGAGTTCGCGCGCATCGCGACGGGTTCGGCGGAGGACGCGGGACCGCACTGTCCGGCGCATGACCTCGTGGACTGCCTCTATTGGGATGTGCAGAAGTTGGAGAGATCCGGGCCGGCGGGACTGGGCTCCTCGTAGGGACGATTGCGTCGACTTTTCAGCCTCATTCGGTCCTCCGGCCCTAGGATGACCTCGTGGACGAGAGCTCGCATCCGGGCGCGGCTAGGCGCTTGACGGCTCGCGGGGCCAAGACGAGATCGAAGATCGTGGCGACCGCGGCTGATCTGATGCGCGTGCGCGGTGTCGGCGGCACCACACTGGACGACGTCGTCTCCGCGAGCAAGGTGAGCAAGTCGCAGTTGTATCGCCACTTCGATGACAAGCCGGCACTCGTGCGGGCCGTCATCGAATACGTCGGCGATATCAAAATCAGCGGCGAGCGCGAGCGTCTCGAGAATGTGCGCAGCTTCGCGGGACTGCGGCGATGGCGCGACGCGATAGTCGAGACCAACGCTCTGCAGGACGGCCGTTACGGCTGCTCGCTGGGTTCCCTCGCTAATGAAGTCGCCGACCAGGACTGGGTGGCACGGCTGAAGCTGAGCGAGTTGTTCGACGCCTGGGAAGAGCTCTTCAGAGTGGTGTTTCGGCGCTTCCAACTCGAAGGAACCATCCCGCCGCAGGCAGACGTGGATCGACTCGCGATCGGTTTCATCGCTGCCGTTCAAGGGGGATACCTGCTGGCGCAGACATCGCACGATGTAGCGCCGATGGCAACGGCGATCGACGTGGCGATCGCTCACCTCGAACTGCTTGCGCTGGTCGACGAGAAGACCCTCAATCAACTCTCGGTGTGATTGCACCCGGCGGGCCCATTCAGCGACAGAAGTAGTCGCGACAACAGGTCGGGCGTAAGAAGTCATTCCTTCGTGAAGCCAACGGTTGAGTCGAAGCAGGCGGGATGAGCCTCTCCGCCTGTGATTCGTCCGCCCGCCTGGGCGCCACGAAGAAGGAGTGGAAATGAGATGAACCCCAGTCTTTCTGTCGATGTTCTCGCGCGTCCGGGGGTCCGCACCCGGCTCGCGTTCACTGCGGCGGTCTTCGCCCTCATCTCCACTTTCGCCACGGTCGGATCGACCGTGCCCCTTTTCAATGTGTACCGAGCACAAGACGGCTTCACCAATGCCGGAATATCGGTTGCCGTCGTCGTCTACTCGGCCGCAACCCTCACCACGCTGCTGGTGCTCGGCCGGTTGTCCAACCATGTCGGGCGCCGCCCGATTTCCATCGCAAGCTTGGCGCTGCTCCTCTTCGGCTGCGTGTTGCTGCTGAACGTCCACGGCCTCGAGAGCCTCGTCACCGGCCGGCTTCTCCTCGGACTCGGAGCCGGCCTCGCCAGCAGCAGCCTGACGTCTTACATCGTCGATACGGCGCCGGCCAGGCCGGCCTGGGTGGCATCCGTTGCCTCGAGTCAGACCGTGATGTTGGGCTTGGCGGTAGGCGCTGTCGCGTCCGGCGCGCTGGTTCAGTTCGGGCCGTGGCCTCGGCAGCTCGTCTACCTGGTGGATATCGCTGCATTGATGTTCTCGATCGCTCTCATCGCGATCAGCCCGGAGACGGTGAGTCGAAAGCCCGGGGCGCGGCGATCGATGATGCCGAGCGTGCGGGTTCCCGCACGAGTGAAGCACCTGATCCCGATCGCCGCAGCCGTTCTCCTCTCGACCTGGTCGGTGGGTGCCTTCTATCAAGCTTTCGTGCCGGCGTTAGTCGAGAACCAGCTCCACACCGCAAGCCCGCTGGTTCTCGGACTGGTGTTCGCGGCCTACATGGCGCCGAGCGCGTTCGGGGCTCCGCTCGGCAGCCGATTCGCACCCGCAACAGCGCAACGCCTGGGGATGGGCACATTCCTGATCGGAATGATCGGGGTCATCGCGGCGATCGGAACCGGGGCGTTGCTGCTGTTCATCGCTTCGACCATCGTCGCCGGCGCATCGCAAGGGATCGCCATAAGTGCGGTGACACGGGGCCTCCTGTCGGGAAGCACGATCGACGACCGTGCGCCGACGTTCAGCGTCATCTACCTGATCAGCTACAGCGGTGCGACGATACCGGCGCTGATCGCGGGACAGCTGTCCGACGTGTTCGCGCTGCCTCAGATCGTCCTGGGGTACGGGGCGTTAGCGTTGATCGCCACCATGTGGACTCTCCTTGGTGCACGCAACCCATGCACCGATGCCTGAAAACTCGACATGGAAATGGCGGTATCGACGAGCCATGATCGAAGCGGCTGAACATCGAGGCCGTAGCCAGCTAAGGAGCCACAATGAAGGCGATCGCCGTGTCGGACCGGGCCGCGGGAACCAGCGGCCTGACCCTCCAAGACCGTCCATATCCGCACGCCGCTGAAAACGACGTCATCGTCC
Organism: Leifsonia sp.; assembly: GCA_051962155.1. GTDB lineage: Bacteria > Actinomycetota > Actinomycetes > Actinomycetales > Microbacteriaceae > Leifsonia. Next base: position 19,029 of record JBQCCO010000209.1, on the reverse strand, counting down.
GAGTCCACGCTGCGGGCTACACGACAGGGGAGCTGGCGTGGCCGGGCACCTGGACAGACCGGGCCGGCCGCGACCGCACCCCGAGCATTCCGGGCCACGAGGTCGCCGGCGTGGTGGAAGAACTCGGATACGGAACTACCGGGTTGTCGGTGGGTCAGCGTGTCTTCGGCGTCGCTGACTGGACGAGGGACGGGACTCTGGCGGAATTCGTCGCCGTAGAGTCGCGGAACCTGGCCCCATTGCCCGCGGATATCGATTTCGTCACCGCTGCCAGCCTCCCGATCTCCGGGCTCACGGCATGGCAAGGGCTCTTCCAGCACGGAGGGCTGCGTGCGGGTCAGACGGTGTTGATCAGCGGAGCGGGTGGCGGCGTCGGCACGCTCGCCAGCCAGCTAGCTCGAGAAGCCGGCGCGTTCGTCATCGGTGCCGGCCGCAAGAGCCATCGCGACCGCTCCATCGAGGCAGGCGCGCACGAGTTCATCGACCTGGACGCCGGAGACATCGATCTCGCGCTGCGCGTCGACCTCCTGTTCGACGTACTCGGTGGCACCATCGGTGCACGCCTCGCCGGAGCTGTGCGTCCGGGCGGCACCGTGATCGCTATCGCGAGCCCGCCCGACGTGAATCGATCCGACATCACTACGCGCTTCTTCGTCGTCGAAACCGACCGGTCGCAGCTCAGCGATCTCGCGGGACGTGTTCTGTCCGGTCGCCTCCGAACCTTCGTCGGGGAAGTCGTCACGCTCGAGGACGCTGTCGCCGCGTTCTCGAGTGGAACAGGGTCACAAGGAAAGACGGTTGTCACAGTCGCTGAGGAGGACAAATGACCGACATCGACACGACGAATTCTGATACCGACGATTTCTACCGCGGAGTCGCGGCCGAATTCCTCCACCACTATCGCAGAGGTCCGAGATTCATCGCGGTGACCGGAAATGCCGACGAGGAGATCTCGCGCGTAGCCGACCTATTCGCGACCGCGCTGAGGGATGCGGGAGCACAGGTGGAGCGTCAGAGTGTTCCGGCTTCGATCGATCCGAACCTCCTGCGGGAGCGAATCATCGCGCCCTTCCGTTCCCAGGACGCGGTCCTTGTCGCCGACGGGACGGAACTGTTGAGCGCCGGCTTCCGCGGGTTCTGGAACTTCTCGCTGTGGGTCGACCACGATCCCGACCGCGACCCGGACTGGACTTTCGTCTCCTCAGAGCTGAACCAACTGGGATCGCCGCGAGAAGCGGCCTCCGTCATGTTGGACGGCACCGACCCTGAACGGCCCCGGCGCCTGTGGGCCGATTTCTGCTGACTGCCACCTGGATGAGGTCAGCCGCCTGAGACCACGTACGTACGCAGGTGGTCCACCGCGGCGTTCAGTGCGTCCGCCAGGGGTGCGATGTCCTGGGCGATCTGGGCCAGCATGATGCCGCCCTGGTACGCCGCGAGCAGCATGTTCGCGAGCTGAACAGGGTCTGCTGACGGTTCGAGCCGGCCCAGCGTCTGCATCCGCGCGAGCCCTCCGGTGAAGATCTCCCGCCATCGTTGGAATGCGGAGGCGAGTGCATCGTGGATGTCGAGGTCGGTCTTGATGAGTTCGCCGGCCAGTGCGCCGAGACTGCAGCCATTCTGAAACGGCCGGCCGCTGAGTATGTAGAAGTCCGCCCAGCGCTGGAACGCCTCGATGGTGTCGAAGCCTCCGAATTCTTCGCTCCGGTGGAACTCGAGGATGTCGTTCGCTTGCCAATCGATGACGCCGAGCACCAGGTCTTCCTTGGTGGGGAAGTAGTGGGTCAGCTGTGACCCGCTGATGCCCGTGGCAGCCCGGATCGCATCGTTGTTGGTTGCTCGAACGCCGTGCGCATAGATCAGCTGCGCCGCATGTTCGAGGATCCGCGCCCGCGTGAGCCGCCCTTTGGCCGTGAGCCTCGACGTGTCCCCGGATCCGATCGCGCTCCTCATGCGAGGCACGCTATCACAAAAATGGGCTTGACAACCCATTCCAGATGCTCCACACTCCTTAAGTGGACGATATCGTCCCATAAATTACGAAGGAGCATCCCGTGTCGAGACTGACCCCACCGCAGCCCGAGGAGATCCCCGACGGCGCTCGAAGCGTCCTCGACGCCATCCAGAGTCAATTCGGCTTCGCGCCGGGCATGTTCGCCACGATCGCGGCAAATCCCGCCGTCCTGGAGATCGTCATGACCTTGCAGCGCAGCATCGGCAGGCTCCTCGACGCGAAGACCCGGCACACCATCGCGCTGGCCGTCTCGCACTCCAACCGATGCGACTACTGCCAGGCGCTGCACTCGTTCGTGTCGTCCGAGCTCGGTGGGATGTCAGCCGACGACATCGAGTTGGCCCTCGCGGGAAGCTCCACCGACCCTCGCCGTGCCGCGGTTGCCCGCTTCGTGCAGCGCGTCGTCGAAACCCGCGGCCAAGTGGGAGATGCCGACATCGCGGCCGTCCGCGGCGCGGGGTACAGCGACGCGGAGATCCTCGCCATCGTCACGATCACCGTGGTGTTCCTCCTCACCAACTACATCAACAACGTCAACCAGACCGTGGTCGATGTGCCGGCTCCGGCCGCGAAGGCGGCCTGAGATGAGTGGTTCGGAACTCTACGAGAAGTTCCTCGCACTGCACGCGCGCGAGGGCGGTTTCATCATGCCGAACGCCTGGGATGGGCTGTCGGCCCAGCTGCTGGCCGACGCAGGATTCGAGGCGATCGCAACATCGTCGTTCGCGCTGGCCTCTTCGCTCGGCCGAACCGACGGGCGGCACAAGGTGACGCGCGACGAGCATCTGGCACATGCGTCCCTGCTCACCCGGCTCACCGGGCTGCCCGTCAACGGAGACTTCGAAGACGGCTACGGCGAGACGCCCGGTGACGTCGCCGCAACGGTGAACGCGGCGATCGAGAACGGCTTGGCGGGGATCGGCGTCGAAGACACGTCGGCTGATCCCGACAATCCGATCCGCGAATTCGACGACGCTGTGGAACGCGTGCGCGCCGCGGTGAACGCGTCACGGGGACGCATCGTGGTCACCGGTCGCACCGACAACTATCTCCAGGGCCGCCCCGATCTGGACGACACCATCCGGAGGCTCACCGCGTTCGCGGAGGTCGGTGCCGATGTCGTTTTCGCACCGTACCCTCCTGACGCCGACACCCTCCGGGCGATCATCCGCGCCGTATCCCCGACGCCCGTGAATGTGCTGATCTCACCCGCCGACGCGGTCTTGTCCGTGGACGAGCTTCTGCGACTCGGCGTGAAGCGAATCAGCCTCGGCCCGGCGCTCTACGTCCACGCGATGGGAGCAGCAGAGGAGGCCGTCCAGGCACTCGTCCACGGCGACCTGAAGGCCGTGGCAACCGGAATGGACTTCGGGCGGATCGACTCCCTCCTCGAGCGCAGCTCTCGCTGACCTGTCCGCCGAGATCGCCCCAACGAACACCAATCACTGAGAAACACGAAGGAAGAAACACTGATGGACCTCGACAAGCTGATTAGCAAGCACCTGACCCGCTACTTCGACGGCAGCAGAACCATTCCGGAGGAGACTCTCGAGCAGCTGCTGCGCTTCCTGCGCTCCACACCGTCGTCGGTGAACATCCAGCCGAACCACTTCTACGTGCTGTCGACCGAGGCCGGTAAGCGGAAGCTCGCCGACAACCTGGGGGAACGGTTCCAGGACAATGCCGAGAAAATCATGAACGCGTCGCAGGTGGTCGTCCTCACCACGCGCACCGACGTGCCCGATGACCACCTGGAGGCGGTCTTCGCCAAGGAACGGGCCGACGGGCGCTTTCCCGACGTGGCGAAGCACGACCTGTGGGAGTCGATGACGCGCGACTTCCTGAACATTCGCGACGCCACCTACGACGACCTCGACCATTGGATGGAGAAGCAGACGTACATGGCGCTCGGGATGACGATGATGGCGGCAGCCGAACTCGGAATCGACGCCACTCCGCTCGAAGGCTTCGACCGGGCAACCGTCGACACGGCGCTCGGCCTCCCGGGCACCGGCTACACCACCACGGTCCTCCTCGCCCTCGGCTACCCGGACAAGGCGAAGGCCTACGCGACACCGATCTCGAGGTTCGACAACGACCGGCTGTTCACCTTCATGTGACCTCGCCGGCCATCCCGCACCCACGACGAACGAGCAGGAGAAGAACATGGTTCACGACCTCACCGTGCAGGAATGGGCCGCAGTTCGCGCGGCAGAATTGCCGAGCGTAGAGCGATCCCATCAATCCACCGGCGACTGGGAGGTGTGGAAAGTCTCGGGCAAAGTCTTCATGCTCCAGACTGCGATGCCCGGCGAACCGGTCGTCATCCTCAAAGCCGACCCCGCGGACGCCCTCGCGCTGCGCGAAGCCCATTCCGACATCACAGCCGGCTATCACATGAACAAGGTGCATTGGATTACGGTCCACCCCGGGGGCGCCGTCGACGCACAACTGGTCGGTGACCTTGTGAACGATTCCTACCGGCTCGTTGTGGAGGCCCTCCCCAAAGCCCAGCGACCCCCGGTTGCGGCGATGAACGGCCGCGAAGTAAGAGCACGGCGCACGTCGACGCCGATGAGGAGTACTGCGATTCAGGTCGCGCACGAGTAATCGCACGGAACTGCGTGGACACCTCGCAGAGCGTCTTAGAGATAGGAGAAACCCCATGATCGGGATCGGAGCCCGGACCGTCGACGCGACAGTCGAAGTCCTCGACCTGCCAACCCCTCGCCAGCCGAAGTCGGGCGAACTTCTGCTGGAGACCATCACCGCCGGCATCGGTCCGTGGGATGCTCTCCTGCACATCACCAACGGCTGGGATGTTCAGCTGAAGCCACCCGCCGCTCTCGGGGTCGAGGGGGTCGGCCGTGTCATCGCGATCGGCCCCGACACCGAAACCTTCACGCTGGGTGACGTGGTGGTCGTGCACGACACACCTCTTCCGGGTGGCAGTGGATTCTGGGCGGAGCAAGTCCTCGTCCACGCTTCGAGTGCGGCCGTGCTCCCGTCCGGGCTGAGCCCGGAAACGGCCGCCGCCCTCCCCGTCGCGGCTCTCACAGCGAGTCAGTCGCTGAAAGAATTGCGGGTGGGCGCCGGGACTCGCCTGCTCGTGGTCGGCTCGGGGCCCAACGCTGTCATGGCGATCCGGCTCGGAGTCCTCGGCGGTGCGGAGGTCGTGGCCGCCGCGAGTCCCCGGCACTCCGACCGGCTCCGCCGGCTCGGCGCGGTCGACATCATCGACTCGCATGCCGAGAATTGGGCGCAGACCACCGACCGTCGCTTCGACGCTGTCCTGATCGCGGCCGCCGGTACGGCTGAGGAGGCCATGAAGCTCATCGATGACGGAGGGCGGCTGACATCCCTCACCTCCGACGCACCCGAGTCGATGCGTGGAATCACGACGAACAACCTCTACATCGTCCCGGACGGCGCGGATCTGGAGCGCCTCGCGAAGCTTGCCGCCGCTGGTGAGCTCAGCCTCGATGTGACGACAGTCACCGCCGAGCAGGCGCCGGCGACCGAGGCTGTCGTTTCGTCCGGCCGTTCGCGCGGGGTCAAGTACGTCATCGACTTCGGTACGCAGGCCGGGCCGACGGGAACCGCCGAAACCCACAGAATCCCACGAGCGGGCAGAATTGCTTGGTAGAAAGACTTCCGTGGCACATCAGGATGTTCTCGCCGAATGACCCTCGGTGAGGTCCAAGGACCAGAAGACACTGACCATGTGCGCCCGGTTTGGTTGGTACGGGTGGCGATTCTGGTGCCCGCACGCGATCGGGATTGCGGATGTTCACACCTCTCGTGGCCTTCTCCGCTCAGGAAGGCTCAGTAGAGGTCGTGGCGCAACGAAACCGTTGGGCGATTGCACGAATTCGTCAGTGGGTGGAGCAGGAGCGTTTGAAGGAGAACCCAGGCGACGATGGAGCGGTCCACGACGCAAACGGCGTCTCGACGGGCGCCACGCCTCCAGGAAGACCATCGCGGCGACGCCCAACGACCCACAATTGATGGCTGGAGAATTGGATGGATCGATAGCTGGAGTTCGAGGAGCGCGAATGAACCTTCGTACGTCCGCCGGATGGCGGCGTCTCGGCTTCATCGCTGTCATCGTCCTGGCACCGCCGTGTCTGGGAACTATCGGATTTGCGATCCTGAACATTCAGGCATTCATGCGCTCCGTGTGGGCAGTTTGGACCCTGCTCGGCTGTGTTCTCACCATCTACTCGATCGCCTATGTCGCGGATTGGCTCCGACGTCGGGAGGCGCGTAGCTCGGTGAACCCTGCCGGAGATTCATCTCCGCTGATCTACGCCGGGGTTGCCGACACGGGTGGGGCGGGTTCTCGCGTTGTCGCGACCACTCGTTCGCGGGGTCCCGTCACTCGGTGGATTTGGGTCGGTTTGATCGTGGTTGCGGGGTACGCGGGCTTTCGCTTCGCGTGGGCTATGGCAAACGGTGCCGGCTTCGACTGGACGATTGTCGTTGCGCTGGTGTTGGTGGCGGCCTCAGCTGTCGTGATGCCTAGCGTGGTCGCATGGCAAACGTTCCAGCGCTCGGCGGCTCAAGTGGGAGGCTCCGGGACATCATGGCCGGTGTTCCGCACTGATCAGTTCGCCGAGGAACTCCATCGAGTCAGACCAGGCGCAACGATTCCGCAGGAGCTGATGATTGTCGGTAACGAGTCAGAAGTTGCCGTCTGGACAACAGAACGTCAGCCGCGACTCCTTCTGTCGATGCCACGCGATGCAAGCACTGGGATCACTGCCGTCGCCGCGCATGACCGCCTTGGAACGACTGCGGTACGTCTCGAGCGGAAAGAGAACGGGCAGACAGTCGCCTTCGACCTCATCGTGCGGCGAAAAGGCAGCTTCACCTACTTCCGCGTGGATCAGGCCGTTGCCCAGCAGTGTGCGTCGGAAATCGGGTCTGCCAGGTTTGCTTCCGGGTCACGCTGACGGGCTGGAACGCACCGCATCGCGGCCGGGCCTCAACAAGACTCTGCAGCGAATCGACGCAGCCCAAAATTCAAGCCGCAGCAATCTCCTCGATCCAGGAGTTGACTGCGGAAATCGCTTCATCGAGCGTCAACGTCACGTCTGCCTTGCCGGCCGCGCGGGGATAGTCGGTTACCCAGATCTCGTTACTGACAACCACTGGCGGCCACCTCCGCCCGTCAAACCCGAGCGACTCCGCCTCCGCCGCCCGGCCGGCGAACACCGCCTCGGCTGCAGCCCGCAACTCCAACAGGGCGACTCCGTCGAGCAGTAGCTGTTCTTTGATCAGGAGTAAGTCGACCACGTCTCGCACTCTGTCGTTTCGCTGGGCCGGCGGGTCGTGTGGGTCCGTGCAAGCGTGGAGTTTCTGGGCTACCTGATATGCAAGCGAGATAGTAGCCAGCTCGTTGGCCGATTCGAGCCCGAAAAATCCGAAGTCGTCCGCCGGCACGTATTCGGCACCGGGTTGCGTCTTGCCGTCGGCGAATGCGATCTCGACCTGGATCTTGCGCCAGACCCGACCTCGGATGTCAAGTCGCACATCGAATCGGCGCGGTTTCACCCGTCGCGCCGGCACGTTGATGGTCTCGATCTCTGAACGGCTCAACGTGAAAGGTCCCCATGGTTCTGTCAGCGCTTCGTCGAGCTTCTGTGCAAAAGCGTTGACCTCTCCGCGGAACATCGCATCGACGTCTTTGGTGGCTCGGGATCTTGCCGAGAGTCGTCGCTCGAGGAAGGCGCCTCCCTTAAGGAGAAAAAGCGCGCCGAACTCAGGGTCGGACACTCGTTGCAGAGCGGCGACGACAATCGCTGAGGCGATTTGCCAGGACAGTCGGCCAGAGTCGCCGATGCCAAGCTCTTTGGCTGCATGATTCACCCACGCGTTGAGGGCTGCGACCGTCGGGGGAGTCCGGTCCTTCTCGGGAAGGGTGGACAGGTCGATTCGGCTCACTGACGCCGTCCGAGTTTCCGGCGCAACCGCGCTGCTTCCATTTCGGTGATTGCTCCTCGTTTGCGGGCTGTCTTGATCGCGGTCGTCAGTAAGTAGTGCGGCGTGCCGTAGTCGATGCATTGATCGACGGCTGTGGCGGGTGTCACGGTCGGGATGCCTTCCCACCAGCCAATTTGCCGCGGTTCGAGGTCCTGATGGTGGAGCGCGTACCCTTCGCCGCCGTCGCGACGGATTCGCTTCTGGCGAGGCACGGTCAGGTGGATCTGGTCTGGGTTCACTTCGCAGAGTTCGTGCACTGCAAGTGCGGTCTCGTGTCCGAGCGCTGCTTGGTCGGCGCCGGTCCATAGGACGGCCAGCATGTATCCATCGCGGTCGGTGACGGGGAGCTGGTCGAAGCGGTAGACCCCGTGCGCGACGTGACGCAGCTGGTGGCGGTTGGCCAGTTTGGCGAGTTCCCCGGGGCGTACACCGAGTTCACGAGCGGCGCGGGTTGTGACGAAACCGTAATGTTCGGTCGCAACGTCCCACAGGTCTGCCTGCACGGTCATTTCGGTACCTCCAAGATTGTCAAAACTATACCAAGTTCGGGATAGTTTTGACATTCCTAGCATTTGCCCCGGGTGGAGTTCGCCTGGAATGGGAAGCGGCGCAAGACAAGAGCCTGAATCGAGTCTTGACAGCCGGCGCAGCCGCATGGCAGGGTGGTAACGGCGTTACAGTAACACGGTTACAACCGCGATGGCGAGGAGAAGGTCATGGCTTTGGCGAATGATGTGGCGAACGCGATGCGCGCGCTCGAGCTGCTCGTTCCCCATCCAGAGGGTTCTCGAGTCAGCGAGATCGCCGAACATCTCCACATCAACAAGGCCATCGCCCACCGCCTTCTGGCCGCGCTCGTCGAAGTCGACTACGTGAAGCAGGATCCTCGAACGTCCGCCTACTTCGCGACTCATCGGCTCGGTGCGCTCGGGCTTCGGCAGCTTTCTTCCTCAGGCGTGGATGCGTGGGCTCAGCAAGCGCTGGATTCGCTTGCCGCCGACTGTCAGGAGCTCGTCCGCCTGGCTGTGGCGACACACGACTCTCTGCAGTGGATTGCCAAAGCGCAAGGCTCGAACTCGTCTCTTCGCATCGATCCCGTCATGGGCCAGGATGCGGTTCCCCACGCGACCGCCTCGGGGAAAGCGTGGCTGTCCACGCTGCCGCCGGAACGGGTGGCTGCAGTGCTGGATCGCGAAGCCGAGCTCAGCACCACGGCGCGGCTGCCACTCGACCGGGCCTCGCTCCTTGTCGAGCTCGAAGAGGTTCGTCGTCGCCGTTACGCGACGACCTTCGAGGAGATGGATGCGGGAATCAATGCCCTTGCTGCGCCGATCTTCGGGGCGGGCAGCGACCAGGAAGCCACCGGGACGATCAGCATCGCCGGCCCGTCAGTTCGCATGACGAGCGCGCGGATGGCTGAACTCTCACCACTGTTGCTCGCAGCCGCAGCGCGCATTTCCAGCAGCTGGCCGAGCTACGCGTACCTCGCTGCTGCGGAGAAGCTTACGGCTTAGACACCCGTCGCCCGCGTGACCGATTGCGGATACTGATTGGAACCGACATGAGCATGATCATCAACACGTTCTCCTACCTGTGGTCGGCGACTGCCGTCGAGGCGATCGCAGAGCTGTGTGAGAACGGGTACGACACCTTCGAGGTGCCGATCAGCTCACCGCACTGCTGGCCGGACGAGATGTCCGGGTCGAAGCGGTCGGAGGCTTTCGCGGAGCTGAAGCAGCGCGGAGCCACCATCAGGTCTCTGAATGCCGGCGGGTTCGACATCAACCTCGCGAGCCCCGGCGCCAGCATGCGGCGGAAGAGCATCGACCACATCGCGTCGGTCATCGAGCTCGCTGAGGTCTGGGAAGCCTCCGAGATAGTGATCTCTCCTGGCACGCGGCGCCCCATGATCTCGCCACCGCTCGAGAGCGTCCACGGTTGGCTCTACGAGAGCCTGGACGACCTGCTTCCTCTGGCCAAGCGGGCAGGTGTGCGCTTGCTCTTCGAAAACACCCCCTATTGCTTCACTCCGACGATCGAGGAGCTGGCAGGCATCGTCGAGACGGTCGACGATGATTCGCTCAAGATCGTGTACGACGTCGCGAATGCCGCTTACATCGGTGAAGATCCCGCCGAAGCTCTGCGCTCCCATCACGACTCGATTGCCCTCGTGCATGTCTCCGACACAGGAACAGACGTGTGGGGCCACGATCCGATCGGCACCGGCGTCATCGATTTTCGCGCGGTGGGCGACGCTGTGGCGGCGACAGTCGGAACGGACAACACCGTTCTCGAAGTGATCCGTGAAGAAGACACTCTGCACGAGTTCGAGAAGGCCCTCACTGCCCTCAGAGTCGAGGGATGGAACGTCTGAATGGAGACCGTGCGATGAGAGCTTTGGTCAGTGGTGGTACCAGCGGCATTGGTGCGGCGGCATCCCTGCGGCTGGCAGAGGCAGCCTTGGCTCGGGGCGCCAAGCCGATGATCGCGGTGTGCGGGCATGAACCGAGCCGTCTGCAGGACGAGATCGTTCGCTCGATCCAGTCGATGGGCGGTACTGCGATCGCATTGTCGGGGAACCTGGGCGACCCGGAGGTACCGGCCCGGATGGTAACGGCTGCGGTCGAAGAATTCGGTGGCCTGGATGCACTCGTCTCGAATGCCGGGATCGCAAATCCTGGCCCGTTGAGCGAGCTGCCCGTTGAGGATTGGGACGACATGTTCTCCGTCAACGTGCGCGGTGCGTGGCTTCTCGCGAAAGCCAGTTACGTGCATCTGGCCGCCAGTCATGGTGCCGCGTGCTTCACGTCGTCCATGTCCGGTCAGATGCCACATGCCGGGTCGGGCGCCTATAGCCCGAGCAAAGCCGCATTGACGCTGCTCGCTCAGACACTCGCACTGGAGTGGGCCTCGGACGGGATCCGCGTGAACGTGGTCTCTCCGGGAATGACCCGCACGCGGATGACGGAGAAGATGTACGAGGATTCGCAGATCAAACAGCAGCGCGAACGCATAATCCCGCTGCACAGGATCGGGGACCCGATGGACGTCGCGAACGTCATCGAGTTCCTCGTCGGTCCGCTGTCGGGCTACGTCACGGGTCAAGACATCTGCGTCGACGGCGGATTCTCGAAATCGATTCTCAGCCACATCCCGGGTCGACCGAGCTCAAAAGCCTGATGGCGGCCTGGATATCTCTTGGTGGCGATCCTGACTCCCGTGAAGCGCGATCCGGGTGATTGAGTGGCTTGATGTCGCTGTACTGGTGGCGGCTGCGGCGGGATCAGCGTTCCAGGTCCTCTCCGGAATCGGGTTCGGCCTCATCGCCTCACCGCTTCTGATCTTGGCGCTGGGCCGCGAAGACGGTATTCGCATCGTCCTGATCATCTCGATCGTGCTGAACGCCGTCGTGCTGGCCCGCTCCATCCGGTTCGTACGCCTGGGCGACACGGTCAGGCTGCTCATTCCTGCTGCACTGCTCGTCGTCCCCGCCGTCTTCGTGCTGGGCAGTGTCCACGCGCCGGTCTTGACCGTGCTTGCCGGGGCGGCGGTGCTCTTCGGCACTGTGCTTGTTGCCCGGGGGCGTCCACTGCACTGGATGCTCGGGAGACGCGGCGCCGTCATCACGGGCGCTGCAAGCGGGCTGTTGACCGCTCTGACGGGCGTGGGCGGTCCACCTGTTGCGCTGTTCGTATCGGCGCGGCGATGGTCGGCAGCGGTGGCGCGCGGGACGATGCAAGCGTTCTTCCTCCCTCTGAACCTGGTCACGCTCATCGCTCTCGGACCGTTCGTGAATGGTGTCTCGAAACTCGGGTGGGCGGTCGCCGGGGTGGTCATCGGAGCTGTCATCGCCCTTCTCTTCGCAGGCCGGCTATCCGAAACCCTCATCAGGCGGACCACGCTCGCTCTGGCGGGCGTCAGCGCAGCATCACTCGTGGCGAACGGCATCGTCTCGCTCCTCTGAGACTGAGCGCCCGATTCCGTTTCGGATTCAGCGTGCTGGGCTCTGCTTCTTTCGGTGGCTGAAGGATGCTTCGAAGTCCTTGGCTTGCTGGACCGCAGCAGCACGGGAGTTGACACCCAGTTTGCGGTAGAGGTCGCGCATGGTCGATTTGAGGGTGTTCGGGCTGATGTAGAGGTCGGCGGCGATCTGCTGGGCGGACAGGCCGCTGGCAAGCAGCCCGAGGATCTGCCGTTCGCGTTTCGTGAGCTTCGGAAGGGCCGGCTCTTCGCCTCCAGTGGGGCGCTTGCCGTGGATCACCTCACCGGCCTGAAGGGCAAGGACTGCGAGCGTCCGTGTGGGGACGAACGTGTACGCGCTGTACATCCGCTGCTGCTGGATGATCGCGTTGGCCGAGCGGAACGACTCGGCCGCGGTCGGGAAGTGGCCGAGTTCGTGGTGAGACGCCGACGCCAGCAGCAGCGCGGGCGCCTCGACGCGCGGTGCGGCGGTCAACTTGCGGGCTTCCTCGCTGCTCGCGAGCGCATCCACGTACCTGCCCTCGAAGTACGCGAGCGACGCATCCAGCAGCGGATCGAGAGCTGTCTCGGTCGGGATGGGCGCAACGTTGCCGCGGAGCCGTGGCCGAGCTCGAGCGAGGCGAGCGCGAGCGGCGTTGACGTAGCGGGCATCGGAGCCACCGAGTTGAGCTTCCGAGTGTCGGTCGAGTTCGCGCTCGAGCTGGGCATCCACCGACGCTGCTCCGGGATTGCCCTGGGCCAGGAGGGCGGACACCCAGAGCGCGGCCGCCCATTGCTCTCCGAGCGGGAGGCCCAGCGCCCGGGCGAGGTCCGCCTCAGCACTGCGGTCGCCTCGATCCTGCTTGAGCAACGCCGAGGTCAGGAACAGGATCACGTCATAGCGGCCATTGGTGGCCGGCTCTGCTTGAGCCCGGGCCAACCACAGGTCGGCGTCGTTGAGTCGCCCGCGGTCCGCGTGGGCCCAGGCGATATGAGCGGCCGCTCGCCGTGCGATCACCGGCTGCCGGGTGAGCCGCGCGAGATCGTAGGCCTCCTCGTATTCGCCGATGGCACCGGAGGCTTGCGCTGCGTCGAGGGTGCGGCCCCACTGGAAACGAAGGTGCGGCAATGAGTTGACGATCGCGGCGCGCTCGGAAGCGTCGATCCTGCTGAGGACGGCCTTGGCTTCCAGAACGGTGCGCCGCGCTTCCTCCAGCCTGCCGGCGGTGCGGTCGCCGGCGGCCTTACCGGTCAGCAGGATGAGGGTATCCAGGTTGGCGGAGGCTTCGGGGTCCGGGTTCGGGGTGAGCCGGCCGTCGTGGAAGAACCTTCGCGGTTCGCCGTCGATGACCACGTGCTGCAGGTAGTTGGCAGCCACGCTCAAGCTGGGCATGTTGACGAACGCTTCACCGGGAAGAGCCTTCAGAGCGGCGAGCAGGTGTTTCGGCGCCGTGCTCGCGAACGCGTCCCAGTGGCTCTCGACCACGGCGGCCGCCGCCTGCCAGCCGTCGCGCGCGCCGGTCTCGGCTACCAGCACCGGGAGGTCGAACGGCCTCGAGCGCGGGTCGATGATCACCGGCGCATCGTCAGACAGCTCTTCAGAGGTCATCGTTCGCTCACTGCATCAGCCTGCCACCTTCACCGCCGGCGCACACGTCCCGTTGGGGTGACCGGTGGGTTTCCGCTGATGTCACCCGATCGAGGGGGAGGCGAGCGCGCGATTTATCACGATCAGACATCAGGGAGCGTACCCCATTCGGGGGTAGATGGGGATGGTTTTCCCCACCCTGCGGGGTGAACTTCGCGTACTCGTCGTGACCGGGGCGTGTCGTGACCGATTAGCTGACTACTGAACTTTGGGGGCCGGAGTGTTCCCTTCGCACATCGGGGAGGTCTCTGTGGGGACGCACGAGAACAGCAGAAAGGCCAGGGCCGGCGTGCTGCCGCGCCTCCGGTCACGACGACTGAGGCTGGTGGCGACGCTCGGTGCGCTTGCCCTGACCGTTTCCACTCTCGCAACGACGGCCCTCGTGGTCACGGCTGGCCCTGCGGTTGCCGCACCCGGTACGCCCGGGACGCCGCAGACACCTTCCGTGGCGTTCCAGGAGAACTTCGAGAACGGGGTCGCCAATACGCCGGTGGCCTTGACCGCGTACTCCGGTGCGACGGGACAGAAATACACCGCCGATCCCCTGTGGCTCGCCAGCTGCAACGGCCAGGTCCGCAACTACAACACACCGTCGACGACGCTCGGCAACTGTCAGATCGAGACCGACTCAGCTCACCTGAATCAGCTGGCGTACGCCCTGGGAGTCCACGGAGGCTCTGCCACACCGGCTGCCAACCACGCCGTCACGGCGTACACCGAGAACAACCCGGGCGCGAACGCGACCGAGTTCCAGACCGCGACCAACATCCCCCTCGCCTCGTCGTCCGGTCGGTTCCTGACTTTCAGCGTCGACACGGCGGCGGTGAACTGCCCGCCGGTCGCGTCGGCGCCGCTGTACCAGTTCGCGTTCCTCAACCAGGGCGGCACGGCGACGAACGTCGGTGGCCAGCTGAACGCCTGTTCCTCCGGTACGACCGTCAACGTGCCCGCGAGCGGCTCGGTCGGTGCGGAGCCCATCAACGTCGGCACATACACGTCGAACGGGTCGCTGCTGTTCAACGGGTCGACCCTCGGCATCCGCATGCAGAACGCGAACGGTACGGGCGTCGGTAACGACGCCGCCTTCGACAACATCAAGATCCTGGATGTGACCCCGCAGCTGGACAAGACGTTCACGCCCACCAGCGTGCAGACCGGCGGCACCTCCACCCTGACCTTCACCGTCACCAACACGAGCGAGCTCGCATCCAAGGCGGGCTGGGGCTTCACCGACAACCTGCCCGCCGGACTGACTCTCGCGAACGGCACCGTGGGCGGTACCTGCAATGCGACGACCTCAGCGACGGCGGGCGCCACGTCCGTCGTCGTGACGAACGGGACGCTCACGGCCGGTGAGCAGTCCTGCACCATCACGGTCCAGGTCACCTCGCCGGTGGCCGGCAGCTTCACCAACGGTCCCGGCAACGTCACGCCGGTGGGCCTCAACCCGCCGGGCGACACCACGGTCACCTTCTCCGACCCGACTCCGCCGACGATCGGGTGCACGACCGACCCGGCGATCTTCAACACCGGCTATGACGCGGGGACCGGCGGCCAGGCGACCACCGGATCGAACGACGTCCGGTGGACCGTCGCCGGCGGTGTCGATGGTTTGTACCACAACCCGAGCATCACAACGCCGTCCACCGACCCGAACCCCGTGCTTCCGCCGGCAGGTACCACCTTCGCTCCTGCTGTCGTGGGCAACGCGGTTCCCGCTGCCTGGGCTGCCAGTCCCGCCGGCAACGCGCAGTGGATCTCGGCGAACTACGCAGGAGTCGGTGTTCAGAACCAGACCGCCGGCAGCGGGGACTGGTACTACCGGTACCAGTTCAACCTCGACCCGGCAGTGGACCCGGCGAGCTTCGCGCTGGACATGAAGTGGCTGGCGGACAACTCGGTTGCCGGCGTGTGGGTGAACAACATCCCGCAAACGGGAGCGAACCTGCCCCAGAACACCACGAACCCCTACCAGTACGCCGGCTTCACACTCGCGAATGCCGCGCAGACCTCGTTGACGACCGGCTGGAAGACCGGGCTGAACACGATCCTCGTTCAGATCAAGAGCTTCTGGACGAATGAGGGCTTCGACGCGCAGGTGCAGTCCTCGGTGCTGTGCCCGGCGCCGGCCTACTCGGTCACGAAGACCGCATCGGCCGCGACCGTCCAGCCCGGCGGGAACCTGACGTACACGGTCACGGTGAAGAACACCGGCAACGTCGCCTACACGGCAGCGAACCCGGCGACGATCACGGACGACCTCTCCGGTGTGCTGGATGACGCTGTCTACAACGGGGATGCCGCTGTGGCCTTCTCGGGCGGGTCGACGTCCGCAGCGCCCACGGTCACGGGCTCGACGCTCTCGTGGGCCGGTGCGTTGGCCGTAGGCGAGACCGCCACCATCACGTACTCGGTGAAAGTGGATTCGCCGGACGCCGGCGATCACGAACTGACGAACGCCGTCACCCCCGGTACGAACGGCGGAGGCTGCACGACAGCAGCCGACTGCACGACGACAACGCCCGTCCAGTCGTTCTCCGTCACGAAGACCGCCGACCAGGCCGACGTGGTTCCCGGCCAGAAGGTGACCTACACCGTCACGGTGAAGAACACCGGCGGTGTCGACTACACCGCAGGCGCACCTGCTTCGTTCAGTGACGACCTGTCGGCCGTGCTGGATGACGCGACGTACGACAACGACGCCACCGGTGGTGCCACCTATGCGGCGCCGACGCTGTCCTGGTCCGGTCCGCTCGCGGTCGGCGCCACGCAGACGATCACCTACTCGGTGACCGTGAACAGTCCGGACACCGGTGACCAGCACCTGAACAACACGGTCGTCACCCCGCCAGGCATCGGCGGCGACTGCGACCCGAACGCGGGCAACCCCGCGTGTACGGTCAACATCCCCTCCGGCTCGTACACCGTGGCGAAGTCTGCCTCGGCGACCGAGGTGACCGCGGGTGACACGGTGACATACACGCTCACCGTGACGAACACCGGCTCGATCGACTACACGGCTGTGGCACCGGCGACTCTGACGGACGACCTCTCCCGCGTGCTCGATGACGCGACGATCGTCAGTGGCCCGGACAACGGAGCCACGGTCAGCGGCACCGCCCTGAAATGGTCGGGTGCTCTCCCCGCCGGGCAGACGGTCGTCATCACCTACACGGTGAAGGTCGACAGTCCGGACACCGGTGACAACGTCATGACCAATACGGTGCGGCCGAACTCGCCGGGCGGATCCTGCGATCCTGCCGGCAGCTGCACCACGACGAGCGACGTGCGGGCGTTCACGGTGTCGAAGTCCTCGTCGCCCGCCGGCGCGGCGAACCCGGGTGACAAGGTCACCTACACGGTCACCGTGAAGAACACCGGTACGGCGGACTTCACCGCCGCCAACCCGGCGTCCGTCACCGATGACCTCTCGGCGGTGCTGGACGACGCGACCTACGACAACGACGCCACCAGCGGTGCCACCTACGCGGCCCCGACGCTGTCGTGGACGGGCGCTCTGGCGGCCGGCGCCACGGTCACCCTGACCTACACAGTGACCGTCAACACTCCGGACACCGGTGACCACGCTCTGACGAACGGGGTCGTGCCCGGCGGTGGCGGCACCTGTGTGACGGGGGAGTGCACCACGACGAACCCCGTGGAGTCGTACACCGTCGCCAAGACGGCTTCGGCCGGCCCGGTGCACCCGGGCGACACCGTCACCTACACGGTGACTGTGACCAACACGGGAGCGGTCGACTACACGGCCGCAGCGCCGGCGTCGATCACCGATGACCTGTCCCAGGTTCTCGACGACGCCACCTATGTGGCAGGTTCGGCCACCAACGGGGCCACCGTGACCGGAAACGCGCTGGCCTGGTCGGGTCCGCTCGCGGTCGGCGCGCTCCAGACGATCACCTACCAGGTGCTCGTCGGCCCAGCGGGCAGCGGCGACGGCACCTTGACCAACACGGTCGTCGGCGACCCGGGGAAGGGTGGTTCGTGCCTCACCCCCGGCGACTGCACCACGACCACGCCCGTTCAAGCGTTCAGCGTGACCAAGACGGCGGATCAGACGCAGGTCACCCCCGGTTCTGTCGTCACGTACACGGTGACGGTGAAGAACACCGGCGCGATGGACTACACGGCCGCCGCTCCGGCGTCGTTCACCGACGACCTGTCGGCAGTGCTGGATGACGCCACCTACGACAACGACGCCACTGGCGGAGCGACCTACGCCGCGCCGACACTGTCGTGGTCGGGTGCGCTGGCGGTGGGCGCGACGGTGACCGTGACCTACTCGGTGACGGTGAATGACCCGGACACCGGTGACAAGGTGATGCCGAACACCGTCGTAACGCCTACCGGTGGCGGTGGTGACTGCCCCACGGGGACGGACAATGCGGCGTGCACCGTGACGATCCCCTCGGGGTCGTACACCGTCACCAAGAGCGCCGACACGTCCGAGGTCGTCTCCGGCGGCACCATCACCTACACGGTGACGGTGACCAACACCGGTAAGACCGACTACACGGTCGCGAAGCCGGCCTCGTTCCGTGACGACCTGACCAACGTGCTGGATGACGCCGCCTACGACAACGACGCCAGCAACGGAGCGAGCTATGCGGCTCCGATGCTGTCCTGGTCCGGTCCGCTCGCGGCCGGCGCCACCGTGAAGGTGACGTACTCGGTTACCGTGAACAACCCAGACACCGGCAACCACCACCTGGTGAACGCGGTCGTGCCCACCGGACCGGGCGGCGCCTGCGACCCGGCCGGGAGCTGCCTGACCAACACCCCGGTGGGCTCGTACACGGTGACGAAGTCGGTCTCGACGACGAACGCCGTCAAGCCGGGAGCCAAGGTCGTGTACACGATCACGGTGGTCAACACGGGCCAGTTCGCCTACACCTCCGCCACGCCCGCGAAGTTCACGGACACCATGACGGACGTGCTGGACGACGCCACCTACGACAACGACGCCACCAACGGGGCGACGCTGAACGGGAACATCCTCTCGTGGGCGGGTCCGCTCGGGATCGGTGAGACCGTGAAGGTCACCTACTCGGTGACCGTCGACAACCCCGACACCGGCAACGGTCGTCTGATCAACAAGGTCGACCCGCCCGTGAACGGCGGGGGCTCCTGCGACCCGGCCGGCAGCTGCGACACCAGCACGCCGGTCGTGCCGCCCGCGCCCGGAACCGGGCTGGCCTTCACCGGTAGCGACGTCGTCGCCCCGGGCCTCATCGCCCTGCTCCTGCTCGGCGCCGGAGTCACCTTCCTGGTGATCCGCCGACGCCGCGCGACCGAGTAGGCGACACGGGGGAAGGGTGGGGGGGGGGGTAACGCCGGGCCAACCAGGTGTGGCCACCCGAAATACGCAAGACGTAAAAACCCGCCCACTATGGCCAGGTTTTAC
>JBQCCO010000208.1:0-7049 GCA_051962155.1 Leifsonia sp. | reverse complement strand
ACGTACTTGCCGACGGAGTCGGTGATCTGGTCGCCGAGGTCGGCGAAGCGGGCCCGGCGGGAGGCGGGCACCAGCTGGTAGGCCGAGCGCTTGATGCTCGGCAGGGACGCCGTGAAGTAGATGGTCAGGATGATGACGATGATCACGCCGAACGCGCCCTGCACGATCCCGACGCCCGTCTGCAGCACCTTCGAGGTGATGTCCGGCAGGTTCTGCTGCAGCCACTGCGTGACCGCGTCGATGTTCTGCTGGTTGATGACCGACGGGAACTGGTGCTGGAGGCTGAGGAACCACTTCTCCGCGCCGCCGTTGTTCACCCACTCGATGGTGTTCTGCACCAGCTGCGTGGCCTGTCCGACCGCGATCGGCACGATGGCCCAGATGAGTCCGACGAACGCGCCGATGATGATGACCAGCGTGACCACGAGCGCGAGCCAGCGCGGGAACCGCCTGCGCTCGAGGAAAGAGATCAGCGGCTCGATGCCGAGCGCGAGGAACAGGGCGGCGCCGATGTAGGTGATGATCGTCGCCAGGCTGGTGATGGCGCTCAGGATGAGGATCCCGAGCCCGACGCCGAGGGTGCCGATCAGTCCGAGGCGGAACGGGTTCTGGATCTTCACGGGTTCCCCCTGTGGTCGGTCGCGGGCAGCTTCACTCGCGGTCGGCGGTCGCCTTCTCGGCCTGCTGGAGCACGCCGCGCAGGTTCTCGAAGTACCCGGCGACGGCCTCTCGCTCAATCCTAATCTGGGCGAGCCGCTCTTCCGCGTCGGCGACGAGGCGTTGCGTGCGCTCCTCCGTCTCCTCCAGCAGGGCGGCCGAGCGCTCCTCGGCGTCGCGGATGACCTCCGACGCGGTCTCCTCGGCCTGCTTGCGGGCCTCGGTGACGGTGCGTCGCGCCTCGGCCTCGAAGGCCTCCGCCTCGGAGCGGGCCTGCGCGGTCCGCTTGACCGCCTCCGCCAGCTGGACGTTCGCCTCGTCGAGGTACTTCTGCGTCTGCGCCACTGCCTCCTGGTGCCGGGCGAGGTACTCCTTCTCCGCCTCGTCACGGCGGGCCCGCAGCTCGACGTCGAGGTCGATGCGGGCCTGCTCGATCTCGTGCCTGCGCGCCTCCGCCTCCTTCTGCGTCGTGGTGCGCAGCGTGGCGAGCTCGTTCTCGAGGGCGGCGCGGGCGCCGGCGGCCTCCTGCTCGAACGCGGCCTTCCGCTCCGCCAGCTCGGCCTCGAGCGCCGTCCTGGCCTCGGCGACCTCCGCGGCGAGGGCGGCGCGCGCCTCCGTCGTCTCCTTCTCCAGGTCGACACGGGTCTGCTCGGTCTCAGCCGCGAGCTCGACGCGCGTGCGCTCGGCCTCGCGCTCCAGCTCCAAGCGCTGCTGCTCGCGCTGGTCGGCGAGCTCGGTGGCGGTGGAGGTGCGCAGGTCCTCCAACTCGAGTGTCGTGCGGCGCACGTCCTCCGCGAGCCGCGAGCGGGTCTGCTCCGTCTCGGCGGCGAGAGCGGACTTCGCCTGGGCGACCTCGGCGGCGAGCGCCTTCTTCGTCTGCTCGACCTCGGTGGCGAGCGCCTGCCGCGTGGTGGCGTCCTCGTTCTCCAGGTCGGCGCGGGTCTGGGCTACGTCGGCCGCGAGCGCGGCGCGCTGCTCCTCCACTTCGGCGGCGAGGTCGGCCCGGGCCTGCGCCGCCTCGGCGGCGAGGGCGTTGCGGGTCTCGGCTTCCTGGGCCGCGAGACGATCCGCGGTCTCCGCCACGCGGCGGTCGAGCTCGAGGCGGGTCTGCGCCGCCTCGCGTTCGAAGGCGGCGCGGTCATCCGCCAGTGCGTTCTCGAGCTCGGAGCGCCGTGCGGCGATGGTGCGGTCGAGCTCCGCGGCTTCGGCGCGCGCCGCTTCGGCCTCTCGGGAGGCGACGGCCTTCAGCTCTGCGGCCTCGCGGTCCGCTTCTGCGCGGACCGCCGCGGCCTCGCGCTTGCTCGTGGCGCGCACCTCCGCGGCTTCCGTGGCGACCGCACCGCGGATGGCCGCTGCCTCGCGCATGGCGTCGTTGAGCAGGGTCTCCTTGTCGGAGCGCGTCTTCGCGAGAAGCTCGCCGGACTCGATCTGGGCGTCCTCGAGCAGCGTGGTGGCGCGGGCCTGGGCGTCGGCGAGCACGCGTTCGGCCTGGGCGGCGGCCGCCTTCTTGATCTTCTCGATCTCGGCGGCGACGCCGGCGCGCAGCCTCTCGGCGTCGATGTCGGCCTGGGCGATGAGGCGCGTCGACTGCTCCTCGGCCACCCGGAGCGTGTTCTCGAGCTTGGTGCCGAGCCCGGAATAGGTCGGGCTGCCGACTTCCTCGATCTCGGCGTTCAGATCCTCGATCCGGGCCTGCAGCCGCTTGATCTCCTTGAGGGCGTCTGCAGACTGGGTGTTCGACTTGATCAGTTCGCGCCGCAGCTCCTGCAGCGCCTTGTCGACCTCATCCTTGTCGTAGCCTCGGAAGACCTGCGTGAAGTTGGATTCGTCGGTGGCCACTGTTGCTACTCCTGGGGGATCTTCGGGTCGACTCGCCGCGCGCGTGCCGGGTCGATCCTACAATTCAGGGGTAGGCGCCCGCACCGCATGCGCCTGTGCGCACGGAAGGGTTAGCTGCCTCTCAGGCATGTCCGATATCGTCGGGTGACTGTGCCCGCCCCCGAACTACGGCACACGAGGAGCTTTTTTTGCGTTTCGTACTCGCCATCGTCGCGTTCGTCGTCGCCGCGGTCATGATCGTGGCCGGGATCGCCCAGCGTACCGTCTTCGCACCTCCCACCCATGTCGAAGCGGGCACGTCCATCGCCGGAGACGCGCGTTTCGTGGTGATCGACGGGTCCGTGCTGAACGCGCATCCCGGGCAGCAGACCCTCCGGGTGACGGGTGCGCCCGACCCCACCAAGCAGGTGGTGGCTTACGGCCGCACAGCGGACATGAAGGCGTGGCTGGAAGACCAGAAGTACGTCGCCGTCGGGTATCGGAAGACCACGGGCACCCTGACGACGAAGAGCGTCACGGCCAAGCCGGCGCCGTCCGGCGACGAGCACAGCACCGGAACGGGGACTCCGGCGCCGACGGAGACGCCTGCTCCGACCCCCAGCCCCGCGTCGTCCGCGTCCCCCGGCGCGACCGCCGCTACGGGGTCGACCACGAAGACCAGTGGCCCGAACCCCGCCGGCTCCGATCTCTGGCTCGAGGAGTTCGACGGGACGGCCGCCCAGGTCACGCGGATGAACATCCCGAACGACGTCAGCGTGATCGTGGCCTCGGACGGCAACAAGCCGGCACCCTCGCATGTGACCGTGACCTGGCCGGTGGATTCCAGCACCCCGTGGGCCTTCCCGCTGATCATCGGTGGCCTGGGCCTCCTCCTGATCGGCATCGTCCTCTATCTGTGGGGGCTCTACACCCATCGCCGCGCGCGCGGCCCGCGGCGCAAGAGCGGTCCGAAGATGCCGAAGCTTCCGAAGGCCCCGAAGTACAAGCCGACGGCGATGATCGAGACCACCCCGCGCGGGCGACGTTCCACGCGGCGTGCCCGTGTCATCCTTCCCGCCGCCCTCGCCGGAGCCCTGGCGCTGACCGGCTGCACGGCCGGCACGAGCGCGTCGAACACGCCGGCGAAGACCGCCACGCCGCTCACCACCCAGGCGCCGAACCCGAAGGACCAGCTGCCGCCGGCGGTCACCGTCCCGCAGCTCGAGCGCATCGTCAAGCGGATCTCGGATTCGGCGACCCAGGCCGACGCCAAGGCCAGCTCCGACCTGGCGAAGGTCCGCTTCACCGGTCCGGCGCTCCAGCTCCGCGAGGCGAACTACGCCATCCGCGCGAAGAAGGCGGACGAGCCGCCGCTTCCCGCGATCCCGGCCAGCCCCATCGTGCTGTCGCTCCCGCAGGCGACCGACACGTGGCCTCGTATGGTCGCGGCCGTGATCCAGACGCCTAAGGATGCCAAGGGCAACGACCAGGCGCCGATCGCCCTCACCATGGTGCAGGCGACGCCGCGCGAGAACTATCAGGTGGAGTACGCGGTCTCGCTCGAGCCCAAGGCCAAGGTCCCGAACCTGGCGCCGGCGAGTATCGGCTCCGCTGTCGTCCCGCCCGATTCGAAGCTGCTCGCCCTTCCCCCCGGGAAGCTGGCGGCTGCGTATTCCGACATCCTGATGAACGGCGAGAAGAGCCGGTACGCGGACCTGTTCGACAGCGCGTCCGACCAGTTGCAGCCGCAGGTGGGAGCCGTGTGGAAGCAGAAGCAGCAGCAGCAGCTGGCCGCGCAGTTCGGGAACACCTCGTCGCTCTCCTGGACCCCGGGCACCGGTCCCGGCGACGTGATCGCAATGGCGACGAACGACTCCGGCGCCATCGTGTGGGTGAACCCGCGCGAGACCCAGCTGCACAAGGTCACCGAAGCGGGAGCCCAGGTCATCGCGGGCGCGACCACTGCGGCGCTGAGCGGCGTGGCCTCCTCCAACACCGGCATCGAATCGGTGTTCGACTACCAGCTGGCGTTCTACGTCCCGCCGGCCGGCTCCAAGGAGAAGATCCGGCTGCTCGGCTACGCACAGGGCCTCGTCTCGGCGAAGCAGGTCGGCTGAGCCGGGCCGGCCGTGGCCGCAGTCGCCGCCCCTGGCCGCCCCGGGGCGGACCGGGGAGCGCGACGCGAGTATCCTTGATACTCGTGCTGCACCGCTTACGAAGCGCGCATCTGGAGGAACAATGAGCAACGTCCCGCCGCCGCCCACCAACCTGCGCGGAGCCGTCGACCTCAGCTCGCTGGTCAGCCGGCAGGCCCAAGCCGGCGCGCCGGCCGAGTCGGCGACCGGCCAGCCGCCCGCCGAAGCTCTGACGCTGCCGAGCCTGTACTTCGAGGGCACCGACGCGAACTTCAACGACTTCATCGACCTGTCGATGCGCGTGCCCGTGATCGTCGACCTCGGCGCCGAGTGGTCGGAGCCGTGGAAGCAGCTCACCTCGCTCCTCGACCGCCTGATCGCCGGCTTCGGCGGCCGCCTGGTGATCGTGAAGGTCGACGTGGATGCGAATCCGCAGCTCGCGCAAGCCTTCCAGGCGCAGTCGGTTCCGGCTGTGGCGGCCCTCGTCGCCGGGCGTCCGGTGCAGCTGTTCGTCGGAGCGCCGCCGGAGGACCAGCTCCGCGACGTCTTCGAGCAGTTGCTCGAACTCGCCGCCCAGAACGGCGTGACCGGCACGGTCACCGTCGAGGGCGGGGAGGCCTCGGGAGACGTGGAGGGTGCGGCCGCGGAGCCGGCGCCCGAACCGCCGCTGCCGCCGCTGCATGCGGAGGCGTACGACGCGATCGAGCGCGGCGACTTCGAGGCGGCGATCCAGGCGTACCGCACGGCGATCGCGCAGGATCCGCGCGATTCGCTCGCGGTTGCCGGCCTCGCGCAGGTGAGCCTGCTGGCGCGGCTGAGCGGCCGCACGTCGGACGAGTTGCGCGCTGCGGCGGCCGAGGCGCCGAAGGATGCTGCGGCGCAGCTCGGCGTCGCCGACCTGGACATCTCCGGTGGGCACGTCGAGGACGCGTTCGACCGCCTCCTCACTCTCTTCCCGACGCTCGACGCCGCGGGCAAGGAGGAGGTGCGCTCCCGCCTGCTCGACTATTTCGAGATCGTGGGTGTCGACGACCCCCGGGTGGCCAAGGCCAGGGCTAGGCTGGCCTCGCTGCTGTACTGAGGCCCCTCCTCACCGGGCCGGCCGGCGGCGTCCTCACCGTCCGCCCCACCAGAGGGAGTGACCGCGCATGCCCCGTGTGCTCGTCGTCGGAGGCACCGGCCTGGCCGGGCGCGCCGTCACCGCCGAGGCGGTGGAGCGCGGGCATGAGGTGGTGGTCGCGGCCCGCCGCGTGCCCGACGACGACGCCGAGGCGTACGTCCCCGGCGCCGCGTACGTGACGACGGACCTCGTCACAGGGGTGGGGCTCGAGGAGGCGGTGGACGGCGTCGATGTGCTCATCGACACCAGCAACGGCCTGGGCAAGCAGGCAGCGAACGTCTTCGCGACCGGAACGCAGAACCTGGTCCACACCGCCGCCCGCTTCGGGGTGCATCGCGCGGTGCTGCTGTCGATCGTCGGCATCGAGGGGTCGTCGTACGGCTACTACCGGGCGAAGGCCGCGCAGGAGCGCGCCTACCTGGACTCCGCTCTGGACACGCGCATCGTGCGCGCCACCCAGTTCCACGACTTCGTCACCGCGATCTTCGACCGGGGCCGGCCGGTCGGCGCTCTGCTCTCGCCGACGGGCACGCGGTTCCAGCCGATCGCGGTCGCCGACGTGGCGCGCGTGCTCGTCGACGCCGCGGAGGGCGCGGGGGAGCGGGACGGCGTCCTGCACATCGGCGGGCCCCGGGTGGAGTCCGCGCGCGCTCTCGCCGAGCAGTGGAAGCAGGCCAGCGGCAGCCGTCGCTACATCCTCCCGATCCGGCTCGGCGGCCCGCTCGGCTCCACCTGGCGTGCCGGCCGCAATCTCGCCCCCGAGCACGCCGTCGACGGCGTCGGCTACGACACCTGGCTCGCCTCCCGCGCCTGAGCCCTAGCGCTCAGCGGCGGGGCTTCAGCCAGAGGGCTCCGAGCGGGGGAAGCGTCAGCACGGCGGAGGCGGGGCGGCCCATCCACGGCTCGTCGACCGCGGTCACGGCGCCGAAGTTGCCGACGCCGGAGCCACCGTACGCTTCCGCATCCGTGTTGAGCAGCTCCTCCCACTCCCCGGCGAACGGCAGGCCGACGCGATAGTCGCTGTGCGGGTTTCCGGAGACGTTGAACAGCACCGCGATCGGGTCCCCGTCGTGATCCTTCCGCAGGAACGCGATCACGTTGCCTTGCGCGTCGGAGCCGTCGAGCCACTCGAAGCCGGCCGGCTCGTTGTCGCGCGCCCACAGCTGCGGGTGCGCGCGGTACACGGCGTTCAGCTGCGCGACCAGGTTCCACAGCCCCTGATGCGCGGGCTGGTCGAGCATCCACCAGTCGAGGCCGCGCTCCTCGCTCCACTCCGAGAGCTGCCCGAACTCCTGGCCCATGAACAGCAGCTGCTTGCC
>JBQCCO010000207.1:0-7007 GCA_051962155.1 Leifsonia sp. | reverse complement strand
CCTGCGGTAGGCGTGCCTCCCTTTGCCCTCCAACCTTCCGGCGAGGGGCTCGTTGTTGCAGTCGGACACGGCGTGTCGGGTGCAACAACGAGCACCTCGGCGGAGAGAGCGGGAGCGGGAGCGGAGGGCGCGGAGGGAGCGGGAGCGGAAGGAGCGCGAGGGGCGGGAGGCGGGGTCAGACGAGGCAGTTGGGGCCGAGCAGGCCCTTCAGCTCCCCGTAGAGGTCTGCGCTGACGGTGACCGGCCGGGGAACCTCGAAGACCCGCGCGACCTGGCCTTTCACCAGCCGCAGGCGCACCTCGCTCTCGCCCGGGTGACGGCCGAGGACCTCGCTCAGGGACAGGACGGTGTCGGTCGTCGCGCGCTGGTCCGGCATCGTGATCACGAGCGGCCCGGAGTCGTTCGCCTGGCCCACGTCGGGCGTCATCAGCGAGAACGCGTGCAGGTTCATCCCGTCGTCGCGCAGACTCACCCGCCCGCGCACGACGACGATGGCGTCTCCGACCAGCTGCGGAGAGTACTCCTGGTACGCCTTGCCCATGAACATGACGGTCAGCTCGCCGCCGAAGTCCTCGACCTGGATCATCCCGTACTGGTTGCCTGATGCCTTCGCCACGCGGTGCTGCACGCTCGTCACGAGCCCGGCGATCGTGACGGTCTCGCCGTCCTGGATGCTCTCGGAGCCCACCAGCTCGGCGATCGACGTACTCGCGAGCTTGGCCAGCTGGAGCTCGAGCCCCGCGAGGGGATGGTCGGAGACGTACAGTCCGAGCATCTCGCGCTCGAACGCCAGCTTGTCGCGCTTCGCCCATTCCGGACGCTGCGGGATGTGGTGCTGGGTCTGCGTCGCCTCGTCCTCGCCCCACAGGCTGTCGAAGTCGAACCCGACATCGCCGTTCGCCTCGTTGCGCTTGATCTTGACGGCCGACTCGACCGCATCCTCGTGCACCTCGATGAGCGCACGGCGGGTATGGCCGAGGGAGTCGAACGCGCCCGCCTTGATGAGCGACTCGACCGTCCGCTTGTTCGCGGCGTGGATGGGCACCTTGTTCAGGAAGTCGTGGAACGTCTCGAAGCGCCCCTTGCTCTCGCGCGCCTCCCGGACCCCCTCCACGACGTTCGCCCCGACGTTGCGGACCGCGCCCATCCCGAAGCGGATGTCCTCGCCGACGGCGGCGAAGTACAGGTTGGATTCGTTGACGTCCGGCGGCAGCACCTTGATGCCCATGCGGCGGCACTCGTTGAGGTAGAGGGCCATCTTGTCCTTGGAGTCGCCGACGCTCGTCAGCAGCGCCGCCATGTACTCCGCGGGGTAGTGCGCCTTCAGGTAGGCCGTCCAGTACGAGATGACGCCGTAGGCGGCCGAGTGCGCCTTGTTGAACGCGTAGTCGGAGAACGGGAGCAGGATCTCCCAGAGCTTGTTCACCGCCTCCATCGAGTAGCCGTTGGCGACCATTCCCGACGAGAAGCCCTCGAATTGCTTGTCGAGCTCTGACTTCTTCTTCTTGCCCATCGCACGGCGCAGGATGTCTGCTTGGCCGAGCGAGAACCCGGCGACCTTCTGCGCGATCGCCATCACCTGCTCCTGGTAGATGATGAGGCCGTAGCTGGTGGAGAGGATCTCGGCGAGCGGCTCGGCGAGCTCCGGATGGATGGGCGTGATGGCCTGCTGGGCGTTCTTGCGCAGCGCGTAGTTCGTGTGCGAGTTCGCGCCCATGGGGCCCGGCCGGTAGAGCGCGATGAGCGCCGAGATGTCCTCGAAGTTGTCCGGCTTCATGAGCCGCAGGAGCGACCGCATGGGGCCGCCGTCGAGCTGGAACACGCCCAGCGTGTCACCGCGCGAGAGGAGCTCGTAGGCGGGACGGTCGTCGAGCGCGAGCTCTTCGAGGACGAGCTCCTCGCCGCGGTTGTCGCGGATGTTGTCGAGGGCGTCGTTGATGATGGTGAGGTTGCGCAGCCCCAGGAAGTCCATCTTGATGAGTCCGAGGGACTCGCAGGCCGGGTAGTCGAACTGCGTGACGATCTGGCCGTCCTGCTCCCGCTTCATGATCGGGATGATGTCGATCAGCGGGTCGGACGACATGATGACGCCGGCCGCGTGCACGCCCCACTGGCGCTTCAGGTTCTCGAGCCCGAGGGCCGTGTCGAAGACGGTCTTCGCCTCCGGGTCGGTCTCGACGACCGCGCGGATGTCGACCGCCTCTTTGTAGCGCGGGTGGTCCTTGTCGAAGATGCCGGTGAGCGGGATGTCCTTGCCCATCACGGGCGGCGGCATCGCCTTGGTGAGCTTCTCACCCATCGAGAAGGGGAAGCCGAGCACACGCCCCGAGTCCTTCAGCGCCTGCTTGGCCTTGATGGTGCCGTACGTGACGATCTGGGCGACGCGCTCCGAGCCGTACTTCTCGGTCACGTACTTGATGACCTCGCCCCGGCGGCGGTCGTCGAAGTCGACGTCGAAGTCGGGCATGGAGACGCGGTCGGGATTGAGGAAGCGCTCGAAGATGAGACCGTGCTGCAGCGGGTCGAGGTCGGTGATCCGCATGGCGTAGGCGGCCATCGAGCCGGCGCCGGATCCGCGCCCGGGGCCGACGCGGATCCCGTTGCGCTTGGACCAGTTGATGAAGTCGGCGACCACGAGGAAGTAGCCGGGGAAGCCCATCTGCGAGATGACGCCGATCTCGTAGTCGGCCTGCTTGCGCACCTCGGGGGTGATGCCGCCCGGGTAGCGCTGTTCGAGGCCCCGCTCGACCTCCTTCACGAACCAGGTCTGCTCCGTCTCGCCCTCGGGGACGGGGAAGCGCGGCATGTAGTTCGCGGCCGTGTCGAACTGCACGTCGCAGCGCTCGGCGATCGCCAGGGTGTTGTCGCACGCCTCGGGATAGTCGCGGAACAGCTGCCGCATCTGCTCCGGCGTCTTGAGGTAGAACTCGTCGGCGTCGAACTTGAACCGGTTGGGGTCGTCGAGGGTGGAGCCGGACTGCACGCAGAGCAGGGCGGCGTGACTCTTCGCATCCTCGGCGTGCGTGTAGTGGAGGTCGTTGGTCCCCACCAGCGGCAGGCCCAGGTCTTTCGCCAGCCGGATGAGGTCGGACATGATCCGGCGCTCGATGCCGAGGCCGTGGTCCATGATCTCGGCGAAGAAGTTCTCGCGGCCGAAGATGTCGCGGAACTCGGCCGCCGCCTCCCGTGCCGCCTCGTACTGGCCCAGGCGCAGGCGCGTCTGCACCTCGCCGGAGGGGCAGCCCGTGGTGGCGATGATGCCCTTCGAGTACCGGCTGAGCAGGTCGCGGTCCATGCGCGGCTTGAAGTAGTAGCCCTCCATCGAGGCGTACGACGACATCCGGAACAGGTTGTGCATGCCCTCGGTGGTCGCCGCGAGCATCGTCATGTGGGTGTAGGCGCCCGAGCCCGAGACGTCGTCGCCGCCGCCGTCGCCCCAGCGGATCCTGGTCTTGTCGGTGCGATGGGTGCCGGGTGTGAGGTACGCCTCGGTGCCGATGATCGGCTTGATGCCCGCATCGACGGCCGTGCGCCAGAAGTCGAACGCGCCGAACATGTTGCCGTGGTCGGTGATGGCGACCCCGGGCATCCCCTGCGCCGACGCCGCCTCGACCAGCGGTTTGACCCGCGCCGCGCCGTCGAGCATCGAGTACTCGCTGTGGACGTGGAGATGTACGAAGGAGTCGCTCATGACCCCTTCAGCCTAACCGCGACCTACGACAGGCGGAGCACGTCCAGAGCGTGTTGCAGGTCCGCGGGATAGGTCGTCGTGAAGGTGACCCACTCGCCCGTCGCCGGGTGGTCGAAGGACAGCTGGACGGCGTGCAGCCACTGGCGCGAGAGGCCCAGTCGCGCGCTCAGCGCCGGGTCGGCCCCGTACAACGCAACGCCCACGCAGGGATCCCGCTGAGCCGCCATGTGGACGCGGATCTGATGCGTCCGGCCGGTCTCCAGGTGGATCTCGAGGAGGCTCGCCGAGGGGAACGCCTCGATCGTCTCGTAGTGCGTGACGGACGGTTTCCCTCCCGCGACCACGGCGAACTTCCAGTCGGATCGTGGATGCCGGCCGATCGGCGCGTCGATCGTTCCCGTGAGCGGATCGGGGTGGCCCTGCACGACGGCGTGGTAGATCTTCTCCACGGTCCGGTCGTGGAAGGCACGCTTGAGGACCGTGTAGGCGTGCTCCGACTTCGCGACGACCATGAGGCCGCTCGTGCCCGCGTCGAGGCGGTGGACGATGCCCGCGCGCTCGGCGGCGCCCGAGGTGGAGATCCGGAAGCCCGCGGCGGCCAGCGCGCCCAGCACCGTCGGGCCCTCCCAGCCGACCGAAGGATGGGCGGCAACGCCCACGGGCTTGTCGATCACCACGATGTCGTCGTCATCGTGCACGATCGTGAGCTCGGGGACGGCGATGGGGACGATCTGTACCTCGGACTTCGGCTGCCACGACACCTCGAGCCAGGAGCCGGCCGTGAGGCGGTCGGACTTGCCGGCCTCGCGGCCGTCCACCGTCACGCCGCCCGCCTCGGCGATCTCGGCGGCGAAGCTGCGCGAGAAGCCGAGGAGCTTGGCGAGACCCGCGTCGACGCGCGAGCCGTCGAGCCCGTCCGGGATCGGGATGCTGCGCGACTCCATCTAGCTCTGAGGTTTGTCGTGCTGATTCGCGATGGGCTGCTTCGAGATCGGCTCGCCCGTCGGCTCATCCGCCGCCGGCCCGTCCGCGACGGGCTCATCGCTCACCGGCACGCCCGCGACCGGCTCGCTCCCCGGCTCGCTCTCCGGCTCGACGTCGCTGTCCGGCGCGTGCCGGCCGTCGAGGCCGACGCCGCGCAGTGTGAGGAGGAGGAACAGAACCATGCTCGACACGATCGCCACATCGGCGAGGTTGAAGATCGCCGGCAGCACGGGGATCTGCAGGAAGTCGACCACGTGGCCGACGCCGAAGCCCGGTTCGCGGAACAGCCGGTCGGTCAGGTTGCCGAGGAGCCCGCCGAGCAGCAGCCCGAACAGCACGGCCCAGGCCATCGACCGGATCCGCGGGGCGTACCAGATGACGAACCCGAGGACGCCGACCCCCACGATGGAGAAGATCCACGTGGAGCCGGTGCCGATCGAGAACGCTGCGCCCGCATTCTTCACGAAGTGGAACTGCAGCAGCTGCCCGAGGACCTGGATCTGCTGGCCCTCGTAGAGGTGGGCGACCACCAGGAGCTTGGCGATCTGGTCGACGAGGTACACGCACAGCGCCACCACGCCCAGGATCACCAAGGCCCGGACGCTGACCTTGGACCGGGAGGGACTAGCCTCCAAAGCCGGGGAAGGCCGGAGGCTGCTGGCCAACCTGCTGGCCCTGGTTGCCGTCGTCGGAGCCACCCGCGGGCACCGGAGCCGGAACGGCGCTTCCGGCGCCTACCGGAACCGCTGCGCGGCTCTGGCCCGGGTTGGCGCCGCCACCCTGGACGGGCGCGTCGAGGTCGCGGAGCTGGCTCTCGATGTAGCTCTTGAGGCCCTTGCGGTAGTCGCGCTCGAACGTGCGGAGCTCGTCGATGCGACGCTCGAGACCGGTGCGCTCCTGGTCGAGGGCGCTGATCTGGGCGCGCTGCTTCGACTCGGCCTCTGCGACGATGCGGGCTGCGGTGGCGTGCCCCTCGGCGATGAGCTGGTCGCGCTTCTCGACACCCTCGCGAACGTGCTCCTCGTGGAGCCGGCGGGCGAGCTGGAGGAGGTTGTTGGTGGCGTTGGGGTCGTTCGCGTCGTCCGCCGGCGGCTGGTAGGCCGGAGCGGGCTGAGCCTGCGCCTGCTGAGCGGCCTGTGCGGCCTCCTGCTGCGCCTGGGCCAGACGCTGGCGCAGGTCTTCGTTCTCACGCTGGAGACGCTCGGTCTCGCCGTTGTCGGCCTGCGCAGGAGCGGCGACGGCGCCGCCCTGGCCGCCGCTGCGCTGCAGCTCGGCGATCCGGGAGTCGGCGGCCACGAGACGCTGCTTGAGCTCCTCGTTCTCCTGATTCAGGCGACGCAGCTCGACGACGACCTCGTCGAGGAAGTCGTCGACCTCGTCCTGGTCGTAGCCCTCGCGGAACTTCGTCGGCTGGAACCGCTTGTTGACTACATCTTCCGGAGTCAGCGCCATGGCAAGCCACCTTCGTGAAAAATTGGAACAGAAACGCGTTCAGCCAACGCTAGCAAAGCGGATGGGACTCGCGCAGCCATCCGCGCGGTCCGCGCGTCGGCTCGTCAACGATACAACGGGCGCTCACGTGCGGGCATCAGCAACACTCAGCGGAATCCCAGGGTCACGTACAACCCGATGATGACGACCAGCATCGTGAGGCTCCACCCGAAATCGATCGCCACAGGACCCATGGAGACGCGCGGGATGATCCGGCGGAAGAAGCGGATGGGCGGATCGGTGACCACGTACGTGGATTCGGCCAGCACCAGTCCGAAGCCGCGCGGCCGCCACTGGCGGGCGAACACCCGGACGAGATCGAGCACGAACCGGGCCCACAGCACGAAGAAGTAGATCAGCAGCGCGTAGTAGACGACGGTCGCGATGATCGAGACGGCAAACACCTACCCAGTATGGACGAAAGCGCACCGCCTCCCCTGCCAGCCACGGAGGAGGCGGAGGGAGCCGATGCGCTTATGCGTCGCGGAGGGCCAGGCGGAGGGCCAGGCGCCGCGTGGAGCCGGGCGTCGCGTGCCGTCAGGCCTGGGCGAAGAAGGAGGCGTCCACGTCGGCGTCCTGACCGCCGTGCTCGCCGGAGACCACGACGTGGCTCGGCGAGAGCAGGAACACCTTCGGCGTGACGCGCTCGATCTTGCCGTAGAGCCCCTGGGAGAGGCCGCTGGCGAAGTCGACGAGGCGCCGGGCGTCGCCCTCGCTCATCTGCGAGAGGTTGATGATGACCGGGATGCCCTCCCGGAACGACTCGGCGATCGCCGGGGCGTCGCGGTACTGGCGGGGGTGGACCGTGAGGATCTCGTTCATTTCCTGTACCGATGCATTC
>JBQCCO010000206.1:0-12573 GCA_051962155.1 Leifsonia sp. | reverse complement strand
CAAGAAGATGCTTGAGCCGTCCTCGCGCTGCGCGTAGAACGACAGAGAACAGCTGTATGACGCAGACGGGCAGACACGGCCTGAGCCCTGGACGCCGTCTGCTGTCGCCGTCACATCGAAAGTCAACTTCGAGGCCGCATCTCGACCGATGGACCCGACCGACACCGAAAGGGTGCCCGTCACAGCCTGGGCCGAAGTCACCCCGGCGACGACTAGGAGAATCGCCACAGAAAACGCCGCAACCGCTCGACCGAACAGCGGCCAGACATGCGATCGGCGACGGCCGTTCTCCAAGGAAACTTCTCGCAGTACCCGGTTCATGGAAGTTCTACTCGAAGACGGCAGCACGATTCCCCCAGCTTTTCCGACATGTCAGAACAGAAGACATCCAAAAGCTATCGGGGTCCGCACCAACCTGAAACTCATTCGAACCTTGCTTACGGCTGAACCCATCCCCAAAACGGGGGGACGGGAGCCGGGTCCACTCCATTGGGCGGCCCATGACGGTGAGGAATTCCGCAGAATCGATTACCGCACCTCACCGACATAAACGCACGACCTGGCGGCCGATGCTGAGGCCCGGGAACGACGACCCAAGCCGGTCAGCCTGCCGGACAACTTCGTGCGTCACATGGGCCGACGTCGCGACAAGCCGCGGCCGGTGCCAGTCCGCGCCGTGGTTCCCGTTCGGATCGCTTACAACGACGTCATCGAGACGGATGCCGAAGTGCTGGCTTGGACGCCAGCCGGAGCTGGCCTGATCCGCTACACGCCAGAGGGCGAGCGGTTCGCGGTGTACGTCTGGCTGTGGGCAAACGCGTGCGCAGGATCGGCTATGAGGCCGTCCCAGAGAGTTGAGCGGAGGGCAGCTCGCGAGCCACTGAGTTGCTTATCGACCGTTCTTAGGAGTTCGAGCGGCAGCTCACATGCACGGATTAAGGCATGAGGCCTGCGGCCCAGCATCCCCGAATTCCTGAGTAGGTCCCTTACGGTTGGCCGAAGTCCGTCGTCGCGACCGTCACGCCGGTCAGCGACGCCGCCAGAACGGCCTTGGCGTGGGCTCTCGTTCTATTAGCGCATGCTCGTAGGCAGCTAGCCAGACGACGGCCCGTGCGTGGTCGCGGTTGCCTTTGACCGCGTACCAGATGGAGGGGACGATCAACCCGATCGCGAGGATGGCGAGGATTGCATAAGCGATTCCGAGGGTGATCACTGCTACCCAGCCGGACCCGGGCGATGACACATCGGGGTTGTTGATGGGGATGCGAGAAAGCAGGATCGCGAGGATCGCGAGGGCAGCTGCTTCGAGCGCCAGTATCAGGCTGGTTTCCTGATCGGCAGCACGAGATCGCAGCTCGGCCAGGACGAGTAGACGTACGGCGTCTTCGTCATCGGCGAATGCATCGAGCTCGGCGCGGGTAACGATGATGTGGTCATGGAGGTGCTTGGTGACCTCGGGCCGGTCGCTAGGATTCGGGCGCCGTCTCACGATATGGCGCCAGCCTGTTGGCTGCGGATGCGCCGGTAGAGGGTAGCCCGGGACATACCGAGGTCGCGGGCGACCTGTGTTGCCGGCTCCCCAGCGTCGAGGAGCTGAATCGCCGCGCGGATTTGACTATCCGTGAACACCGCGCGCCGACCGCCAAGATCCTTACCTGCCTCTCGCCGCTTGGCGACCGAGTCGCGGATGCGCTCGCGCTTGATTTCGAGTTCCATTTGCGCGAGGGCAGCCATGACAGAGAACAGCATCGATCCCATTGGTGTGGACGTATCGACGTCGCCCCCGCCGAGGTTGAGGACGCGCAGCCCAGCGCCCCGCTCACGGAGCTGCGCGGCGAAGCTGAGCATGTCGATAGTGGAACGTCCCAACCTGTCCAGGGTGGCCACGACCAGCGTGTCGCCGTCGTGCAACGCGTTGATCGCTTGGTTGAACGCCGGCCGTGACGAGCGAGCCCTGGAAACCCCGCGATCGGTATAGAGGTCGTCTCGACGCACTCCGGCGGCGAGCAGGTCGCGCTCTTGTCGGTCGGTGTCCTGTTGACGGGTCGATACCCGCGCGTAGCCGATCAGCTTCACCTCGGAACCACACCTGTCTCGCAACTAATCTTCATGACAGCGATTCTGACGAACGGCTGCAATACATGGTTGTGAGACTCGCCGCTACTTGAAATTCCTCTGCGGAGGAAAGGTCGGCTGTGAGCGCCGTGACACGTCTTGCAACTGTGGGGATAAGAGACAAGTCGGTTTACCCTGCACGGCGCTCGGCGAGGCCGCCAAAGCACGGCACCCAGGTCACGCGTGGTCGGCGTCGATTCCAGACATTGGCAACTGGGTCATTCGGACATTGCCGTCTTCGTCTTCGTAGCCAAAACTCACGCCGGGACCCGAAGATTGACGGCCGAGGATAAGCGACTTGGCGTAGATGTCGCCCCCGTAGATGCGGTCGAGCCACTCGCGTGTCCGGGAAAGAACATCACCCAAGAATGAATCAAGCAAGAGAATCCGGTTGTCGCCCCAGTCAAGAACAAGCTGGACCCACACCTTGGCGAGGTAGTCGGGGTCGGGATTCAGCTTGTGCGTGTCACTGTGTACGCGCGTCAGAACCGTTTCAGGGGCGATCCGGATTGGCTGTTTCTGGATGGTGTAGCTCACCTGGGCGTCTGCGATAGGGGCTTCCGGTTCCAAGTTCAGTTCGAGGCCGGCAGTGGACAACTGCTTGAAATGCAGAGCACCCGAAATGAGCCCGCGGTGCTTGTCGGCTATGTCGAACATGTGCAGCAGCCAGAACATATTCTCATCACGTTCGCCCCCATCGATCCAAGGCTGAAGCTTCCTGATTCGATCGAGATAGACCGCTGGAATTGACTCCAGCGATTGAATCCGCTTCTCCCAATCGGGCTCGTTTTTAGTTAGCGGGAAGGTGACTTGGGTAGGTACCTTCGGTTCCATGCCATCCAGGTTCGCAAGCCCCCACGTGACGTTGTCGAGGGCGCTACGCAAGTTATGCAGAGCGTCTCCGAGGACGAGCGACCATTCGTCAATGGGCGGTTCGCGCTTGACCACGGCCTTGAACTCGAAGGTGTGATCGTCGACCTGCTCGATTCGCGCTAGCAATGTCTCGGCGGCGGACCATTCATCAATTCGCCCACGCAGTTCGTTAGCGAGGTGGACCGCGCGAGCGTACTTCAGCTCGCCTCGGCTCGTGAAGTCGACGCCGGCGCGAATAAGCGGTTCTGGATTGGCCACGGCTAATCGTACGAACCTACGCCGAGGGCATCTACCGCGACCGCCGGGGGACGCACGCTCCGACCTCCGGCTGCTGATACGTTCGCATCCGGAGGCGCAACGATTCTGCTGACTAATCGAGAGCTCGCAACAGCGATCTGGATCGTCGTTGGCGTGTCCGTGTGCATGGCCGTACCGAATGCGCGGCGCTCAATGGCGCCTCACGCGCGCGAGATGCTACGAACGGCCAAGCACCCGAAGGTACTAGCTGTCTTCGGCTTGCTGGTGGTGTGGTGCGTCCCGATTGTTTGGCTCGCGGCGCATTTTGGAGTTTGGGACGTCTCGCTCCTCAAGGATTCGATCATCTTGGTTGTAGTGGTCGGTTTTCCGCTTCTGTTCAAATCTGTCGGTAAGAAATCGGGCGGGCGAATCCTCCGAGATGTGGTTTGGGAGACGATACGCCCGGCCGCAATTCTCGCTTTCTACCTGAATCTCGAGTCGCTGCCTCTGTGGGCGGAACTGATTGCTCTTCCACTGTTCACGCTTCTCGCGCTGGTGAACGCTCTGGCAGCCACGGTGCCTGAATGGAGGAGGGCTCAGGGCTGCCTTGGCGTAGTACTCGCGATACTTGGATTCGGTTTGATCGTGTGGACCGTAATCATCACAGTTCAAGAATTTGGGCAGACCGACTGGATGGCTGTGACTCTCGGCTTCGCCTTGTCCATCTGGCTCCCCGTTGTGATGTTCCCGTACTTCTATGCGGCCTCGTTCTACGCCGCGAGCGAGCAGGACCTGACGATGTTGCGTTTCAACAACAAGACCCCAAGGAGTGTGCAACTCGCTGCATTTCTCGGACTTCGCTTCTCCCTGAAATGGGCGGCTGCGTTCAGGGGAAAAGAACACTCGGTCGGTCAGCTGACAACCTTTCGTGACGCGCGCCAAGCGATGCGCAATTTTCGTGCCTCAACAAAGAGGGACGCTCAGCTAGAAAAGGATCGGATTCAGCAACTCCAAGATCGCGCTGGCGTTCCAGGTACTGACGACGATGGCGCGCAACTGGATCGACGTGAATTCCAAGTCACAAAAAAGATTCTGGACTGGATCGCGGTCACGCAGATGGGCAGGTACCAGAGCAATGGCAACCGATATTGGGATGACCTCACCGACGTGATGGTCGACGCGCCAAGCCACGGCCTTCCCGACAACCATGGCTTTGTGACACAGATCACCCCGGACGGACAGAAATGGCGAACCTGCAGGCAGCTGCCCAATGGTTGGTACCTTGCTATCGGCGGCGCAGACGATCTTCGTTACAACTTCTACTACCAAGGTGACGCGCCTCCGACCAGCTGGCCGGCGTCCGGTTCTAGCCAATGGGGAAGTGACTTGGATCCCGAACTGCCGTCAGATTGGGGATATGTGGATGGCCCCGCTACCTAACCCGCATTTCGGAAGGGCTAAACCGTGCTGCCAAAGCTGCAAGAGAATGCCTCTCCGACGCATGCCGTCGAGCTGCTGCGCGACGCAGCCCGGAGGGCCGGAAACGTGATCGGAGCCGGCTACAAGGCAGGCGATCTTCTGGTCATGTATCAGGAGTGGGCCGCCGAGGGTGAGCGAACACTTTCGAGCGTCCTGACACCGAGCGAGCTGTCCCGCCTTCTCCTGACACAACGGTATTGGGCGGCGAAGGGCGCGCTCGCGTTCAGCGGGCTCACAACGGAGCTGCAAACCGAACTCCGAGCCCGGCAGGACGCCTTAGAGGCCGCGGCCACCGAGATCCACGCTGAGGTCGAGCAATGGGCGTACGAATACTCTAGCCAGGCATTCTCGGCCAAGCGTCGCCATGCTCTCGTACTCGACACGAACGTGCTGGAATTCCACTCCGCAGAGCTGGCTACGTATCCGTGGAGCGAACGCGCCGAACTTTCAGAGGGGGCTATCACTCTCGTCATCCCTTCGGTGGTGCGGGACGAGCTTGACGGCCACAAGCTCAGCAACAACACCTTCAAGGTCAACGGGGTGAAGGTTGAGCTGCGGAAGCAGGCCCGTGATGCCCTTCGAGTTATTGCGAACCTCTTTCCGGATTCGGGCGACCGTGCCGAGCTGGAGACGGACCTCCGTCACGACGTCAACGTGTATTTACCCGTCGACGAACTCACGCGAAGTCGGTTGCCGATTGCGGACAACGAAATCGTGTCCGACGCGCTAGAGCTGAAGCCCTACGCGGAATCGGTCACGCTCGTCAGTTACGACGTGAATATCGGCCTCACCGCCGCGCGATTTGGGCTGCGTAGCCTTCTGCTGCGATACGAGGATCTGGGAGACGTCGAGTAGGGGGTGCGCCTTGGCGCACCCTTCAACGTTCCTCGATATCCCGCCATTGGTGGACCGCAGTGTCGGCGTCCTGAGCGGAGAGCCCGGCTCGACGTGCAGGTGCAGCGTCACCGGCAGCGGAGGGCTCGCGGGCGGAGACAACACGAGATGGTCGGCGATGGTCAGCAGGCTGGAAAGCAGGCCCATGGTGGCGACGACGGCAGAGACGCTGGCGGCGCTGCGGCCGCCCCCACCGGCTATGTGCTGCTCGGCTGGCACAGAATTCAAGCCGCCGCGTTGGCTTCTCAGGAGGTCGACCATAGGGCGCAGCGTCGCTGTGGCACACGACACAGCGGGGTGCTGTGGAGTGCTGCGCTAAGACGATCCAGCGCGCCACGAGGACGCTGGAAGCGCTCGGGTTTGCGGGTGCGGTCGCGCCGGGTGCCGACGCGGGGCTAGCCTGAGCGCCAGGAGGCCACGCCATGCACATCCCCCGACCGTCGCAGGAGACCCAGGAGCTGTTCCGGACGCTCGTGCCCGATGCGCCCGGTGTCCAGGTCAAGCCGATGTTCGCGAACCTCGGCGCCTTCGTGAACGGCAACATGTTCGCCGGCCTGTTCGGGGACAGCATCGGGGTCCGCCTCCCCGACGAGTCCGTGCGCGCCGAACTGCTCGCTGTGGAGGGTGCCGGACCCTACGGACCGGCCGAGCGTCCCATGGGCGGTTACGTCTCGCTGCCCGAGGAATGGAAGGACGACCCCGACCGCCTCCGGGAGTGGATCGGCGTCGCGCTCGAGCAGGTCGGCCGGATGCCCCCGAAGGAGAAGAAGCCGCGCAAAGCGGCCCCCAAGTAGTTACGCCTCGACGAGGGCCGAGCGGATCACCGAGCTGAAGAACGTCAGGCCGTCGGTGCCCGAACGCATGGCGTGACGCGTGTCGGGGCCGAAGCCGGGCTCGACGGCGTGCTCGGGATGCGGCATGAGGCCGACGACGTTGCCGCGCTCGTTCCGCACGCCCGCGATGTCGTTGAGCGAGCCGTTCGGGTTCACATCCTTGTAGCGGAAAGCGACCAGTCCCTCGCCCTCGAGCCGCTCCAGCTCTGCGGGCGACGCGATGAAGCCGCCCTCGCCGTTCTTCAGCGGGATGACGATCTCCTGGCCCTGCTCGAAGCCGCTGGTCCACGGGGTCTGCGTGTTCTCGACCGTGAGGTGCTGGTCACGACGGACGAAGTTGCCGTGGTCGTTGCGGATCAGGCCACCCGCGAGCAGGTGCGCTTCGGCGAGCATCTGGAAGCCGTTGCAGATTCCGAGCACGGGCATCCCGGCAGCGGCGGCATCCACCACCTCGGTCATGATCGGGGAGAGGGAGGCGATGGCGCCGCAGCGGAGGTAGTCGCCGTAGCTGAAGCCGCCGGGCAGCACGAGAGCGTCCACACCGTGCAGGTCGTGCTCGCCGTGCCACAGCGCGACCGGCTCCGCTCCGGCGATGCGGACGGCGCGCAGCGCGTCGCGGTCGTCGAGCGAGCCCGGGAAGGTGATGACGCCGATGCGCATCAGGCGTCGACCTCCGCCGGATAGTGGATGCCGACCACGTCTTCGATGACGGAGTTGGAGAGGATCTCGGCGGCGATCTCCTCGACCGTCGCGCGCACCGCGTCGTCGATGGGGCCGTCGACGGTCAGCTCGAAGCGCTTGCCCACACGGACCCCGGTCACCCGGCCTCGGCCGGTGCGTGCGAGCGCTCCGGCGACGGCCTTCCCCTGAGGGTCGAGCAGCTCAGCCTTGGGCATCACTTCAACAATGATCGTCGGCACGGGGATACTCCGCTCACTCGGGCGTCAGGGTGGGGGTTCGGGGTCGATTCTACCGTGTGGTGGCGGGGATGCGGTCCGAGGTGGCGACGGAGGCCGCGTGGGCGACGGCGCGCGCCTCGAGGTCTCTGCGCAGCCGCTGGAAGAGCGCGGCGGACGCGGCGCCCGGCCAGTCCGGGGCGAGCGCGGCGGAGGGAAGGCCGGGGTCCCGGTACGGGATGACGCGCCACTCGTCGAGCGCGCGCATCCACACGGCGAACGCCTGCGCGTCGTCGTCGGGCCGGGGTGCGCCGGGTCCGGGCGCGTCGGGTCGGGGTGCGTCGGCGAAGTGGGAGAGGAAGGTCTCGTGGGCGGCTCGGATGGCCGGCAGGTCGTACCAGCGGGCGAGGCCGGTGGCCAGGTCGCCACGCGGGGAGGCGTCGGCGAAGAGGGTGACGGCCACCTCGCTCGTGCGGGAGGTGCGTCCCCGGCCGCGCGCTGCGGCCGAGGCGCTCGTGTCTGCGATGGCCGCCACCGCCTCGGCCAACTCGTCCTCGAGAGCCGAGGGCGCGATCCACAGGCCGTCCGCCACGGTTCCGCAGCCCAGCGCGGCCAGCCGCCGGCGCAGACGGTCCCGGTCGCTGCGGCTGCGCTCCGGGAACGACAGCGACACGAGCACCCAGCGGGATGCCTCCACGCGGTGGCCGAAGATCCGCCGGTCTCCGCGCTCCAGCATGGGGACAGCGGCGGGATCGAGCGCGTAGCCCGCGGTCCCGTCGCGCGGCTCGCGGCGCAGGACCCCGCGCGAGCACAGGCGGGCGAGGCTCGACCGGGCCGTCGCCGACGGGACGCCCAGCCCATCCATCAGGCGGACCGCGCCGGCCGCGCTCATCCAGCCGCCGATCGGGCGGAGGACGCTGCCCACCACGGTGCGGAGGAGCGCTGTCGCGCTGCCGCTGCCCGCCTCGAGGTCGTCGCGGGCGGCCGGTTCCGCGTGCGTCCCCGCGGCCCTCCGAGTCGTCACGGTGTCAGTCATGCGCGAGCTCGCCGAGCACGTCGCGGACGGCGCCCATCCCGGTGCAGAGCTCCTCGAAACTGGTGCTGAGCGGTGAGAGGCCGATCCGCAGGCCGTCGGGATCGCGGTAGTCGGGGATGACGTCGCGCTGCCAGAGCACGGAGGTGACGTCCCGCATGGCCGGGTGGCCGAGGGTGATGTGGCCGCCGCGCCGCTCGGGCTCGCGCGGACTGGCGAGGGTGACGCCGAGCGGAGTGAGCCACGCGTCGGCGAGGGCGACGGCGAACTCGGTCAGCGCCACCGACTTGGCGCGGACGGCCTCGATCCCGGCCTCCTCGATCATCGCGATCGTGTCGCGCATCGCCAGCATCCCGACGATCGGCGGGGTGCCGCTGAGGAACCGGCGGAGGTCGTCGGCCGGCACGTACTCGGGTCCCATCAGGAAGACGTCCCGGGCGCCCATCCACCCCTGGATGGGCTGGCGCAGGTGCTTGACGAGCCGCGCGTTCACGTAGCCGAACGCCGGCGAACCGGGTCCGCCGTTCAGGTACTTGTAGGTGCAGCCGACGGCCAGGTCGACATCCGCGGCATCCAGGTCGACCGGCACGGAGCCGGCGGAGTGGCACAGGTCCCACAGCACGAGCGCACCCGCGTCGTGGACGATCCGTGTGATCGCGGGCAGGTCCGCCAGGAAGCCGGACCGGTACGCGACGTGGCTCAGCACCACCAGCGCCGTCTGCGGACCGACGGCCGCGGCGACCTGCTCGGGCGTCACGCCGGCCTCGGTGTCCGCCTCGATCCAGACCAGCCGCAGGCCGCGCTCGCGGGCGATGCCGTCGAGGACGTAGCGGTCGGTCGGGAAGTTGTCGGTGTCGAGCACGATCTCGCTGCGCTCGGGGAGCCCGTCCACCGCAGCGCGCGCGAGCTTGTAGAGGAGCACGGTCGTGGAGTCGCCGATGAACGTCTGCCCGGGAGCGGCGCCGAGCGCGGCGCGGGCCAGCTCGTCGCCGATCGTGAACGGCAGGTCCATCCACTCCTCGTCCCAGCCGCGGATCAGGCGGCCACCCCATCCCTCGAGGAGGAAACGGTGGATGCGGTCCACGCTCGCGCGCGTCGGCCGGCCGAGCGAGTTCCCGTCCAAGTACGCGGTGACGGCCGAGCTGCCGTCGTCGATGCCGGCGAAACGCGTGCGGAAGGCGGCGAGCGGGTCGGAAGCGTCGAGGGCGCGCGCGGCGCTGAGCGGGTCGGGCGTGAGGGCGGCGGGAGGGGCGGTGTCGAAGTCGGTCATGCGTTGTCCTCGGAGGGGGAGAGGCGGGTTGGTGGGAGCGGGCCGGGGCCGGGGTGCGGGCTGCGGTCGCCGTGGTCGTCGCCGCCGCCATCGGCCAGGGCGGTCAGCTGCCGGACGGTGAGGCCGCGAGCGGTCGCGAGCCAGTCCGGGATGGCGACCGGATCGGCGGGCGGCGGCGCGCTGACCCACGCCAGCCGCGGGCCGACCGTGGGTGCGCGTTCGTCGTCGGCGCGGCGGAGGCCGGCGATTGAGCGCAGGACGGCGTCCGGGTGGACGCCCGCGTCGAGCATCCCGCGCAGCTCCCGGGCGTTGACGCCGACGGGGAGCGGGCCGTTGCCGAGGTCCGTGCCGTAGAGGAGGCGGCCGCCCGCCCGGGCGAAGCGCCCGAGGTTGCCGGACGCGATGCGGTAGTGCTCCGTCGGTTCGCCCCAGCCGTGGATGTCGAGGGTGCTGACCCAGCTCATCCCGCGACGGACGCTCTCGGTGATCAGGTCGTCGTCGAGCCGCTCGGTGAACGGCGTGTGAGCGAGCTGATCCGCCCCGGCGCGCACGGCACGGGCCGTCTGACCGTCGCCCTGGACGTGAACGGTCACCGGGACGCCACGCGCGTGCGATTCGCTCACAATGCTGTGGAGAACCCGGTCATCCACCGTTTCGCCGGCCTCGGTGTTGAGGGTGACCTTGATGCGAGAGGCTCCCAGCATGATGTTCTCCCGCACAGCCAGGCGCGCCTCGCGCTCGCCGCCCACCTCCGCCGAGGAGCCCGGCGGCCCCCATCCGGCAGCGACCGGGTAGCCGCCCCGGCACGTGATGAGGGAGCCCGCAATGGCGACCGAGGGTCGCGTCCGGTCGTCGGCCAGCCAGCCGGCGGCGACAGCAGGCACCCAGCCGAGGTCGATCGCGTGCGTGATGCCGCCGGTGAAGAGCGCGCTCTGGTCGGTGAGCCCGAGGTGCGTGTGGTGGTCGGTGAGGCGAGGGAAGAGGGTGCCGCCGATGTGGTGGTGAGCCTCGCCGGGGTGGCCGATGCGTCCGGTATGCCCGGGGCGTCCGCTGGTCGAGGACGGGCCATCGATGGGATGGAGGAGCTCCCCGTCGCTGCGGAAGGTGGTGGGGCCGAGGAAGCGGTGGCCGTTCCAAACGGCGTCGACGGTGAAGGTGGCGTCGGCCGGATCGCTCACGCGGGCGATCCGATCTCCGTCCGGACGGCGTAGAGCTCGGGGAAGAAGGTGAGGTCGAGCGCCTTCTGCAGGAAGGCGGCTCCGCTGGATCCGCCCGTGCCCGACTTCATCCCGATGGTGCGCTGCACGGTCTTCAGGTGACGGAAACGCCAGAGCTGGAAGTTGTCCTCCAGGTCGACGAACTCCTCGCAGGCCTCGTACTCGCGCCAGTGCTCGTTCGCGTTCTCGTAGATCTCGCGGAAGACGGGCACCAGCTCGGGTGTAAACACATGCGCCTGCGTGACGTCGCGTTCCAGCAGAGAGGTGGGCACAGCGAAGCCGGCGCGGGCCAGGTAGCGCAGGAACTCGTCGTAGACGCTCGGCGCTTCCAGCAGTTCCGCCAGCAACTCATACGCGGCCGGGTCGCTCTCGAACACGCTGAGCATGCGGCGGTTCTTGTTGCCGAGCACGAACTCCACGGCCCGGTACTGGTACGACTGGAACCCGGAGGAGTTGCCGAGGAAGCCGCGGAACTCGGCGTACTCCGTCGGCGTGAGCGTCGCCAGAACGGACCACTGCTCGGTCAGGGTGCGCTGGATGTGCTTGACGCGGGCGATCCGCTTCAGGGCCGGGGAGAGGTCGTCGGAACGCAGCAGGTCCCGTGCGGACTCGAGCTCGTGGAGCACGAGCTTGAGCCAGAGCTCGGTGGTCTGGTGCTGGATGATGAACAGCAGCTCGTCGTGATGCTCCGGGCGGCTCACCGGTCGCTGAGCGCTCAGCAGCGTTTCCAGATCCAGGTACGAGCCGTACGACATCCGCTCCCGGAAGTCGGTGACGATGTCGGGATCGAACTCGCGGGTGTTGTCGCCAGTGGCCATGCTGCAATTGTGCGCCGGTCGTGGGGAAAGTGCAACAGGTT
Source organism: Leifsonia sp. (assembly GCA_051962155.1). Lineage (GTDB taxonomy): Bacteria > Actinomycetota > Actinomycetes > Actinomycetales > Microbacteriaceae > Leifsonia. Next base: position 867 of record JBQCCO010000206.1, on the reverse strand, counting down.
GTGCGACTCGCGCGCGGCACCCGCAGTCCGCCCTCCGTTCACCCGCGCGTTACCGGTAGTTGCGCGCGCCGTCGCACCTGGCTCCTAGCCTGACGGAACGCCGCTGTCGAAGCGCACGCAGGGGAGGCTCCGCATGGGCAAGCAGGACGATCTCGCCGTGGCCGGCGCCCGGTGACGATCAGAGCGGTGACCCCGCGCGTCGTCGAGCCCCCCGCGCGACTGGGGATGGGCGTGAGCGTCTACCCGTCGGCTACCGCGATGGTGTGGCCGGGCGAAGGACATGCCCACGAGGCGGTCGCCGTTCCGGGGGTGCGGCTGGCACCGGGGGACGTGCTGGTGGAGGTGGAGCTGGCGACCGTGTGCGGCTCCGACGTCCACACGGTGCTCGGCCATCGGCAGGCGCCGGCTCCGCTGGTTCTCGGCCACGAGCAGGTCGGCCGCGTGATCGCGCTCGGCCGCGGCGGCGCCAAGACGACGGACGGGCACCGGGTGTCGCTCGGGGAGCGGGTGGTGTGGTCGGTCGCCGTGCCCTGCGGGCGCTGCGTCCGCTGCCGTCGCGGACTCCCGCAGAAGTGCCTGAGCCTCCAGAAGTACGGGCATGAGCGGATGCGGCGCGGCTGGGAGCTGTCGGGCGGTTTCGCGACGCACACGCACATCCTCGACGGGACACCACTGGTCCGCGTGCCCGAGGACATTCCCGCGGAGGTGCTCGCGCCGGCGTCGTGCGGCACGGCGACGGTGGCGGCGGCCCTCGAAGCGGCGGGCGAGATCGTCGCGCTCGACGGGGCCCTCGTGCTGATCGCCGGCGCCGGGATGCTCGGCCTCACCGCCGCTGCGATGGCCGTCGAGGCGGGCGCCCGGGTCGTG
>JBQCCO010000205.1:0-37313 GCA_051962155.1 Leifsonia sp. | reverse complement strand
CCCCCCCCCCCCCCCCCCCCCCCCCCCCCCCCCCCCCCCCCCCCCCCCCTTCTTTTCCCTCTTTTGTTTTTTTTTCTTCCCCCTCTTGGCGGGGGGGGCCCACCACACCCCCCAATTCGGCAAAGGGGCTGTGGATAACGCGCACTATTTCGCGGCGAAACCTGGCACCGTGTGCGGATGGAACAGCAACTCGACCGTCCGATCGCCTCGTCCGCACGCCTCCCCCACGGCATCTCGGTGGGTCGGTCGCGCTCGGCCAGGCTCGTCAAGCCCTTCCGCGGCATGCGGATCGAGCGCGATGTCGACAGCACCACCGCTCGCCTCCATGCGTTCGCTGTCCATCGTCGGACCGATTTCGCGTTCAGCCATTCGACCGCCGCCGCGATCTATGGCCTGCCGCTGCCATCCTGGTCGAGCGAGAGCATCCACGTCACGGTTCCCGCCGGCTGCCGACCGCCTGTCGTCCGCGGATTCGTCGGTCACAAGCTCGCCCACTGGAATACGGTCGAGGTCGAAGGACTCCCGGTGACCACTCCCGAACAGACCTGGTTGGATCTGGCGACAATGCTCCGCCACGATGACCTCGTCGTCGTGGGCGATCATCTTGTCGGCGGCCCCCATGCCCTCACTGACCGCGAACGTCTCCGGAGGGCGATCTCAGAATCTGCAGGACGCCGTGGAACCGGCCACGCCCGCCTGGCTCTCGAAAGCGTCAGGACCGGCTCCGAGTCGCCCGGTGAAACGCGCCTCCGCCTGATGCTGGTCCACGCCGGGCTGCCCGAACCGTCCCTCAACTACCGGATCCTCGACACCCGCGGTGCCTCCGTCGCACGGGCCGACCTCGTCTATCCGGTGGCGAAGCTTGCACTGGAGTACGAGGGGGATGTGCACCGCGTCGATCGCGACGTGTGGCGGAAGGACATCGCTCGCAGGGAGCGCGTCGAGGACCTCGGCTGGCGCATGGTGCGCGTGACTGCCGACGATCTGCACCACCCCGCCGCACTCGTCGACCGTATCCGCCGTCTTCTCCGTACGCGCTGACCGCCGAAGTGCTCGAAGTTGCACCCGACACGCCGCGCGGAGGTGCAACAACGAGCACCTCGGCGGAGGGGCGGAGTGGCCGGAGAGGGCGGACTCCCAGCGCGGAGGGGACAGAGGGGAGGCGCGGGGCGCCCAGAGGGGCGCTACCAGCGGGGGTGGACGGTGGCGCGGAAGTGCGCGTCGTAGATGCGGTGGACGGCGTCGTCGAAGCCGTCCGGGAGGCGGATGGATGCGGCGGCCGCGTTCGCGCGCGCCTGCCCGGCCGAGCGGGCGCCAGGGATGACCGTGGTCACGCCGTCCTGGGCGATCAGCCACGCGATCGCGGCCTGGGCCGGCGTCGCGCCCTCGGGCACGAGCGACGCGAACTCGCGCGCGGCCTTCACGCCCTCCGCGAAGTCGACGCCCGAGAACGTCTCGCCGACATCGAACGCCTCGCCATGGCGGTTGTAGGTGCGGTGATCGTCCGCGGCGAACGTGGTCTCCTCGGAGTAGCGGCCGCTGAGGAGGCCGGACGCCAGCGGCACCCGCGCAATGATCCCCACGCCCGCATAGCGGGCGGCCGGGACGACCCGGTCGAGCGGCTTCAGACGGAACGCGTTCAGGATGATCTGCACCGTGGCCGTGCCGGGGTGCGCGATCGCCGCGAGGGCCTCATCCACGGTCTCGACGCTCACGCCGTAGCTCTCGATGGCGCCCTCCGCGACGAGAGTGTCGAGCGCGTCGTAGACCGCGTCGCTGGAGAAGACCGGTGTCGGCGGGCAGTGGAGTTGCACCAGATCGAGACGGTCGACCCCGAGATTGCGGCGGGAGCGATCCGTCCACTCGCGGAACTTCGCCAGCGTGAAGTTGGCCGGATCCTGCGCCTCGCGGCGGCCTATCTTGGTGGCGACGGTCAGCGGCAGTTCCGGATGCTCGCTCACGAACCGGCCGATGATCTGCTCGCTGCGCCCATCCCCGTACACGTCCGCCGTGTCGAAGAATGTCACGCCCGATTCCGCCGCCGCTTCCAGCACGCCGAGCGCGTCGTCGTCGGAGACGTCGCCCCAGTCGGCGCCGAGCTGCCAGGTGCCGAGTCCGACGACCGAGACGTCCCGACCGGTTCCACCGAGGATGCGCTGTTCCATGCCGCCAAGCCTATGCCGCTCGCCGCGGCGCCCAGCCGGGGAGCGGATCCGGGCAACGTACGCGACGAGATAACTCTCCACAGACACCGGTTCTCCACAGTTCTCAGCGATCCCTGCCGAGCCGGGTCGCGCTCCCTTAGTGTGAGGAACGTGACAGAGCACCAGCACCTCCCCTCGACGAGCGATCCCCTCCCCGACGACCTCCTTTCCCGCATCCACGAGCGTGCTGCGGGCTACGACCGCGACAACCGCTTCTTCACCGAAGACTTCGCGGAGCTGGCCGATGGCGGCTATCTGAAGGCGCTGGTCCCGGCCGAATTCGGTGGCCTCGGACTCAGCCTGGAGCAGACCGCTCGTCTGCAATCCCGTCTGGCTGCGGCCGCACCCGCGACCGCCCTCGCGGTCAACATGCACCTGGTCTGGACGGGGATCGCGAAAACGCTCCGGGACCGCGGCGACGATTCCCTGGAGTTCGTCCTGCGCGAGGCGGGCGCCGGCGAGGTGTTCGGCTTCGGGCTGAGCGAGGCCGGCAACGACCTCGTCCTGTTCGGCTCGACGACCGAGGCGCGCCCGGAGCCCGACGGCTCCTACCGCTTCCATGGCCGCAAGATCTTCACGTCCCTCTCTCCGTCATGGACGCGCCTGGGAACGATGGGACTCGACAGCACGAGCCCGGATGCTCCCAAGATCGTCTACGGTTTCATCGAGCGCACGGGCGGCGGATTCGAGATCCGGGAGGACTGGGACACGCTCGGGATGCGCGCGACGCAGAGCAACACGACAATCCTCGACGGAGCGCGGGCTCCCGCCGATCGCGTGGTCCGCCGTCTCGATCCGGGTCCCAACCCCGACCCGCTGGTGTTCGCCATCTTTGCGAACTTCGAGATCCTCCTCGCTGCCGTTTACACGGGGATCGGTGCGCGGGCGCTGGAACTCGCCGTCGAGGCGGCGCACCGGCGGACCAGCCTGAAGAACGACGGCCGCACGTATGCGAACGACCCCGACATCCGCTGGCGCGTGGCGGAAGCGGCGATCGAGCAGGACGCACTCCTCCCCCAACTGGATGCGCTGGCCCGGGATGTGGACAGCCTCGCCGACCATGGCGGGATGTGGTTCCCGAAGCTCGTCGGACTGAAGGTCCGAGCTACCGAGACGGCCCGGCGCGTCGTCGACCAGGCCATCCGCGTATCGGGCGGCTCGACCTTCTTCGCCGGCAGCGAGCTCGGCCGGCTGTACCGGGATGTGCTGGCCGGGATCTTCCATCCGTCCGACGCCGAGTCGGCGCACAACACCGTGGCCAACGCCTGGCTGGGGCCGGTCGAGGAGTAGGGCCCGCGAAGGGCACCCGAAGCGCACGCATAGCGCACCCCAAAGGCTCGCGAAGCGCACCGAAGAGCACGCCAAGGCCACACGCAAGCAGGAGCCGATACGCAGGCAGGAGCCGAGATGCAGGAGATCACCACCCGTCACTTCGCCGAGCGGCTGCAGCGCGGAGCGCAGCACGCGCGCGCGGCGGGCCTCGACGGCCTCATCATCGCGCCGGGTCCCGATCTCGGGTACTTCGCCGACTACCTTCCGGCGGCGACGACGGAACGCATCACGCTGCTCGTGATCCCGGCGGACGGCGAACCGACCATGCTCGTTCCGGCGCTCGAGCACGGCGACGCGGCCGCAACACGGGCCGCCGACGTCATCAGACTGGTCGACTGGCGGGACGGCGAGGACGAATACGTCCCGGCCGCGGCGCTGTTGCGCCCGGACGGCCGTTACGGCATCTCCGACGCCACCTGGGCGATGCATCTCCTCGGCCTGCAGGAGAAGCTGCCATCCGTGCGGTTCAGGTCCCTCTCGCGCATCCTTCCGATGCTGCGCGCAGCGAAGACCACCGGCGAGATCGACCGTCTCGCAGCCGCGGGAGCGGCCGCCGACGCGACGTTCGAGGACGTGCTCTCTCTTGCCTTCGCCGGCCGGACCGAGCTCGAGCTGGCGGCAGACCTCGACCGGCTACTGCGTGCGCACGGCCATACCCAGGTCGACTTCACCATCGTGGCCGCCGGCCCGAACGGTGCGGACCCTCATCACTCGCCGGGTGGCCGCACCATCCGGGAGGGCGACATGGTCGTGCTCGACTTCGGCGGTCTCCTGGATGGATACGGTTCGGACACCACCCGCACCGTGCATGTCGGCGAGCCGACGGATGAGGAGCACGAGGTCTACGACGTGGTGAAACGGGCCCAACAGGAGGCGTTCGAGGCGGTCGCCGTTGGCGTCCAGTGCCAGGAGATCGACCGGGTCGCGCGGCGCGTGATCGCGGACGCCGGCTACGGCGAGTACTTCATCCACCGCGTCGGACATGGGATCGGCGTGACGACGCACGAGCCGCCGTACCTGGTGGAGGGCGAGGAGCATCCGATCGAGGCGGGGATGTGCTTCTCGATCGAGCCGGGCATCTACCTGCCGGACCGTTTCGGCGTGCGCATCGAGGACATCGTGGTCGCTGAGGAGGACGGAGGACACCGGCTCAACAACACCAGCCACGAGCTCCACCTGGTGCGGTGACGCCGCGCGGCACCAGCTAGACGATCTGCGGGTGTCGGCCGGCGCGAGGTGACGCTCAGCGGCCCCAGCTAGCGAGCGACCTCGTCGACCGCGTCGACCGCGAAGCGCGCATCTGCGGCGCTCCGCCTCCGCCGCGCTATCGGTAGCGCGACGAGTCGCCAGCCCACCACGAACACACCGAGCACCACCGCCGCAACGGCGATGAAGGTCGGCTGGACGCCCTGCCCCGCAGAAGTGCGGATCAGCATCCCGAGCGCCACCGTCATCAGCCAGACCGGGATGCCCGCCCACACGATCGCCAGCGGCCGCCGCCAGGCCCAGGTGACGAGCCAGCCGACGACGAGCGCGACCAGGAACGGCCAGAGCGTGTCCACGATGCCGCCGGCGTTGTCCGCCTCGCCATGACTGCGCCGCCCGATGAGCACGAAAACCGTCACGAGGGCCGCATCGATGACAAAAGCGATAAGGGCGGTCCTCCAAGGTTTCACGGGCCCCACCGTACGTGGAGCCGCCGAACGTTCCCTGGGCGGAAACCGTGCCGATCCCGGACGTTATCCACAATCGGCAGCCTGTCCACAGATTGCATCCAGGGTCGACACGGCGTCGGACACCCCTCAATAGACTGACCGCAGATTCGAACCGATCCGCCTCTGGCGAGTCTTGGAGCCCCGTTGCCGAATTCCGACTTCCTCACCCAGCCTGCGCTCCCGCGCCCAGCGGTGGAGCCGGAGCACGCTGCCGCCATCGCCGCGACGCATTTCGGCCTCGAGGGCCGCATCACCGAGCTCGGCAGCCATCAGGACCGCAACTTCCTCGTCGACACCGGCGCCGACCGCTATGTGCTCAAACTCGCGAATCCCGTGTTCTCCGCCGACGAACTGCGCGCGCAGAATGCGGCGCTCGCCGCGCTAGCCGGATCAGGTGTCCGCATCCCCGAGGTCGTCCGCTCGCTCGAGGGCGACGAGCTCGTCAGCGTCGACGTGAGCGGGGTGGCGCTCCTCGCCCGAGTCCTCCGCTACCTCGACGGCGAACCCCTCACGGGCGTCGGACGCCCATCCCGCGAGCAGCTGCGGACTCTGGGGACGCTGTCCGGCCGCGTTGCGGGCGGACTGTCCGAGCTCCGGCATCCCGGCCTCGACCGCACCACCCAGTGGGATGCGCGCATCAGCGGGGAGGTGGTGGACCTCCTCCTCGAGCACGTCGCGCAGCCGGCGAAACGCCGCGTGGTCCGTGAGGCGACGGATGCGGCGCTCGCGCGCCTCGAGCCGCTGCGCGAGAGCCTGCGGGTGCAGGCGGTCCACGGCGACGTCACCGACGACAACATCGTGCTCGGCGAGGGCGGCCCGGGGGTCATCGACTTCGGCGATGTCTCCGACGGCTGGCTCGTCGCCGAGCTGGCGGCCACCGTCGCGAGCGCGCTGCACCACCTCCCCGACGAACCCCTCGCCGTGCTGGAGGTGGTGGATGCGTTCAACGCGGAAACCCCGCTGGACGCCGCCGACATCTCCGCCCTCTGGCCGCTCGTCGTCCTGCGCGGAGCGGTGCTGGTGGTCAGCGGCGAGCAGCAGGTCGCTCTCGAGGCGGACAACGCCTACGCCGACGAGAACCGGGCCCACGAGTGGATCGCCTTCGATGTCGCCCGGCGACTGGATGCGGACGAGCTGGAGGCGGCCATCCGAGCGCGGCTCCGGGGCGTGGGCGGCGAGGGGCGCATCTCCACCCAGCCCGCGTTCGGTCGTCTCGTCTCAGTCCCCAGCACGCCATCCCACCTGACCGATCTGTCCGTCCTCGCTCGCGGACTCGACGCCGGAGCCTGGTTGCATCCCGACGCCGAGGATGCGGTGCTCGCCCGCACCTCGCGCGAGCAGGGACACGCCCTCACCCGGTACGGGGAGGCCCGCCTGACACGCGCCCGCATCGACCGCGACCGCGCATCCGCCTCCGTGGCGCTCGCGGTCACCCTCGACGCGCCGTCCGGCGTGGAGGTCACCGCTCCGTTCGCCGGCGACCTCTCCTGGACCGGCGCCGCGTGGCTGCTGGCCGGTGAGGGAATCGACCTCTGGCTGGACGGGCTGGATCGGCCGCACATCGACACCGCCAGCGCGACCGCCGGCACCAGCACCAGCACCGCCACCGGCACCAGCACCACCACCAGCACCAGTACCAGCCTCGGCGCCACGACCAGCGCCGGCCCCCCGAACACCACCGTCGCACCCGGCGAACCCATCGGCACGGCCACCCGCCTGACGGCTCAGTTGAGCACCCTCCAGGGCCACCGCCCGCCCGCGTTCGTCACACCGACCCTGCCCTTCGCCGTCTGGGCCGCCATCTCACCCGATCCGTCCAACCTCTTCGGCGTCGAGCTCGCAGCCGCCACCGCAGACCCGGAAGCGTCCCTCGCCCGCCGGGACGCCACCTTCGCCGCTGTGCAGGAGCACTACTTCGCGCATCCACCGCTCCTCGAGCGCGGCTGGCGTCAGCACCTCGTCGATATCAGCGCCCAGACCTACGTCGACATGGTGAACAACGTCACCCAGATCGGGCACGGGCATCCACGCCTGGTGGAGGCGGTCCGCGATCAGTGGGCGCGTCTCAACACGAATTCGCGATTCCACTACGACGAGCTGTCGCGCTTCACGGAGCGCCTCGTCGAGCTCGCCCCCGACGGCCTCGACACCGTGTTCCTGGTGAACAGCGGCAGCGAGGCGGTGGATCTGGCGCTGCGGCTCGCGCAGGTCCACACGGGACGGCGGACGATCCTCGCCGTGACCGAGGCCTATCACGGCTGGACCATGGCCGCGGACGCGGTCTCGTCATCACTCGGCGACAACCCGCGCGCTCTCGAGACCCGACCGGACTGGGTGAAGCTCGTCGCCGCACCGAACTCGCTCCGCGGCACGCATCGCGGCCCCGACTCGGCCGCCGCCTATCTCGCCGATCTGGATGCCGACCTCGCCGCGCTGGAAGCGTCCGGCACCGAAGTCGCCGGTTACATCGCGGAACCCGTCTTCGGCAACGCGGGCGGCCTCATGCTCCCCGACGGGTACCTGGCCGGCGTCTACGAGAGGATCCGTGCACGCGGCGGTGTCTGCATCGCCGACGAAGTCCAGGTCGGCTACGGGCGGCTCGGCCACTACTTCTGGGGCTCGGAGCAACAGGGAGTCGTTCCGGACGTCATCACCATCGCCAAGGCCATGGGCAACGGCCATCCGCTCGGCGCCGTCATCACCCGCCGGGAGATCGCCGAGTCGTTCGCGGCCGAGGGCAACTTCTTCTCCTCCGCCGGCGGCAGCCCGGTGTCGGCGGTGGTCGGCCTGACCGTGCTCGACGTCATTCGCGACGATGGACTCCAGCATAACGCCGCCGTCGTAGGCGATCACCTCGCGGCTCGCCTGCGCGAGCTGGGCGAACGGCATCCACTGGTCGGTGCGGTCCACGGCATGGGCCTCTACCTCGGGATGGAGTTGGTGCTCGACCGCGAGACGCTCGAACCCGCCACGGCGAAGACGGCACTGGTGTGCGACCGGATGCTGGCGGAGGGCTGCATCGTCCTGCCCACCGGCGACTATCGGAACGTGCTCAAGATCAAACCGCCGCTCGGCATCACGCGGGAGAGCGCTGACCGGTTCGTGGACGCGCTCGACCTGGTGCTGGCGACGCTGTAGGCCGGGTCCGGCCTGCGGCAGCGCCCTGCGTTCCGTCGGCGGCAGCGCCCGGCGTCCGCCCAGCCGGAGGGCGCAACGTCCGGGCGGCCTCCTCCGCAATCGCTGCCGCAACAGCGTCGAGCGCGGTCGACCGTAGCGACCACTGGTGCCAGTACAGCGGCACCTCCGCGACGCGGGTGTCGTCCAGCACGACGAGGCGACCCTCCGCGACGAGGGCGTCGGCCTGGAGGTCGGGCAGCATCCCCCATCCCAGTCCCAGGACGGCCGCGTCGACGAACTGCGTGGAGGCGGGGATGAAGTGACGCGGGGGGCGCGCGCCCGGCGCGAAGGTGTCGAGGTAGCGGTCCTGCAGCGCATCCTTGCGGTCGAACACCAGCATCGGAGCGACGGCTGCCGCGTGCGGCGTCCATCCCTCCGGGCACCACCGGGAGACGAAGGCAGGACTGGCGGCCGCGCGGTAGACCATGGACCCGAGTGGATGCGCGACGCAGCCCTGGACAGGTTCCGGGTCGGAGCCGATCGCCGCCATCGCCGTCCCGTCGCGGAGGCGGTCGAGGGTGTGCTCCTGGTCGTCCACGACGAGCTCGAAGGCGATGCCGTCGAGTCGTGCGAGCGCCGGCAGGACCCACGTCGCGAGCGAATCGGCGTTCACGACGAGCGGGACGGGCGTGCTCGCCGCGGACGTGTCGTCGGCGAGGGCGGCCGTCGCCTCCGCCTCCAAGAGGGTCAGCTGCCGCGCCAGCCGCAGGAGGACGGTGCCCGCCTCGGTCGGCTCCACGGGCTTGCTGCGGCGGACGAGGACGCGACCGCTCTGCTGCTCCAGCGCCTTGATCCGCTGGCTGACCGCGGACGGCGTGATGTGGAGGGACGCGGCCGCGACCTCGAACGTTCCGCCGTCGACGACTGCCGCGAGAGTTCGCAGGTGCTCGACGTTCGCGGCCATGAAGCAATGCTAACGCACGCTAAGAAACCTGAGCTGTACTAAACGGCGAGCCGCCCATAGCGTCGACACCGTGCTCGCAACGTTCTTCACCGGCCTCGGCTCGGCCGCATCCCTCATCGTCGCCATCGGCGCGCAGAATGCGTTCGTCCTCCGTCAGGGTCTCCGCCGCGCGCATGTGCTGCCGATCGTGATCATCTGCGTCGTGAGCGACGCCGCGTTGATCGCCGCGGGCGTCGCCGGGATCGGTGTGCTGGTGAAGAACGCACCCGTCGCGCTCGGGATCGTCCGCTGGGCCGGTTTCGCCTTCCTGCTCGGGTATGCCGTGTTCGCCGCCCGCCGCGCGCTGCGGCCGGAATCGTTGGCCGCCACCGGGGCCGTCGCCGGCTCGCTCGCGGCAGCCGTCGCGACCTGCCTCGCGATCACCTGGCTCAACCCGCACGTGTACCTCGACACGGTGCTCCTGCTCGGCTCCCTGTCCGCGTCGCACGGCGACCCCGGACGCTGGGTCTTCGGCGCGGGCGCGGCGACGGCGAGCCTGCTCTGGTTCGGGCTGCTGGGCTTCGGCGCGCGCTTCGCCGCGCCCGTCTTCGCGAAGCCGGTCGCCTGGCGCACCCTCGACGGCGGGATCGCCGTGCTCATGCTGGTCCTGGCGATCCTGCTCATCGTCTGACCGCGCCGAGCGCGTGCCCGCCGCATCGACGCGGTCGCGGGTGGCCGGCGGACGCGGTGGAGGAACGCCGACGCGGTGGATGGACGTGCACGCGACGGGACGGACGCAGACGCGGGACGCACCCAGCGGAGGCGACGCGGAGGAAAGCAGAAAGGCCGCCCGATCGGGCGGCCCTTCCGGTGGTGGTGGAGCTAAGGAGATTCGAACTCCTGACCTCTTCGATGCGAACGAAGCGCGCTACCAACTGCGCCATAGCCCCGGGGAACTGCTTAGAAAGACTAGCACCCTCGACCGGTCGAGTCGAAATCCGCGAGGGCCGCTGAGGGCGCCTCCGACGGCGCCCGGGAACCGCCTCAGCTCGCGGCCCGGCGGCGACGCAGGACGGCGTCCAGGTCCAGGCTGCCGGTGTCGACGTCGTCCAGGACGCCCATGCTGGCGTAGCGGCTCGGAGTGGATGCTGCCGCGGAAACCGCAGTCCCGCTTCCCGCGATCCCCAGCGCCTCCCCCACGCGTCCGACCGCCCTGAGCGGAACCGGCACCGGCGCAGCCGCGCGCTCCGCAGCCTCCGCCGCGGCCGCCTTCCGCTCAAGCTCCGCGCGTGCCGCGGCGCGGCGCAGCTCGGCGGCCGCATCCACCGACGCCATCGCGGCCGCGGCGACCGTTCCCGGCGACAGGTGCAACGGCTTCGGCAGCGGACGCGGCGTCCAGCTCTGCCGCAGCCGCTCCTGCACAGGCACATCGTGCTGCGCGTCGTCGTACAGTTCCGGCGCGACCTGCGACGTGCGCACCAGCGGCTGCGGACGCGCGGCAGCCCGCTGCGGGCGCGCGAGGCGTCCGAGCATCCACCCGGCGACCGACACGGCGCCGACGGAGGCGGCGACGAGCAGCCACGCACCGGTCTCGAACAGCAGGACGGCGCCGGCGACGAGTCCCATCAGTCCGGCCACGAGCACGAGCGTCGACACCGCACGCGCCCGGCGCAGCCGGCGACGCCGTTGCGGCGACAGGGCATGGGCGACGGCATCGGTCGTGATTCTGGCGGTCGCGAGCACGCGTGCCCGCTGGGCCGCTGCCGCACGCGAAGCCCGCTCGATGGCGATCGCCTCGGCAGCCGCCTGTTCCGCCTCCTCGGCGGCCCGGCGGCGCTCCTCTGCGAGCGCCTGCTCCCGGCGGGCGTGGGCGGCGGCCTCGGCACGGGCGGTGGCAAGAGTCCGCTGCTCGGCCTTGCGGAGGATGCGCTGCTGCTCCGCGACCGTGCGCGCCGTCGCCTCCATCCGCACTTCGTCGGGGAGTTCGCTGGTCTCGGCGAGGATCCGCAGCGTCTGCTGCAGGCGCACGGCGTTCCGCTCGGTCGCCAGGTACTCCCGGCGACGCAGCCACACCGGGACAAGGTAGGCCAGCCACAGCGCGGCAGCTACGGCGACGACGACCCCACCGCCCATCACATCCCCAGTCATGCCTCTACGGTAGGGGCGGCAGGGACCGCGGCCCGGTCAGTCGTGGGGGTGTGTCACCTGATCCAGAGTTCTTTCAGGAGGCTCCGGGTTGGAGGCTCGCTGCACGCAGCCCCGTGCCGGAGGTCGCACGCGCCTACGCCAACGGCGCGATGCGCGTCCCTCAGTGCTGGCGAGCGATCGGCAGCGGGACCGCCGCCGCCGCGCGATCCTCGGCAGGTATCACAGCGGCATCGTCCGGGACGTTGTGGTCCAGCCAACGCCGCAACACGCCCTGGCTGAGCTCCTCGGACACCAGACCGAAGCAGAAGTGGTCGCGCCAATCCCCGTTGATGTGGATGTAGCGCCGGCGCAGGCCCTCGTAGCGGAAGCCGAGCTTCTCGACCACGCGCAGGCTGGGCGCGTTCTCGGGGCGGATGCAGATCTCCATCCGGTGCAGGCCCAGCTGGTAGAAGCAGTAGTCGGTCGCCAGCGCGACCGCCGTCGGCGTGATGTTGCGGCCCGCGAACTCCTCCGCGATCCAGTACCCGATCGTCGCACTCGACAGCGACCCGTAGGCGATGGAGGAGACGTTCAGCTGGCCGGCGAGCTTGCCGTCCCACTCCACGACGAACGGGAGGCCGTGCCCGGCACGCGCGTTGCCGAGCAGCGACCGGATGCTGGCCCGCGTGTCGAACGACCCGGGCGCGTAGGGGCTCGTCGCCTCCCACTGCCGCAGCCAGCGGCGGTTCTCGAGCAGGGACCGCTCCAGGGCGCGGGCATCCCGCAAGCGGATGGGACGTAACCCGACGCGGCCCTCGGTGAGGGTGGGGACCACGAACGCCACAGACTCCTCCTTCGGCCGGCTGTCAGCGGATGCGGTCGGAGAGCGTCTGGATGGGGCCGGTCGGCATCTCCTCGACGAAGTCGATCGGTTCGTCCTCCAGCTCCGCCGCGAACTCGCGCAGCCACGGCCGCAGTTCGGGGCCGAGGTCCTCGCGGTCGACCGCCAGACGGACGATCGCCTTGATGTAGTCGAGCCGGTCGCCGGTGTCGTAGCGCCGGCCGCGGAAAACGATGCCGTACACGCCGCCGGTCCAGTCCGGCGCCTGTGCCATCGACTGCAGCGCATCCGTGAGCTGGATCTCGCCGCCGCGTCCCGGTGGGGTCTGCTCGAGGACGTCGAAGACCTCCGAGCGCAGGACGTAGCGACCGATGACGGCGTAGTTCGAGGGCGCGTGCTCGCGGTCCGGCTTCTCGACAAGGCCCGTGATCCGGACCACGTCCTCCTCGTCCGTCGGCTCGACGGCCGCAGCGCCGTACAGGTGGATGGATTCGGGGTCGACCTCCAGCAGGGCCACGACCGTGGCGTTGCGCTGCGCCTGGACGTCCAGCATCCGCTTCAGCAGCACATCCCGCGAGTCGATGATGTCGTCACCGAGGAGCACGGCGAACGGCTCGCGTCCGACGTGCATCTTCGCGCGGAGGACCGCGTGGCCGAGCCCCTTCGGGTCGCCCTGGCGCACGTAATGCATGTCGGCCAGGGCGGTGGAGTAGTTGACCTTCTCGAGCCGGTCGGTGTCGCCCTTCCTGGTGAGGGTCTCCTCCAGCTCGGCGTTGCGGTCGAAGTGGTTCTCGAGGGCGTTCTTGTTGCGTCCGGTGATCATGAGGACGTCGTGGAGGCCGGCATCCACCGCTTCCTCGACGACATACTGGATGGCCGGCTTGTCCACGACCGGAAGCATCTCCTTGGGCATCGCCTTCGTGGCAGGGAGGAACCTGGTTCCGAGGCCGGCGGCGGGGATCACTGCTTTCGTGACGCGGTCGTGATTAGCCATGCCGCCTACAGTATCCGCATTTCATCTGCGCACAGGATGGCATCTCCTAGGATTGCGGTATGGACCCGGACACTGCCGCTCATCGCAAGCGCGCCCTGCGTGCGGAGCTCCGCGAGCGCCGGCAGAACCAGACCACGACCGAGCGGGAGACCGCGACAGCGGGAATCACCCGCAACCTCGTCGACCTCGCGACCGACCTCTCCGCCCGCAGCCTCTCGGCCTACCTCTCCACCCCGACGGAGCCGGACACCCGACCCTTCCTGAACTGGGCCCACGAGCAGGGGATGCGCGTGCTGCTCCCCGTGTCGCGCGAGGACGGCCTCCTCGACTGGACCACCGGCGACGGCGAGAGCGAGACGGAGGGGCTGTTCGGACTCCCCGAGGCGGTCGGCGACCTGCTCGGACCGATCGCGATCAACGACGTCGACCTCATCCTGGTGCCTGCGGCAGCCGTGGATGCGACCGGGATGCGCATGGGCTGGGGTCGCGGCTACTTCGACAAGACACTCGGCAGCATGGAAAAATGTCCCCCGGTGTACGCCGTCGTCTTCGACGGCGAGCTCGTGGACGAGGTGCCGCGCGAGCGTCACGACCAGCCGGTGGATGGCGCGGTCACCCCCACCCGGATCGTCCAGTTCACCTGAGCCCCGCACCACCTGACCCACGCAGCGGAAAGACAATGCCCACTTCCTCGTACTCGTGCCGTGACTGCGGCACCTCCTTCGACATCCAGCAGGCCTTCACCGACGACGCTCTGACGGTGTGCCCGAACTGCGGCGGTTCGCTGCGCAAGGTGTTCGGCACGGTCGGCGTGACCTTCAACGGGTCCGGGTTCTACCGGACGGACTCGCGCGGGGGGACGAAGAAGGCCGGGGCGGAGTCGGGGTCCGGCTCGTCGTCGGGGTCGGGGTCGGGATCGTCCTCGTCCGGCTCGGGGTCGTCGTCGTCCGGCTCATCGTCTTCGTCCGGCTCGTCCTCCTCCTCGGGCTCGTCATCGTCCTCCGGCTCGTCCGGCTCGTCCGGATCGAGCTCGTCCTCCGGTTCCGCCGCCTAGCGGATCCGCGACCACCCCTCCTCCTCGAAAGGATCGGTCTTGCTCAAAGGATTCCGGGAGTTCATCCTCCGCGGTAACGTGATCGATTTGGCTGTCGCGGTCGTGATCGGTGCCGCGTTCACCGCGGTCGTCACCTCGATCGTGACCAACCTCATCAACCCGCTGATCGGCGCCATCGCCAGCACGCAGGGTCTCGACAGTGCGCTCACTCTCCCCATCGGCCACGCGGAGATCAAGTTCGGCGCCGTCCTCGCGGCGATCATCAACTTCCTGATCATCGCCGTGGTCGTCTACTTCGTCTTCGTCTACCCGATCAACCACCTGAAGTCGCGCATCGACCGCCTCCGCAAGAAGGGTGCCGTGGAGCCCGACGCGCCGATCACCGAGCTCGACCTCCTCACCGAGATCCGCGACCTCCTCCGCACGCAGCAGGCGCCGCCCCAGGCCGCGGGCAAGCACGCAGACCCCCTCCCCTAGTCCGGCGCCCCCACCCTCCAGCCCGGCGCCCCACCCCACTCCCCACTCCCCACTCCCACTCCGGCGTCCGCCTTCGCGCGCCCGCCTCCCCCTCGTAAGTCCGCCTCCACTCCGCCGGCTCTCGCCGAGGTGCTCGTTGGTGCACCCTCACACGGCGTGTCGCCTGCAACAACGAGCACCTCGGCGGAATGCGGACGGCGACGCGCGCCGTCATGCTGGAGGGTGCGAGCGCGAGAGGCGAGAAGCCGAGGGCATGAGGACCGAGGCCTCGCACCCCCCGGCAGTTCTCGCCGAAGTGCTCGTTGTTGCACCCTCACACGGCGTGTCGCCTGCAACAACGAGCACCTCGGCGGAGTAGGACAGGGATGCGCGCGGCGCGGGAGGGAGCGAGCGCGAGGGCGCGAGGGCGCGTGGCGCGCGGCGCGCGGGCGCGTGTCCCGCTCTGCAGATCTTGCCGAAGTGCTCGTTGTTGCGCGCCAGCACGGCGTGTCGCGTGCGACAACGAGCACCTCGGCGGAGGGCGGAGGGGCGAGGGACGGCTACCAGTGCGGGGGGACGTCGCGGCGCAGCCGCTCGTCGTTCGACGACCAGGCGGGCGCGTTGTCCGTGTCGGAGGGGTGCGCCTCCTCCTCCGCCGGCTCGACGCGCGGCTCCGGGTCGGCGCCGGGCGCGCCCGGGCGCTGCACGCGGCGGTGCCGACGCGTCCCGGGTGTCTCGCTCATCCGTCCAGTTTAAAGCGACACGAGGCGCCGAACCGGCACCCGGTCACGCCAGGGTGGGCAGCGTGATGGGGGCCGTGTCCGCGTCGGTGGTGGGCTCGGTCCTGCCGATCAGCTTGGCGATGCGGCCGGCGACGGCGTCCGGGTCGGCGAACAGCTCGAAGCTGTGGACGCGGAGATAGTGCCAGCCGAGGCGGCGCAGCACGTCCGGGCGCAGACGAAGCGACTCGCGCAGGCTGCCCTTGAACACGTCCCGGTCGGTCTCCACGACGACCGCGCGGCCCTCGTGCGAGGCGACCAGGGTCAGCTTGCCGCGGTACCCGAGGTGCACCTCCAGGCCGCGCCGGGCCAGGCGCCGTGCAAGGTCGAGCACCATGGGGTCCGCGTCCGGGCTGAGGTACTCGGGAGTGGCGCTCTGCAGCTGGTCGGCCTCCCCCAGCACCTGGGCGAGCGCGGCGATTCCGTGGCGCATGCGCGTCTCGTCGATGTCCTCCGGGCGGAAGCAGGAGACGATGTCCATGCCGCGACGTCCGCGCGTCATGCCGACGGCGAGCAGGCGGTCGCCGCCCGGCTCCGCCAGTGCGCCGAAGTTCGAGAGCAGCCGGCCGTGCGGCGTGCGGCCGTAGCCGATCGAGAAGATGACGCGGTCGCGGCTCTGGCCGACGGACTGGTCCAGCGTGACCACGGTGAACGGCTCGGCGCGGTCGCCGAGGATGAAGTCGGCCAGCTCCGACCGCTTCGAGAACGCCGCGAGCACGGCCTGGTTGACGCGCACCGCGTGCCGCTCGCTGGCGGTGATGACCATGAGGGATTCGCGCGGCCGCTCGGTCGCGTGTTGCAGTACCAGCTCGACCACCTTGGCGACTTCGGCATCCGTGGACTCGACGGCTCCCGTGTCGGTGTCGGGCATCCCCTGGCCGCCGGTGACGTAGTGGAGGGCGAGGCTGCCGTGCCCGAGGTAGGTTCCGGCCCACGGGAGGGAGTCGATCATGCCGCCGTAGAAGCGGCGGTTGACGAGCTCCGCGAGGTCCTCGCCGCCGGCGCGGTAGCTGCGGCTGAGCGTGTAGGCGGGCAGGAGCTCGGAGAGCCGGGCGAGCGCCGAGTCGGCGTGCAGCGCATCCACGTCGACCGTCTCGACCGTCGTCCCGTACTCGTGCGCGCCGATGTCGAAGCGGGAGGGGGTCTGCGTGACCGGGTCGCCGAAGGCGACGACCTGCTTGGCGCGGCGGATGACGGGGACGTTCTCGGCGAGGCTCGAGGCGCCCGCATCCACGAGCATCACGGCGTCGAAGCCGAACTCGCGGCCGATCTCCGGCACCTCGTAGGGCGAGATCAGCCAGACCGGCGCGAGCGGACGGGCCAGGTGCGGCGCCGCCTCGTTCAGCGAGGTCGCGGTCGGCGTTCCGTTCTTCAGGAGGCGCTTGAGTGCTGCGGCCTCATCCGGCCAGTCGACGATGCCGATCTTCCAGGTCTCGGCGAGCATCCACGCCAGCTGCTTCCCGGTCGCGGAGGCGTGCGCTTCATCCACCAGCCGGAAGTCGGCCTCGAGACGGTCGAGCACGCCGGTGTTCGCGTTCAGGAGGGCGCGGTCGGATGCGAGCAGGGACTCCAGCACCGACTGCCACCAGGCGAGCTCCAGCTCGGCGCTCACCTGCGTGTCGGGCACGTGCCGGACGGACAGGTCCGAGATCAGGGGGTCGAGCTCCAGATCGCGCAGCTGCGTGAGCAGGGCGGTGCGCTCGCGGAGGTTGGCGAGCACCTCGGACTCGGCGGCGAGGCCGGCGATCTGACGGGCCAGCTCCTCGACGGGCAGCGCTGCGAGCGACTGCGGCGTGCCGGTGCGCCCGAGCGGGATGTCGAGCCGCGCCAGGTCTTCGGCCACGCGCTGGTAGGCGACCTGCACGTCCGCGATGCCGACCGGCACCTCGGGCACGACGCCCGCGACCGCGAAGCGGTTCCAGAGGATGCGCTGCTGCTGGATCCGCCGCAGGCTCTCGTTGAGATCGGTGACGTGCACGCCGGGGCGGACGTACTCGAGCGCATGCTTGCGCAGCCGGCGGCGGTTCGCGTTCGACATCGACAGCGATTCGCGACGGGATGCGGTGGCCGCGATCAGCTCGGTGAGCGAGCGGTCGAAGACCGACGGAGTGAACTTGTCGAGCGTCTCGCGGATGTCGAGCAGCAGCCGCAGGTAGACGCCGAGCTCGGCGATCGTGGCGAAGGGCCGCATCCGCGTCTGGCCGATCAGGGCGTTCGCCCGGTCGATCAGGCGCGGCAGTTCGGCGCGGCTGAGCTTCTTGGCCAGTTCGTGCGCGGCCTTGCCCTCCTCGGTGGTCGAGAAGGAGGCGCCGTACCAGGGCGAGTCGTTGGGCCCGTAGCGGAACTCGCCGAGACGCGCGGCGCGGATGAGCGCATCGGCCGAGGTCGCGCGGTCGTGCGCGAGGGCCTCGATCGTGCGGCGGCCGAGGCGCGCCGTGGTCGACGGCGGGGACGGCAGCAGCGACAGCCGGGACAGCTCGCGCAGAGCATCCAGCACCGAGACGCCGAGCACGGGGTCGCGACGGGTCAGCGCACCGCGGTAGTCGACCAGCACCTTGCGCAGGCGGACCAGCGCCTCGTCGACGTCGGTGACCTTCGGCTGAGTCGCCTTCTCGTTGCGTGCGATCGACTGGATGAGGTCGCGGCGCAGTGTGCGCGGGGTGACGGCGAGCCCCGGCAGCCCGGCCTTGGCCAGCCGCTGGGCGATGTCGTCGAGGCTGGAGCGGCGCGGACTGACCACGAGCACGCGCTTGTGCTGGGCGACCAGGGCTCCGATCGCGTTGACGATCGTCTGCGTCCCCCCGGTGCCGGGCAACGTCTTCACGACGACGGAGTTGCCGGCCGCGATCTGGGCGACCACGGTCTCCTGCGTCTCGTCGGCGTCGAGCAGGAGGGTGTCGGTCGCGGGCGGGCGCTCGTCCTGCCGGATGGGCTCCACCGGGTTGAAGGCGCTCTCGATCGTCGTGCGGGCGCGCGGGTTGCCGGCGAGCGCATCCAGGAGGACCCTGTCGAGGTCCCGCGCCTCTTCGGTCAGCGCGGGCGCGACGTCGGCGAACGAGGAGGCAACCAGCCGCGGCTGCACGTTGAACCACGGCAGGTGCGAGGTGAGCCCGCGCAGCCGGTCGATCACGGGCTGCGGCTTGAAGACGCCGTTCGACACGGCGAGCGCGACGAACGCGTCCGCATCCAGCGTGATCTGGAACTGCTCGTTGAGCGCGCGGGCGAGCTCCGGGTTGAGGTACGTGCGGCCCTTGAGCTTCAGCTCGAAGTCGCGGCCGTAGCGGCGGATGGCGAGGGGACGCAGCAGGATGGGCGCCAGGTACTCGTCCGCGCCGTTGCGCCACTGCGCGAGCCCGCTCGCGAGGTGCACCGACTCGATCCCGCGCACCGAGCGCAGCTCGATGCCCTTCTGCGTGATCGCGTTCGCGGCCGCGCGCGCGGTGCGCAGCGCCAGCTCGTCGCGGATCAGGCTCGACAGCAGGGTGCTCTGACCGGTGATGAACTGCGGGAGCCCGCCCGGATGCGTCGTGCTCAGCTCGATGCGCGTGCGCGGGCTGTCCTCGAAATGCAGGAGCGGAGAGTCGCCGCCGATGGCCGCGATCTCGTCCCGCCAGCGCTTCCACACCGGCTCGGCGATGTTGCCGGCCACCAGGGCCGGGTCGCCCAGACTGAGGGTGTGGGGAGCCGTCGTCGTGCGCGGGTTCAGGGCGTCGTCTTCTCCGATGTCCGACGTCCTGTCGTCATCGTCGGTCTTCCTGTCCAGTCGCCACACACCGATACCCTACGTTCCCATCCGCAGAAACTCCGGCAACCCGGGCGGGTTTTCCGCCAATATCATGTGGGAACGAGGTCGCGCATCCCGCCTCCGGGCGAGTGGATGCGGCGGTGCGGTCAGCGGGACGGGGTCGGCGACGGAGTCGGGGTTCCCGTCGGAGCGGCGGTCGAGCCGCTCGTCTGGCCACCCTTCTGGCCGCTCTTCTGCGCCGACGGCGTCGGGGACGGAGCGGGCGACGGAGTCAGCGTGCCGTACGGCGGCAGCGCCCGGCTGACGACCGGGACCTTCAGGCCGACCGTCTGACCCGCGCTGGTGACCGTCACCGTCGTCAGGGCGCCGGGCGTCGCATCCAGCCCGGTGACGAGGCTCTCGTCGGTCGGCGGGTCGCCGAGCCGGCGCATCCCTCGCGGCTTCAGCGAGACGGTGATGTGGTGCCCGGCGGCCGGGACGATCTCGAGCTCCTGCGCGTCGGTCGCCTCGTTCACGAGCGTGACCACGAGGTTGGCGGTGTGGTGTCCTCCGCTGACGAGCACCGCGTTGCCGACGAACACCTGCCCGACCCGCGCGCTCGCCCCGACGCTGGCCTCCACGATGTGCTTGGTGTCCTGCGGCGCGAACAGGTCGCAGGCGGTGAGTCCGGTGAGGGCGGCTACTGCGACCGCGCTCAAGGCGAGAGCCCGGCGCAGTGAGGCGCGGCGCAGCAGCGGGCCGCGGTGCAGCAGCGGGCGGGATCGGTGCGTGGTGCGAAGCGTCATCATCCACCTCCGGGGAGCACGCCAGCACCCTATGCCCGCCGTCGGCGTTAGGGAAGACTGCTCGTGCGGCGGAAGGCCAGCATCCCGATCACGCCGCAGAGGAGATAGAGGGATGCTTGGACGTCGAGCACCGGGACGATGTCGCCCGAGTCCGCCAGCAGACCGCCGAGCAGCAGGCCGACCGCCTGCGCGGCGCCGTCGAGCGTGGTGATCGCCGCGATCACCCGGCCGAGGGCGCGCGGCGGCACGGCCGTCTGGACGAGCGTGATCTCTCCCGTCGCCGTGGTCACGCCGGGGATGCCCATCGCGATGAACAGTCCCGCGTAGACCCAGAGCGCTGTCGTGAAGGGCGCGAGGTTCCAGGTGAGCAGGGACAGCATCCCGAACACCACATAGCCGCCGCCGATGAGCGAACGCGGCCCGAGGCGGCGCGCGAGCACGCCGGTCACCAGGCCGCCGAGGACGCCGCCGATCGCCTGCACGCCGCGGATGATGCCGGCGCCCGTGTCGCCGGCGCCGAGGTTCTCGGTGACGTAGACGAGGAAGAGGACGAGGAAGAGGCCCTGCGCGATCCCGCCGAGAGCGGCGAGGAGCGCGATCGTGCGGTGGGTCGCCGAGCGGGCGATAAAGGCGAGGCCGTCCCTCCACTCGCCGAGGATGCGACGCTCGGCGGCGACCGGCGGTTCGGGAGGCCGCTGTGCGGCATCCTCGTCCGGCTCGGCTCCGAGGTGCGCCGGCTGCGCCGACTGCGCCTGCTCGGGCGGAAGGGGATGCGGCCGCATGAGCGCGACGAGACCCGCGGTCACCAGATACGACGCCGCATCCGCGATCACGACCCCGGGCAGCCCCCAGAGGGCGAAGGAGAGACCGCCGAGCGGCGATCCCACGAGTCGCGCCAGGTTGTCGCTCACCGCGACTAGCGCGTTGCCGCGGGCCAGCTGGTCGGCGCCCACCAGTTGCGGGATCATCGCCTGCCGCGCCGGGTTGTTGATCGCGCCGAGCACCGCCTCCACCGCGGCGACGGCGTAGACGATGCCCATCCGGTCCGCGCTCGCCGCGAGCAGCGGCAGGAGCAGGACGCCCTGCAGGAGCGCCACCACGACGATCGTCCGCCGGTGATCCCAGCGGTCCACGAGGACTCCGAGGAAGCTGCCGACGAGGAGCATCGGGATGAGCTCCACGAGGAACACCGTGGACGCGCCGAGCGCCGACCCGGTCGCCGACAGCGCGAACAGCGGGAGGGCGATCATCAGGAGCCAGTCGCCGGTGTCCGAGACGAGTCCGGCGGTCCAGACGAGGGCGAAGTCGCGCCGGAGGAGCGGCGAGCGCGTGCGCCCGGCACGCGTGGTCGTCGTCATGGACGGTCCTCCAGCTCGGAGGCCGCTGCGGCCCAGGCGGCGACGACGGCATCGGGATGCCGGAACGCGTTGAGGTGCAGCGCCACGACGTCGCTGCCCTCCGGTGGGTCGGCTCGGGTGAGGGCGATGTACGGGCGGATGAGCGCATCCAGCCGCTCCCCCAGTTCGCGCAGTTCTTGAGGCGTGAGCTTGAGCGCGTACCCGTTGAGCATGTTCGCCTCGCGCCACTCGACCGGCTGCTCGTCGCGCTGGGCGATCGCGCGGTGGACGAGCGCCGCCTCGTCGTCGACCTGCCGGTCCGCGAGCGCACGCTCGACGGTGTCCGACCCGATGGCGAACCCAGGGTCGTCCGAGCGGCCGAAGGAGAGGCCGGTGGATGCCGACCGCCACGGGCGCTCACGTCCGTCGTGCGCCTCCACCGGCTCCACCAGACCCACACGCCCGAGGGCGCGCAGGTGGTAGCTGCAGTTGGAGGGCGTCGAGCCGACCACGGCCGCGCACTCGCTCGCGGTGCGCGGGCCGAACGACATGAGGTGGTCGAGCAGCGCCAGGCGGAGGGGATGCGCGAGGGCGCGCAGCGCGCGCGGGTCGGTGACGGTGGTGCGGCGCTCGGGGCGGGCGGAGGCGGAGGGTGCTGGGGCCGCGTCTGCCGCCGATGCGGGCGCCGATCCCGTCGCCGATGCCGATATGAAAGACATGTTTCAGATTGTCGCTCTCGTCTTCTTTCACGTCAAGCCGGGAATTCGGCCGGCCCTCGTGCGTTGTCCACCCGTATGAGCGAACCCACCCGAGCGAGCGTCGGCTTCCGGTCGGAGCGGGGACCCATCCTGATCGCCCTGATGCTGACGACAGGGCTGGTGGCCATCGACTCCACGATCCTGGCGACCGCCGTGCCCTCGATCGTTCAGGACCTGGGCGGATTCGCGCAGTTCCCGTGGCTGTTCTCGGTGTACCTGCTGGCGCAGGCCGTCTCCGTCCCGGTCTACGCGAAGCTGTCGGACACCGTCGGGCGCAAGCCGATCGTGCTCGTCGGCATCGCGCTCTTCCTCGTCGGATCGGTGCTCTGCGGGTTCGCCTGGAGCATGCCGGCGCTGATCGCATTCCGCGCACTGCAGGGACTCGGCGCCGGTGCCATCCAGCCGATGTCGATGACCATCGCCGGGGACATCTACACGGTCGCCGAGCGCGCAAAGACGCAGGCGTACCTGGCGAGCGTGTGGGCGATCTCCTCCGTCGTCGGACCGACTCTCGGCGGCGTGTTCTCGCAGTTCTTGTCGTGGCGGTGGATCTTCTTCGTCAACGTGCCGCTGTGCATCCTGGCCGCGTGGATGCTGATCCGCACGTTCCAGGAGACGATCGAGCGCCGTCACCACCGCATCGACTACGCGGGTGCAGCGCTGCTGACGGGCGGGATGACGCTGCTCATCCTCGCCGTGCTCGAGGGCGGGCAGGCATGGGCCTGGAACTCCGTCTGGAGCGTCGGCGCGTTCGCCGTGGGCGGCCTGCTGCTCGTCGTGTTCGTGCTCGTGGAGTTGCGTGCGGAGGAGCCGGTGCTCCCGCTGCGGCTGTTCTCGCGGCGGCTGCTGGTCACGACGACGCTCATCTCGCTCGGCGTGGGCGCCATCCTCATCGGACTGACGTCGTACGTCCCCACCTACCTGGAGGGCACCATCGGCGTCGTGCCCATCGTGTCGGGACTCGCGGTCGCGGCTCTCACGCTCGGCTGGCCGATCGCGGCCAGCCTGTCCGGGCGGTTCTACCTGCGGATCGGCTTCCGCAACACGGCCCTCCTGGGCGCGGGCATCGCGATCGTCGGGGCGGCATCCCTGGCGGCGACCTCGGTCGCGCCTTCCGTGCTGTTCGTCGCGGTCAGCTGTTTCGTGGTCGGACTCGGGATGGGACTCATCGCGACCCCCACGCTCATCGCCGCGCAGTCGAGCGTCCCGTGGAACGAGCGCGGCGTGGTCACGGGCAGCAACATGTTCGCGCGGTCGATCGGCAGCGCGGTCGGGGTCGCCGTGTTCGGCGCGATCGCCAACGCGATCATCGGCACGACCGCGACGGGCGGCGGGGTGGCGGCCGGTGCCGGCGGCACGCACGCGCCGGCGACCATCCAATCGGCATCGACCGCCGTCTTCGTCGCCGTGGCGATCGCGGCCGTGCTGACCATCCTCGCGGGACTCGCGATGCCCCGCTCGCGCGTCGAGGACGTCGAGCTCGCCCGCACCTCCCCGGCCCCCGCCGACTAGCCGGGGGAAGCGGGCACGGGGGGCGTCAGCCCGGGATGCGCGTGAGCACCACGAACTCGTTGTACGTGAACGCCTTGCCCGCGAACCGCGGCAGCGGGAAGGAGTACTCCCGCTCGACCGTCAGGCCCAGGCGGTCCGCGAGCCGGTGCAGGCCCGCGAAGTCGGTGAACGCGATGTGCGTCGGGTCGCTGGCGTAGCCGCGCTCCTGCGGCGTGATGAAGAGGACGTGGCCTCCCGGCTTCACGTACGGCAGGTAGGTCCGCACGAGCTCCACCGCGAAGTCCGGGTCGACGTGCTCCACGACATGCGCGAGGAGGAGGGAGTCGAACGCACCGGGGACCGCGTACTCGGTCGACGGGAACTCCGCACTCGTGAACGCGGTCAGCCCGCGGGCGCGCGAGATCGCGACCGACTCGGGGTTGTGGTCGACTCCCACGCCGTTGTTGCCGAGATGGGCGAGGTTGCGGCCCAGGCCGCTGCCGACGTCCAGCACCCGTCCGAGGTGGAGCCGGCGGATGTTCCAGCGGTACGGCGCCTGCACGTTCAAGGTCCGCCGCCACCAGGAGGTGTCCAGCCGGCGCAGGCGCTCGGCGTAGTCGGCGCCGGCCGTGTCGCTGCCGTTCGGCTGAGCGCGGCCGCGCAGGCGGTCGTCGCGGTCGTCGCCGTGGCCGCTCTCGTCTCCGCCTGTCGGCCCCGACATCAGCTCGCTCGGTCCGTAAAGTGCATACGCCCACGGTAGGGCACGCGGTACAGCGCCTTCAAAGCAAAGTCCCCCTACGATTCATCTGAGAACTGTCCACTGTTCGATGGGATGAAGCTGAATGGCAACTGGCAGGGGACCGGCCGGTCCGACGAAACGCGACCGACGTGAGGAAGCCCGCGAGACCGCCAGGCGGATGCGCGAAGAAGCGGCTAAGAAGGCCAAGCGCCGCAAGGTCGTCATCCAGAGTTCCGTCATCGGCGGAGTCATCGCGGTGCTCGCCATCATCGGCGTCATCGTCTTCACCACCGTCGGAGCGGGCGGCGGCGGTGCCGCCAACCCGAAGAACATGCTGAGCGGCGGCATCCTGCTGCAGTCCCCGACCTCGGCGGTCACGACGGCGGCCATCAAGAGCGGCGCGAAGCCCACGCCGACGACGACGACGCTCGACGGCAAGACCGCTCACATCCAGATCTGGCTCGACTACCAGTGCCCGTTCTGCGACCAGTTCGAGACCACGAACGACGACCAGATCAAGCAGTGGCTGACCGATGGATCGGCGACCCTCGAGATCCACCCGGTCGCCATCCTCGACAGCACGGCGAACAAGCAGTACTCGACGCGCGCCGGCGCGGCCGTCTCCTGTGTCGCGAACTCGAAGCCCGAGAAGTTCTGGGATGTCAACTCGGCGCTGTTCGCCAAGCAGCCCGACGAGCAGACCGGCGGCGGCCTGAGCAACGCGCAGATCCTGTCGATCTTCAAGGATGCGGGGGTCAGCTCCAAGGCGATCACGGACTGCGTGAACAACCAGACCTTCGCCTCCTTCATCGGCGACATGACGCAGGGCGCGACCACGAACTCGCAGCTGAAGAACCCGACCTCGGGCGGCTTCGGCACCCCGACCGTGTTCGTCAACGGCGAGCGCTACCAGGGCGGCTTCACCGACGCGGCCAAGTTCGCGGCGTTCAAGGACACCGCGGTGAAGGACGCCGGCTCCGGCAAGACCATCTCCTTCCCGACCTCGAAGTAGTCCCCCCGACTCTCGAGCCGATCCGTCCCACCACCCACCGCCCCACCATCGAGTACACGAAGACTGCACGCGACACGCCGACGCAGCGTGCAGTCTGTGCGTACTCGATGGTGGGGCGGTCGCGTTCGGGGGTGTACGGTCCGAGGCGACGGGATACGGATGCGGAGAGCCGAGGAGGGGTTGCGGATGGAGCGGGTACCGGAAGACGGCGTGGACGATGTCGAGGTCGGCGAGACGGATGCCGGTGAGACGCCCGGCTGGTCGGACCCTGCCGACGGCGGCACGGACTACGCGCTGAACGACCGCGAGGCCGAAGCCGACTTCGCGGACGAACTGGTCACGAACGACGCGGTCGCCGGCGAGACGGTGTGGCCGGGTCCCGGCGACGGCAACTACGGACCCACAGGCGGCCAGGCCCGCGAGGCCGAGCCCGTCTACGACGAGCACGGCGACGACGACGCGGATGCCGGAGTGCTGACCGAGGACGACGTCGAGGACGAGGGCATCTAGTCCGGCGCTACCAGCGCCTCCACCACTCCCCGCGCGCTGCGCTCGAGGAATCCGACGATCTCCTCCGACGGCAGGTCGGTGCCGATGGCGCTCTCGACGAGCGCCTCCTCGGCGAACGCGATCCACGACCGCAGGGCGATGCGGAGCATCCGCGTGTCCGGGACTCCGAGCTCCAGGAAGACCGCGATCACGCGCTCCGCCTGCTCGCCGCGCGCCTCCTCGACGACCTGGCGCACCTCCGTGTCCCCGGAGGCGACACCGCGCACGAGCGAGTAGAACGTGCCGCTGTGCTCGCGGACGAACGCCACGATCCGGGCGAGCGTGTCGTGGAGCCGGTCCAGCGGGGCCAGCCCGGCGACGGGCTCCGTGGCATGCAGCATGCTGTCGCGGGCGGTGCGCACCACATCCCGGTGCAGTCCCTGCTTCGAGCCGAAGTAGTGGAATAGGAGTCCGCGCGAGACGCCCGCTCGCGCCGACAGCTCCTCGATCGACAGGTCCTCCAGCGGATTGTCCGCGAGGAACGCCACACCGAGCGCGACGAGCTGCGCCCGGCGCTCGTCGGGCGTGAGCCGAGTGCGCCGGTCGGTCTCCATGCATCGAGCCTAACCGCCGCCTCTGCGAACAGGATGCGCCATCCACCTATTGACAGGCGGTCAATAACGTCTAAGCTCACTCCTGGACTGATTGCGCTGTGGCTGTCAAGTCCCCCGAACAGGAGGATCGATGAAGTTCCGAAAGCTCGCCGGCTCGCACGCCGGGCGGATCGTGCTCGCCGCCGTCCCCGTCGCCGTCGTCTCCACCCTGCTCATGGCCGGAGTCGCGCAGGGCGCCGTGCCCGTCTCGTTCGCCGTGTCCGGCAGCCAGTTCCAGATCAGCGCATCCAAGCTCGACGGCACCGGCTTCTCGCAGTACGCCGGCGTCGCCCCGGACACCGCGGGCAAGAACCACCAGGTCGCCATCGCGAACATCAAGTCCGCGACGCTCGCCGACCTCTGCCAGTCGGTCGTCACCGACACCCCGATGGGCAAGGTCGGGATGCTGATCACCGCGGGCGGCGGCGGCAACCCCGCCTCCGCGTCCGACCTGCAGATCGGGATGACGGACCTCAAGGGCGACTCCGAGTTCCACAACATCCGCATCGGTGTGGACGCGTCGACCGTGAACACGACGGCGAAGGGATCGGCGGGCGACTTCGCGCAGGACTCCGACACGGTGACGATCACGAACCTCCAGCAGACCGCGTGGAGCACGCAGGCCTCGGTCTTCACCCTCACCGGCATGCACGTCCAGCTGACCGACGGCTCGAAGGGATGCTTCTGATCGTGGCCGCCGCGCATGCGATCGGCGGGGAGCCGGCCCGCGAACCAGGACCGGATTCGGTGAGAACCCGTTTCCGCGCCTGGCGCCGCGGACGCCCGTTCGTCGGCGGGCTGCTGACGGCCCTCGGCGGCGTCGAGCTGTTCTTCTCCGGCCAGCTCGACATCGGCAAGATCCACGTGCAGCTCGGCATCGAGGGTCTCCAGGCGACGATCATCCCGATCCTGCTCGTGCTGCTCGGGATCCTCGTGATCGCGATGCCGGCGCACCGCATCTTCTACGGCGTGATCGCGCTCGCGGTCGCGGTCTACTCACTCGTTGGCGTGAACCTCGGCGGCTTCTTCGTCGGGATGCTGCTGAGCACCGTCGGCGGCATCCTCACCGTGGCGTGGATGCCGAAGAAAGTTTCCGCGGGCGCGGATGCGGATGTCAATACTGATGCGGCCGCCGACGCGGATGTGGAATCCGACGCGGATGTGGATACGCACGCGGGGGTCGACGCGGACGCGGATGGGGATGCGGGCCTGGACGCTGCCGGCGGCTCGCCCGCAGCCCGCGCGGACGGGACCGTCGCATGAAGCGGTCGGGCTCCGGCGTCGTTGCAGGCGCGCTGATCGCGTGCATCGCCGCCGGGATCGCCGGCCTCGGCGCCGCCCGGGTACCGACCACCGCCCCTGCCGCCCTGTGCATCCCGCTCCTCATGAGCTGCGGTTCGCCGAGCCCGACTCCGTCGCCCACTCCCAGCGGGACCCTCCCGGGTGTCCCCGGCCTCCCGCCGCTTCCCGGCGCCCCCGGCGTGCCGGGCACGCCCGGCTCCTCCACCCCCACTCCCGGCACGACCGCCCCCGCCGCGCCCGCCCTGCCTCTCGGAGCGGACGCCGGCGCACCCGTCTTCACCCAGCCCGCCGCGCAGCTCGGCAGCCAGTCCCTGTCGTTCTCGGGCCTGAAGAGCATCACCGTCGTGACGGTCCCGCTCGCCGACGGCAGCCGCATCCCGGTGCTCAAGATCTCGGCGGACAGCATCACCATCGACGGCTTCAGCCTGACCGTGCGGAAGGCGACCGGACCGAAGCTGGCGACGACCGCCGACCAGATGGCGCTGCGCGGCAACGTGCAGGTCTACCTCGACTCGGCGACGGCCACGGGATCGGACGGGAAGTCCTACACCCTCGGTGCGGCCACTCCTCCCCCGGCCGACGGCCTCCCGACGCAGCTGCTGCGCGTCACCTTAGGCCTCGTCGGAGTCACGGCCGACAGCATCCACTTCACGAACCCCCACCAGCACCTGACCGATTAGCCCGCTTTCGGAGACGGGAGCGAGTGGAGCGAGCGATCCTCGGTGGGCCGAGCACCCCGCCAGTGGATGTGGCGTGCAATAATTGAGCGCAGTCAGTTTTCAGCGCGAGGAGTTCCCATGACGTCGACATCCGTCTCGCCCGGCCGCCGCGAGCGCAACAAACAGGCCAAGCTCGAACGGATCACGCAGGCGGCGTCCGAGCTATTCGCGCGGCACGGCGTCGACGAGGTCACCACCCAGCAGATCGCGGAGGCCGCCGACGTCGGCGCCGGCACGCTCTTCCTCTACGCGAAGACGAAGGGCGAGCTGTTGCTGCTCGTCCAGAACGTGAACTACGCGCACAGTCTCGAGATCGGCATCCGTGCGGCCCGCGCGGCGACGGACGCCGTCGACGGCGTCATCGCCATCGTCACGCCGATCGTGGAGTGCAACCGCGTCCAGGTCGAGAACGGGCGAACCTATCTGCGCGAGCTCGCCTTCGGCGATGCGAGCGAACCCCACCATGCCGAGGCGCTCTCGATCGTCGCCCGGACCGAGGAGGCCATCGCCCACGTGCTGACGGAGCTCGCCGGACGGACGGAGGCCGACGCGGCCCTGCTCGCGCACGTGGTCACGGCGGTCATGCTCCTCGCGATGGCCCTCGCCGCCGACGAGTCCGTGGAGGTGGCGGAGGTCGTCGAGGGGATCCGCGCCCAGCTCGAGACCATCCTGGCGCGCTGACCCGCGCAGCAGCGCGGGTCACCGCAGCCCGCGCTGATCCGCCGCGGCCGCGCTGATCGTCGTGACCGCGCGGGTCACGGCGAGTCAGCCGGCGGGTCAGGCGGCGAGGAACGCCGCTGCGACGGGCGCGAACTTCTCCCAGTACTGGAAGATGGCGCCGTGGCCCGAGTTCGGGTAGATGATCAGCTCGGATCCGGCGATCCGCCGGTGCAGGTCGTGCGAGAGCACGGAGGGGACCATCCGGTCGTTGTCGCCGTTGGCGATCAGGGTCGGCTGGGTGATGGTGGACAGGTCGGATGGCGCCGAGCGTCCGAACCGCTGGATCGCCTTCAGCTGCGTGCCGAGTGTGCTGACCTTGAAGGGCCGGTCGCGGTCAGCGGTGCGCTCGCGCAGCCGGGCCACGAACGCCTTGCCTGCCGCCTTGCCGATCCGGTCGCGGTTGAAGAAGAGGAACTCCTTGGGGTCGGAGCGCGCGATGGCCGAACGGAGGATGTCCCCGTACGTCACGCGGGTGACCTTGTCCATGTCCTTGCCGCCGCGCGGACCGGTGCCCGTCAGCACGAGCTTGCGCACCAGTTCGGAATGCGCGAGGACGAGATCCTGGGCGATCATGCCGCCCATCGAGAACCCGAACGCGTCGATCCGGTCGTGGCCGAGAGCGCGGATGAACGCGTACGCGTCGTCAGCCGCCTCCTCGATCGTGGCCGGCACCCGCCCGGAGGACGCGCCGACTCCCTGCTGGTCGAAGGTGATCACGTGGCGGTTCGCGGCGATCGCGTCGACGATCCGCGGGTCCCAGTTGTCGAGCGTGCCCGAGAGGTGCACGAATAAGACGACCGGGATGCCGCCCTTCGGCCCCAGCTCGCGGTAGGCGAAACGGACGCCGCCGACGGTGATCGTCTTCGCCGGGGCCAGCGCATACGACCGGATAACGGATTCTTCGACGCTCATGGTCGTCTTCTTTCTGTGGTTTTCGGGTTCTGAGTGGGGTTGGAGCGGGCGTCGGTGCGGGAGGTCAGGGAAGCGTGGCGACGGTTTTGCCGCGGATGCGGGTCGTGCCGAGCGAGGCGACAGCATCCGGTGCGTCGGCGAACGGGACGGTGGCGCCGACCACGGGCCGGATCACACCCGCATCCACCAGGTCCGCGATTTCTCGCAGCTGTGCGCCGTCGGCATGCATCAAGAGGAACTCGTAGCGGACGCCGAGCTTCTTGGCCTCGCGGCGGATCGAGCGGCTGAGGCCGGCGATCGCGAGGCGCAGGAGGGGACTCAGACCGGCCGCCTCCGCGAACGCGGGGTCGAGCGGGCCCGCGATGCCGACGGCGAGGCCGCCCGGGCGGAGGACACGAAGGGATGTGGCGAGGTTCTCGCCGCCCACGCTGTCCAGGACGAAGTCGTAGCCGGACAGCTCCGCCTCGAAATCCTGGCTGCGGTAGTCGATGACGACGTCTGCTCCGAGCTCGCGCACGAAGTCCGCGTTCGCGGCAGACACGGTCGTGGCGACGTGTGCGCCGAGGTGCTTCGCGAGCTGGATCGCGATGGTGCCGACGCCTCCCGCCCCCGCGTGGATGAGCACCTTCTGCCCGGGGCGGACGTTCCCGCGCTCGACCAGGGCCTGCCAGGCGGTCAGAGCCACCAAGGGCAGCGAGGCCGCCTCGATCGCGCTGACCGTGGATGGCGCCAGGGCGACATCCGACTCGTCCACGGCGATGCGTTCGGCCAACGTGCCGATGCGAAGGTCGCGCGGGCGAGCGTAGACGAAGGCGCCGGGCTTCAGACCACGGACGCCCCCGCCGACCTCGATCACCGTGCCGGCCACGTCGTGACCGAGGACGAGGGGCAGCGCGTACGGGAGGACCCGCTTGAACACGCCCTCGCCGATCTTCACGTCGAGCTGGTTCAGCCCGGCCGCTGCGACCTGGATGAGGACGTCGTGGTCACCGACCGTCGGCTCCGGAACGTCCGCCTCACGCGGCGGCTGCTTGTAGGCGTCGAGCACGATCGCTCGCATGATGGCTCTCCTCACGGCTCGCGTCGGCGTCCGTTCTGGAATGCGAGTCGACTCAATTATGAGTGCGCTCAGTTAAATTGTCAAGCCATCGTCCGTTGCGCTCAGCCGCCGGACTCCCGTCGGCGCCTCCGCCGCTCGCGCCAGGACAGTCCCGCCTCGGCCTCCCGCTCGGCGCGGCGCCGCTCCTCCGACTGCCGCAGGCGTTCGTCCCGCCGCTGCCCCCAGCGCTGGACCTCCGCATCCACATCGCGTGTCGCGGTGACGACCGGCGGGCCGCCCTGCAGCTGGCGGCGCGCCTCGATCACGCGGCGGTTGAAGTCGTGGAGGTGCTCCCGGACACTGCTCTCCGACGCCAGCCGGTCGAGTTTGGCGTCGAGCTCGCTGTCCTCGGTGCGCAGCGTGAGCGCCGGCGGTCCCAATCCCGTCAACTGCTCGCGCTCGATCTTGCGCCGGATCCACCAGTCCGGATCGTGCGTTCCCGTCAGCCCCGGCAGCGGCTTGCCGGCGCCCGGCAGGTTGTCGAAATCGCCGCGACGGATCGCCTGCTGGATGCTCGTCTCGACGATCTGCGCGCGCTGCTCCATGCTCGGCTGGCCGGCGTTCGCCTCCTCCACCTGCTCGCCGCGGGCCTCGGCATCACGTCGCACGCGGTACCGCGCGGCCTCGACGAGCGGGTCGGACTCGCCAGCCGCGCGACGGAATTCGTCACGGTCGCGCGCCATGAAAACAGGGTACGCCCGACCTCCGACGCCGCCGGAGTCGCCCCAGCGCCTGGAGCGACGTCCGAGCGCGCGCCGCTGGATGCGCGCGGTTAACCAGAGGTGAACATCCGGAACCGATGCCGGGAGACGGGTTGACTTTCCCCGAAAGCGCTTTAGTGTGTGCACTAAGCAACCGGATGGCAGGCTGAACCGCAGGGGTCGGGCAGCTGTACTGCGTTCCCGGTGCGCGGCGGTCGGCTTTTCGGGTGAGCCGACCGCCGCAACGTTTTTCCCCGTCCTTCGCGTCGCGGTCCGCCGACCGCTGTCTGCCGCTTCGCGCGCGCCGCATCCCTCGGGTTACGCTGGCGAACGTGAGCGATGACGAACATCTGAGGATGGTGCGCGAGCGTTTCGACGACCGCGCCGCGACGTACGACGACAGCTCCATGCACACCGGCCTCGCCAGGGCCGTCGCCGCCTTCGCCGACCTCTCCCCCGTGGATGCGGTGCTCGACGTGGCGACGGGCACCGGCCTCGTTCTGCGCGCGATCCGGGACCGCGGCTTCGGAGGCGACGTCGCCGGCGTGGACCTGTCGCCGCTCATGGTGGAGGAGGCGCGCCGCCATCTCCCCGACGCGAACCTCTCGGTCGGGGACGCGACCCGGCTCCCGTTCCCCAACGACTCCTTCGATCTCGTGACCTGCGTGACCGGCCTGCAGCTGTTCGCGCATCCCGAGATCGCGATCGCGGAGTGGGCGCGCGTGCTGCGTCCGGACGGTCGAGCGATCACGGCGACCTTCCTGTCGGTCGACCGGTCACGCCACGGCGGCGCTCCGCAGCCCGGACTCAGCGACCACATCCCCTTCGACTCGGTCGAGCACCTCGGTGCGACGGTCGCGCCCGCCGGCTTCACGATCGCGCGCACGGAGACGTGGATGGACGGCGACGACGAGGTGCTGATCGCCGAGTTGCGCCAGGCCGAGCCGACGCCGGAAGGTTGAAGCGCCCTTACTCCGCCCCGAACCACCTCCCGAGCGCCTGCTCCAGCCCCTGCTGCTCCTCCCCGATCCACGCGACATGCCCGTCCGGTCGCAGGAGCACGGCCGGCGCATCCACCTCGGCGCTGAGCTCCGGGAGGTCGCTGAGCTCCGGAACGCCGTCGCGCTCCGAGACGCCGTCGCCGAGTTCGTCGCTGCGATCCGACACATTGTCGACGCGATCCGCCCATCCCCCCACCGACAGCGCGCCGGTCCGGTCCACCACCAGTCCGCGGCCATCGCGGGTCAGCTCGTACAGCCGTCCGCGCGCGACTCGGACGTCGCGGAGCCTCCGGCCAAGCAGCTCCGGCCCGTCCCCGAAGTCGTACTTGATCCCGATCCCGGCGACGCGTTCCGCGAGGTACCGGCCGACGTCCGCGAACCCCATCAGCTCCGTCAGCAGCCGCCGCACCGCTTGCGCCCCGGGCTCGGCCGAGATCAGCACGCTCTGCGCGCGTGTGAGGGTGAGCACCTCATCCGCCACCGGCCGCCGCTCCGCGAAGTAGCTGTCGAGCAGCCCGTCCGGCGCCCACCCGCGGACGGCGGCGGCCAGCTTCCAGCCGAGGTTGAACGCATCCTGGATGCCCAGATTCAGCCCCTGCCCACCGAGCGGCGGGTGGATGTGCGCGGCATCCCCCGCGAGTAGCACCCGCCCCTCCCGGTAGCGCTCCGCCAGTCGGGTCGCATCGGTGAAGCGCGACAGCGAGCGGAGCGAGTGGATGCCGAAGTCGGTCCCCGCATAGGCGCGCAACTGCGTCCGGAACTCGTCCAGCGTCGGCGGGGTCGACCGGTCCTCCGAGACGGAGGCGGCCGGCACGACCGCGCGGTACAGGCCGTCGCCACTCGGCCCGATCCCGAAGCCGCGGTGCGTCTTGCGCACCTCCTCCGACACCGCAGCCACCTCGTCCGCCCCAGCCGTCGCCGCGCCCTCGCCGAGGATCCACTCGTTCGTCGCCGCCTCGCCCGGGAACCCGATCCCGAGCAGCCGCCGCACCAGGCTGCGGCCGCCGTCGCAGCCCACCAGCCAGCGCGAGCGCAGCGTGCTGCCGTCGGCGAGCTCCACGGTCACGCCGTCTTCGTCCTGCTGGAAGCCGATCAGTTCGGTGCCGCGCCGGAGCTGCGCGCCCAACTCGGCGGCGTGCTCCTCGAGCAGCCGGTCGGTGACCGGCTGCGGCATGCCCAGGATGTAGTCGTGCGCCGTATCGAGGGCCACCGGCTGCGGGCTCGCGATGCCGGCGAACCGCCCACCGCCCGGATACTGCGTGCCGTTCGCGAGGAACCGCTCCAGCAACCCGCGCTGGTCCAGGATCTCGATGCTGCGCTGGTGCAGCCCGAGCGACCGGACCAGGCGCGTCGGTTCCGCATCCCGCTCGACCACCACCACATCCACACCGTGCAGCCGCAGCTCGGCCGCCAGCATGGTCCCCGTCGGACCGCCCCCGCTGATGATCACGTCGAACACGTCAGAACCCATCGCCTACCCGCTCTCCCCGTCGGACTCGCGCGCGATTCCACGCGCGACCAGCCATTCTGCCGGAGCGGAGGGCCCTTGCCGCAAGCCCCGTCCCGGACGGTATCCTGGAAATGCAGGAGGCGCGCGGGCGCGACGGCTTCCGCCGCCCAGTTCGTCGGCGCCCAGCTCGTCGGAGCGCGCGATGACGCTCACCGCGCCGTCGGCGTCAGCGTCAGCTCTTCGAGCGCTCCCGCCACTCGTCGGCGAGCATCCCGAGCAGCACCTCGTCCAGGAACTCGCCGAGCACCCACGCCGACGACCGCAGCACGCCCTCGCGCACGAACCCGTTCCGCTCGGCGGCCGCCAGCATCGCGTGGTTGTCCGCCAGCGTCTCGACCTGCAGCCGCTGCATCCCGCGCACGTCGAACCCGTAGTGGCAGAGCACGGCGACAGCATCCGTGCCGTATCCCTTGCCGCGCGCCGCCGGCAGCAGTCCGAGCCCCAGGTGCGCAAACCGGTTGTGCGTGTCGATCCCCCACAGATCAGCGCTGCCGATGAGGCTCCCGCCCTCCAGCTCGATCACCGAGAACGTGACGGAGGTCAGCTTGGATTCGTCCACGACCAGGCGTGGATCGTTCGACTCGGGCCGGATCGGCCTCCACGGCCCGCCCTCCGCCCGCGACGAGTTCACCACGTCGTCGTACAGCTCGGTGCGAAGGATGGGGATGTCGTCTTCGTGCCGGGCGCGCAGCCCGACGGTGGTTCCGGTCAGCATGCTTCGTTCCTAGCGGAGGCGGGGCCTCCGCGGGAAGGGCTGATCCGTGTGCGGTTGGGCGCGTGCCTCGCGCGACAGCCGCCGGAACGTCATGAAGCATCCCAGCGCGGCGAACGCGACCGCCATCAGGATCTGCGTCGCGTACGCGCCCCACATGTCCGGATTGTTGAAGATGTTGTCCGCGTAGAGCCGCCAGAAATCCGCACGTGTCAGCGCCTCGCCGAGCGGGACGCCGACCACCTTCACGATGTCGGTGAAGATCCCGGCGAGGAAGCTCAGCACCACCGTGACGGCCACGATCGCGATGAGGCCCCAATAGGCGGCGGGAGTCACGCGCGCCTTCGACCCCAGGCGGTAGAGGAAGATCGCGCCGGCAGCCACTCCCCACGAGACGATGGACGCGACGAAGCCGAGGTTCCAGACGATCGTCCACACGACGATGCCCGCCGGGATGACGAGCAGCGCCAGCGCAAGCCCGCGACCGACGCGCTCCTGCTGCGTGAAGGGCGGGGTGACCGGAACGGAGGCGGCGGGATCGTATGCGGCGGGCGCCTGTGCGGCCGGTGGGGTCGCGGCCGGCGCGGTCGCGGCCTGCTCAGTCGCGGCCGGCGCGGTCGTGGCCGGCTCCGTCACAGCCGGCTCCCACCCTTCGGTCTCGAACTGCGTCCATCCATCGGATTCCGGCACAACACGGCCTTCTGTCGCGTCGCTCACGCGTGTCCCCCATCTCCGCCCCTCCGTGAGGTGCGGTGGACAGCCTGCCAGATCGGACGGCCCCGCGTCATGTCCCCCTGTGCCCCAGTTCGGGGCAGAATCCGTGGTGACTGCTGCGGTTCGGAACGTTTGCCGGCGCTCGCCCCGCCGCATACGTTCCGTACGCCCGCAGACACGGCTTCGCACGCCCCGAACCACAGCTGGAGCCCCGGAGTCGGCGGCACGATCCGGCACGCATCGCGAGCGTGCCGCTAGGGTGACGTTCAGAGGAGGCTGCCCATGGACCCGTCGGAACGTTTCGAAACGCTCGTCGCCGAGTTCGCGGACCTCCCCGGAGTGATCCCGCCCGGCGCCACGAAGGGATTCGGTTCCGGCGCCCTCCGCATCCAGGGCAAGATCTTCGCCATGCTCGTGCGCGGGCGCCTGGTCGTGAAGCTGCCTGCCGAACGCGTCGCGATACTCGTCGGGGCCGGCGAGGGCACCTTCTTCGACGCCAACAAGGGCACTCCGATGAAGAACTGGCTGTCCCTGGGCGAGGATTCGACCCTGGACTGGTCCCAGCTCACCCACGAGGCGCTGTCCTTCGTGGGCGCGGACCGCAGCCCGCAGCCCTAGCGACGCGCACCCCGCAATGGGGATGTGAACCGCTCGGAGGAACCCCCAGACTTGAGGGGCTCATGAGGAGGGGCTCAATGAATCCTGTTGCCGGCTGGTACGCCGATCCCGTCACACCCACGATCGCCCGGTATTGGGACGGCGCGTCCTGGACGGAGCACACGGCTCCGCTGCAGTCGCCGCAACCCGAGGCCCAGACGAACATTCACACTGCGGTGGCCGAGGCCCCGCTGTCCCTGGCGGACGACCAGTACGGATGGTCGGACGGAGGTCACGCACCCGCGAACACGTTCCGGCCGGCATATACGCCGATGCAGTCGCCCGTGCTGTATCCCCCAGCGCCGCCCCAGCCGCACTACGTCGTTGCCGTGCCCCGGAAGAACGAGAAGGCGACCCGCGCGCTGGTCTGGGGCATCATCGGCCTCGTCATCAACCCGTTGGCACTGCCCTCGCTCATGGCGATCGTGTTCGGCATCCAGGCGCGCAGCATCGCGGACGACATGGAGCACGCAGGACTCCCCGACGGCCGCCGCGGGCGGGCGACAGCCGCGATCGTCGTCGGATCCGTGGGCGCTGCCCTCTTCCTCTTCTGGGTCGTGATCTACCTGAGTCGCCATTAGCCAGTGAAGGAGATTCGAACCACAATCGATAGAAACTACTTAAAATATTACAATCGAAAGAAATTAAACACCCCAAATCCATCGATTACGAACTGCGAAAATGCCTCACCGATC
>JBQCCO010000204.1:0-21177 GCA_051962155.1 Leifsonia sp. | reverse complement strand
GGTGGCGCCGGAGGTGCGTCCCGGGGTGGTCTGGCGGCTGGAGACCGGAGCCGTCGAGTGGGTCAGCCGCGCGTGGGAGCCGCACCCGGAGTGCGGCTGCCTCGGTCTTCCGGCGTGACCGTGGGCCGGAGCTCGGAGAGGAACCGCGATGGCTGACGCGAGGAGGGACGACCGGGCTGGTTGCCGCGCGCCGCCCAGCTGAGGTGCAGACGCTCCCGGGCGCGCGTGATGCCGACGTACAGGAGGCGACGCTCCTCATCCACCTGCTCGAACGTGGTGGCGTAGCTGATCGGGACGAGACCTTCGCTCAAGCCCACCAGATAGACGGACGGCCACTCGAGGCCCTTCGCGGCGTGCAGTGTGGCGAGGGTCACGGCGGACATCGTCGGTTCGTGCTGCCCGGCCTGACGGGCGAGCAGCTCGTCGGTGAAGGCGCGCAGTGTGCGGCCGGGCGGCTGCTCGTCGGCGAGACCCATGATGGCGTTGAGCGACTCCCAGCGCTCGCGGACGGCGCCGCGTGCTTCGGGCGGCTGGACGGACCAGCCGAGGGACCGGAGCACGTCGCTGACCGACTTGAACAGCGGGTCGTCCGTCGCCGCCAGGCTGGCCGCGCGCAACGACATGACGGCCTGTCGCACCTCCGGGAGGTCGAAGAAGCGCTTCGCGCCACGGATCTGGTAGCTGATTCCGAGATCACCGAGCGCCTGCTCGAGCGCGGCCGACTGCACGTTGACGCGGTATAGCACCGCGATGTGCTCGGGTCGTGAACCGGCAGCGAGCTCGGCGGCGATCCGCTGGGCGACGGCGCGCGCCTCGGCACGGTCATCCTCGAACGCGGTCGGCTCGGGCACCGGATCCACGTCGCGCGCTCCGCCCGCGATCTCAGCAGGCCGCAGGGTCAGTGCGCCGGAACGGCCGCGCATGAGCCGGTTCGCGACGTCGATCACCGAGGGCGTGGAGCGGTAGTTCTGCTCGAGTCGCACGACCGTCGCTCCGGGATGCTCCCGCTCGAACCCGAGCAGATAGTCGCTGCGGGCGCCGGCGAAGGAGTAGATGGTCTGGCTGGCGTCCCCGACGACGCACAGATCGGTCCGCGTGCCGAGCCACAGGGAGAGGAGCTGATGCTGCAGCGGCGACACGTCCTGGTACTCGTCGACGACGAAGAACCGGTACTGCTCGCGCACCTGCAGGGCGACGGCGGGCTCCGACTCGATCATGCCGGCGCAGGCGAGCAGCACATCCTCGAAGTCGATCTGCTTGCGCTCGTCCTTGAGGTCCTCGTACTTCTGCAGAAGGGCCGCCACCTGATCCGCGGTCAGTGAGCCCGGCGTCGGGCGGCCCGCCGCCGAGTACTGCTCGATCCCGAGACCCGAGACCTTCCGCCATTCCACCTCGGCGGCCACATCCCGCAGCGTCGCCGTGTCCACACGCAGTTTGAGGGATTCCGCTGCCTGCCCGAGCACCCGCCCCTTCCCATCGAGCACGGACGGCAGCTGGCCGCCGACCATCTGCGGCCAGAAGTAGTTGAGCTGCGACAGTGCCGCCGAGTGGAAGGTGCGGGCGGAGACACCGCCGGCACCGAGCTGACGCAGGCGTCCCCGCAACTCGGCTGCGGCGCGGCTGGTGAAGGTCAGGGCCATCACACGATTCGGCGCATAGGCGCCGGAAGCGACGCCGTAGGCGATCCGGTGCGTGATCGCGCGCGTCTTGCCGGTTCCGGCACCGGCCAGGATGCATACCGGACCGAACAGCGCTTCGGCTGCGACCCGCTGCTGCGCGTCCAGACCGGCGAGCAGGGCATCCGGCCCGGAGAGCGCGGTGCTCACGGCGCGGGCGGCTCGTCCAGCGGGCCGCCGTACCAGTCCTCGATGAGGGCGCGCGCGATCGACGACCGCCCGGGCAGGATGATCTGCTCCCGCGCCTCCCACAGCTCGTCGCGGCTGAACCAGCGGAGGTCGAGGATCTCCTCGCCGTCCGGGTCGAGCGCAGCCGGCTCCTGATCGTCGGCGAGCCGCGCGGTCATCCCGATCATCACGGACGCGGGGAACGGCCACGGCTGGGACCCCTTGTAGCGCGCATCCACGACGCGGATCCCCGCCTCCTCGAAGATCTCGCGCTCCACCGCCTATTCGAACGACTCCCCCGGCTCCACGAACCCGGCGAGCAGCGAGTACCGGGAATGCTCCCACATGGCATTGGACCCGAGCAGCAGGCGGTCGTCGGCATCCAGAATGGTGACGATCACTGCCGGGTCGGTGCGCGGGAAGACCTCGGAGCCGTCCTCGAAGCAGCGCCGGACCCAGCCCGCCTGCTCCACGACGGTCGGCATCCCGCAGCGCGGGCAGTGCGTGTTGGCAGCATGCCAGTTGGCCATGGCCAGCGCTTCGGTGAAGAGTCCGGCATCCCGGTCGCTCAGCGCGGTGGCCACCGTGCGGAGGTTGCCCCAGCGCGCCTCGTCGGGCTCGAGCTCCTGAGCAGCGGCGTCCGTCAGCACCTCGAGCACCACTGCGCTGCCGGACGGTTCCGTGGCGGTGGCGACCGTGGTGCGGCCGAGGTATACGCGCAGGAGGGCGGAGGTCACCCGGTCGACGGGGAGCAGCTCGAGTTCGGCGGGACCGGCGTCGGGAGCGGACCAACCGTCGGCGGCCGGGGTCGCGGCTGCGACGCTCTCGGCGGTGAGGAGGGCGCGGCCCTTCCAGAGGGCGAGCACCCGCGTGCCCGGCTCCTCCCACAGCTCGTCGAACAGGGCCGGACGCGAGCGCGCCGCATGGTCGCGGTCGGTCGCATGACGCGAGAGCGCCAGAGCCGCGAGCGGCGGAGCAGGGGTCGGGGCGGACGACATCGAGGTCCTTTCGGGGCGTGGCGGACGGCTGTCGCAGGCAGGTCCACTTAGCCTAGGTGCATGGCCAGATCCCATCTCACTCTAGCCGCGCTGGCCACCTCGGCCGTTCCCGGCCTCGACGTCACGGGCGCCCGCAGCTACAGCCTCGGCGGCGCAGGCGACTTCGACTCGGCACTGCTGACGACGGCGGATGGGAGCGCCGTCATCTTCCGCGTTCCGACCTCGCAGGCGGCGGAGACCGAGCAGAGTGCCGACCTCGTCGCACTGCGCGCGCTCACGACGGGCATCCGCAGCCGGCTGCCGTTCGACGTCCCGCAGTTCCTCGGCCAGGCGCCGGTGGCCGGGACGCGTGCCCTCGTCTACGACTACCTCCCCGGCCGTCACATCGCCGTCGAAGAGGTTCCCCCGGGCGACGGGCTCGCCGGTTCGATCGGGCACGCCATCGCCGCGATCCACGCTCTGCCGACCGCGTTCGTCGGCGAGGCGGGCCTTCCGGTGATGTCCGCGACGGAGTGCCTCGCTGCTGCGAACTCGGTGATCGAGTCGGCCGCATCCACGGGACTCCTGCCGACCGCGCTGCGGGACCGCTGGCGCGACGCGGCCGCCGACCACTCCATCTGGCAGTTCCAGCCGACCGTCATCAACGGCGCGCTGACCGCCGACTCCTTCCTGGTGGAGGACGACGGGGTCACGGCGGTGCTCGGCTGGTCGGCCCTCCGCGTCGGCGACCCGGCCCGCGATCTGCACTGGCTGCTCGCCATGAACCCGGACGCGACCGACGGCGCACTCGGCGCCTACGCCTCCACCCGTCAGGTCGCCGCCGACCGCCAGTTCACCCAGCGCGCGATGCTGTACGCCGAGCTCGAGGTGGCTCGCTGGCTGCTGCACGGCCGCGAGGTGCGGGACCAGTCGATCATGGACGACGCGGTCGCGATGCTCGACGGATTCGTGGATCGGGTGCACAGAAACGCGATGAACCCGCTGTCGACCGCCACCGGACCGATCCTGGCGGTCGGCGACGTCGAAGCCATGCTCGACCGGACCCCGGGCGACCATCCAGCCGCCGACGGCAGCGGTGGTTACCGCCGCTCGGGCGGGATGAAGCCGGTGGCCGACGACCAGAGCGACGTCAGCTCCTCCTCCGCGTAGAGCCGCTCCGGTCGGATGACGCGGTCGTCGGCGACGAAGTAGAAGACCGCGTCGATGCGCTCCGGGTCAACGCCGGCGTAGCGCGCGAACGCGAGTCGGTAGAGGGCAAGCTGCAGCTGCTTGCGCTCCAGATCGTCGGCGTCGCGCGGCGCCTTCCCGGTCTTCCAGTCGACGATCTGGTAGTCGTGCCGGCCGTCCTCCGCACGGTAGACGGCATCCAGCTTGCACACGATGACCTGCCCAGCGAGCGTGATGTGGATCTCCAGCTCCACCTCCTCGGGGCGGCGGCCCGACCACGGGCTGCGCTCGAAGGTCGCCTTCAGCTCCTCGAAACGTTCCGCCTCGAGCAGGTCGCCCGCCGGGTCGTCCAGCTCGGCCGCGTTCGCGTCGAGGACGTCGGTGGCGCCCGCGACGGAGCCGAACCGATCCTCCACCCACTGGTGGAAGAGGGTGCCGAGCCTCGTCTGCCGGTAGGGGCGTTCAGGCATCGGGCGGCGGAGCGACGCGGCGACGCCCGCCGGGTCAGTCACGTAGTCCTTGAACCGGGACGCCGGGATGCGCGCGGGCAGCTCGACGAGGCCCGCCTCCTGTTCCCGTCTGGCACGTTCGGCAAGCAGCAGGTCGAGGTCCCGCGCGTAGACGCCTCCGTCACCCGCGCCGCCCTCGCGCGCCCGGCGTACCGCTTCCGCTGCGGCTTCCACGCGCCCCCGGCGCGCGCCGAGTGGCTCCAGCGGCCAGTTCACGGTCGCCGCGCTCAGCGTGAGCGGATTCTCGTCGGGCTCGTCGCAGTCCGGGAATGCGTCCTCGGGCAGGAGGCCCGCCTCCTGAAGCTCCAGCAGGTACGAGCCCGGACCGCGGGGACGGGTCTGCGTCGACCAGTACGACCCGCTGAGCAGCAGCCGCTCCTTCGCGCGGGTGACGGCGACATAGATCAGCCGGCGCTGCTCCTCCAGGTGGCGGGCCACGTTCTCCTCCTCGAACGCGGCGATGGACTCGTGGACGTCCTTCTGGGTCTCTGCGGTGCGCCAGGCGATGACCGGCAATTCGGCGGAGTCGCCACGGAACTCGTTCGGGAGCTGGCCGAACGAGAGCCAGCCCTTGCGGCTCTGCGGCGGACCGGGGAGCTCGCCGTCGACGAGCCGGGGGACGGCCACCACATCCCACTCCAGCCCCTTGGCGCCGTGGATGGTGAGGATCTGGACGGTGCCCGGCTCCGGGTCCTCGCTCCGCGGCGCCAGGTTGTCGCGCTGCTCCGCCTCCGCGAGCCAGGACAGGAACGAGCCGAGGGTCGCCTGATCGTCGACCGCGAGGTACGAGGCCACCTGCTCGGCGAACGCGTCGAGGCTCGCGTGGCCGAGCTGCGCGGTCTCGTTCGCGGCCACCTCGATGTCCAGGAGCAGCTCCTGCTGCACGAGCGTGACGAGATCGAGCAGGTCCAGGCCCACACGCGAACGCAGGTGGTCGAGCCGGCGACCGGCGTCGCGCATCCGCTCGAGTCCCTCCGGACTGAAGCCGTCCAGACGGCTGTGCCCCGCGGGCGCCTCGACGACGAAGTCGAGCGCATCCACGAGGGACGCGGACTCCTCGCCGGCGACCGAGCTCCGCAACCGGTCGCGGAGCTCCGGGTCGAGCTTCTGGTGCCGGTGGTCGCGTTCGGCCAGCCAGGAGGCGACGTCGCGGAGCGCCGCGATGTCCTTCGGGCCCACTCGCCACTTGGCGCCGGTCAGCAGGCGGATCAGCTCGGAGCCGGCCGTCGGGTCGTGCATGACCCGCAGTGCGCTGAGAAGGTCGGCGATCACCGGCTGCTCGAGAAGCCCTCCGAGACCGAGGACGTGATACGGGATGCCGTGGCGGTCGAGCGCGCCGGTGAACACGTCGATCTTCTTCAGGGACCGGCAGAGCATGGCGGCGCTGGGAGGCGAACCGTCGGGCCCGAGCCGGCGCACCCGGTCCCCCAGCCAGCGGGCGACGAGGTCCGCCTCATCTGCGACCGTCTGCTCGAAGACCGCCGTCAGTTCCCCGGCGGAGGCACCGGGCCGCGGCTGCAGCTGCTCGACGT
The DNA here is from genome assembly GCA_051962155.1 of Leifsonia sp. GTDB lineage: Bacteria > Actinomycetota > Actinomycetes > Actinomycetales > Microbacteriaceae > Leifsonia. Next base: position 15,127 of record JBQCCO010000204.1, on the reverse strand, counting down.
GCACCGGGGAGGCGGCCGTGAGCGGGTCCACGAGAACGTTCGCTGCATCGAGCACGCGCGTCGGGTTTCGCCAGCTGGTGCTCAGCGCGTACTCGTCCGCGGCGCCGTGGTCGCCTCGGCGCTCCCCCGTGAAGTCGCTGGAGAACCGGCCCAGGTTCGCGGCGCTCGCACCACGCCAGCCGTAGATCGACTGGTGCGGGTCCCCCACGGCCATCACGGGGCGGCCGGCGAAGAGGGTGGAGAGCAGTCGCGTCTGGACCACCGAGGTGTCCTGGTACTCGTCGAGCAGCACCACGCGGAATCGGCGGCGGTAGTCGGCGACGACGTCGGGCATCCGCTCGCACACCGCCAGCGCGAACGCCACCTGGTCCGAGTACTCGACGAATCCCCGGCGGCGCTTCTCGTCGGCGAACGCCCGTGCGAGGTCGAGGAGCGGTGGCAGCGAACCGACGGCCTCCACAGCCGAGCGGACCGAAGCGTACAGCTCCTTGACGCGGCCGTTGCCCGTCGGCAGTTCGGCGATTCGCGCGAAGCCCTCCACCATCCGCTCGACCTCGGACGGGTCGGCGACGTTCTCGCTGAGCGCGCGGCTCACGGCGACGACCGCCGAGGTCACCGCATCCACGCCCTTGTCCAGTTCGACCAGGCGCTCGTCGGTGCTGGTGACGACGAGCCGCCGGGCGAGCTGCCAGGCGGAGGCCTCGCTCAGCACGGCCGACTCGGGCTCCCGCCCGATCAGCAGCGCGTTCTCGCGGAAGATCGCGTTGGCGAACGCGTTGTAGGTCGCGACCTCCGGCGCCTCGAACGGGTCGAACTCGACATCGGTCACGCCCGAGTCGACCAGCTGCTCGATGCGGGTGCGGATGCGGCCGGCCAACTCGCCCGCGGCCTTGCGCGTGAAGGTCAGGCCGAGGATCTCGGGGACTCGCACGTGACCGTTCGCGAGCAGCCACACCACCCGGTTGGCCATGGTCTCGGTCTTGCCGCTGCCCGCGCCGGCGACGACGATCGCCGGACGGAGCGGTGCCTCGATGACCGCCTGCTGCTGCGCCGTCGGCATCGGGAGGCCGAGCGCCTCAGCGATCTCGGCAGCGCTCAGGGCGCGCGCCGGCCGCCGGCGGGTCTCGTCGCCGTGGTCGTCCCCGGCGAGCGAGAACGCCTGCTCGACCAGGTCGAGTGCAGCCTCGTCGTTCGCCCACTCCAGAAGGCCCTCGTCGTCGACGTGCGTCGCTTCGTCCGTCATGACCCACCTCCCGCACTGACCGCGGGGACCAGGTGGATGCGGTACTCGTACTTCCCGTGCGGGTCGCGTTCCCCGAGGTCCACCACACCGGCGAAGCTCGCTGCGGCCATGCCGTCGGCCGCCCGGGCGACCCGCTCGCGGAGCCGGTCGAGGCCCTCGTCGTCGACGCGGTCCTGCCCGAACTCGCGGTAGCCCTTGCCGCGAACCCCTTTCGCCACGAAGAGCAGCTTCGCGCCCCCGGACGGCAGGCTCTCGGCCTCCTCGATGACGCCGTGCTCCAGCGCGAGCTGGTAGGCGCCGAGCTGTGCGTGCTCGGCGGCCTCCGCCGCGCTCGGCGTCCGATTGCCCGTCTTCAGGTCCACGATCACGACCGTTCCGTCCGGCGTGCGCTCGACCCGGTCGATCGTCCCGCGCACGAGCGCCCGGCCGATCCGGAGCTCGAACGCGCCTTCCGACCCGAGCAGGGTGCCACCGGCGCGCTCGAAGTCGCGGAGGTACTCCGACACGCCGGCCGTGAGCGTGCGGGTGCGACGGCGCTCCTTCTCTTCCAGCCACGGGGACTCGAACGCCAGCTCGCCCCAGCGGCGCTCGACGCCCTGCCAGAGGCGCTCCACGCTGAGGTCGCGGTCCTCACTGGTGCTCGCCTCCTCCATGACCGCGTGCACGACCGTGCCGATGCCGGCGGCGAGACCGCTGGGCGAGGCGGCCATCGTGTCCACGAACCAGGCGAGAGGCGACTTCTCGAAGGTCTCCAGCCGCGACGGCGACACCCGCACCACCGCCTCCGCGTCCTCGAGGTCCACCAACGGCTCGGTCGTCGACGGCTCGAGCAGCCCGTACCAGGAGGACGGATCGGCACCCTCCACCTCCGCATCGGCCAGCCGCGCGAGCGCCGCAGCCGCGTCGGGCGAGCCGTTGGTGACCAGCCGACGGCGCAGCCGGCCGACCATGCCGCGGAGGGAGAGGGGATGAGCGCCGTCGTCCACGTCGTCCGTGCCGAGGTCGCCAGCGAGGCGCAGGAAGGGCGAGGGCTGCTCGTCGTCGTTGGCCGTCGCCGAGAGGATGACCTGGCCGCGCGCACGGGACACGGCCAGCGCGAACATCCTCAGCTCGTCGCCGAGCACTTCCGCACGTTCGTCCTCCGTGCCCGTGGACCGCCCTTCGACGGCGTCCGCGAGCTCCTGGGGATGCAGCAGCGAGCCCCGGAGCCGCAGGTTGGGCCAGACGCTCTCCTGCAGTCCGGCGACGGCGACCACCTCGAACTCGCGGCCGATCGCCGCGCTCGGTGTGCACACGAGAACGGCGTCGCCGGCGGTGCGGGCGGCGAGCGTGTCCTCCGGCACTTCGGCGCCGAGCAGTTCGACGACGAAGTCGGAGGCGGGACGCTCGGGGTAGCGCTCGACGAACCGGCGTGCCGCGGTGAAGAGGGCGACGACGCCGTCGAGGTGCCGGTTCGCCTCGTCGGCGACGATCCCGGTGCGCTCCGAGTGCTCCATCCAGCGCGCGGCCAGCCCGCTGCGCTCCCAGATGTGCCACAGCAGCTCTTCGATGGAGCCTCCGCCCGCGGCCTTCTCGCGGCCCGAGCGGAGGGTCTCGGCCAACCGCCCCGCGCGCCGGGCGGGCGCCGCGTCGATCGTGGCGAGGTGCGCAGGATGCTGCAGCGCCTCCACGAGCAGCTCGTCGCCGGGCCGGTTGCCGTCGCCGGAGAGCTCCTCCTGCCGGAGGGCCAGCCGCAGCCGGCGCAGGCTCACGCTGTCGAGGCCGCCGAACGGGCCCAGCAGCACCTCGGTCGCGACGGCGGGCGTGAGCTCGATGGCCCCCAGTTGCACGCCGGCGATCGTGACGAGCTGTCGTGCGGCGAAGTCGTCGCGCAGCGGCCGCCCGGCGATGCTCGTCGTCGTCGGGACCTCGGCCACCGCGAGCGCGCGCGCCAACGCAGGCACGTGCGCTCCGGAGCGCACGATGACCGCCATGTCCCTCCAGGGGACGCCGTCGAGCAGGTGCCTTTCGCGCAGCTTCCGGGCGAGGCGCGACGCCTCGGACGGGGCGGAGACGGCCACCAGGCGCACGACCTCCGGACGGGGCGACACGGCGTCGGGCTCTGCCTCCCCGGCACGCGGGCTCTCGGGAGACGGACGTCCGGCCGCGGCGATCCGCTGCACTCCGGCCGCCGCTGTCCCGATCCGCTCGGTCACGCGCGCCGTCAGTTCGCGGAGGACGGGCGTCTGGCGGTGCGCCGTCGTCAGGACGAACCGTGTCACCGGCACCCCGAGCCGGCCTTCGAGCTGGCCGAGAGCGGTCGCCTCCGCGCCGCGGAACGTCGTGGAGGCGACGTCCGGGTCGCCGAAGGCGATCACCCCGATGCCGCGCTGGGCGAGCGCGCGCAGAAGGGCCAGGGTCGCGACCGTCGCCTCCTGGAGATCGTCCACGAACACCGCGCGGAGGCGGTCGAGGGAACTCCCGTCGCGCACGACCGTGACGGCGGAGGCGATCAGCTCGGCCGCATCCACGAAGCCCCCGCGGTAGCTGTCGACCACCAGCTGGTACTCCGTCATGAACCGGGCAGCGGCGCGCCATTCGTCGTGGCCGGTCATCGCGCCCAGCTCCGACAGCCGGGAGGGCGTCACGCCGCGTTCGGCGCACCGTGCCATCAGCTCGCGCAGCTCGGTGCGGAAGCCGCGCAGCATCCGCACCTCTGCGACCAATGGCTCCGGCCAGACGGGACCGGTTCCGTCCTCCATGTGGCCGCTGAGCAGTTCGGCGATGATCTGGTCCTGCTCGCCGCCGGTCAGGAGGCGCGGCGGCTCGAGCCCGTCGCGCCGCGCGCGCTCCCCCACCAGCTGGAAGGCGAGGGAGGTGGCCGTGCGAGCCAGCGGACCCTGCGTCGGCACGCCCAGACGGAGCGCGAGGCGGTCGCGGAGAGCGGTCGCGGCGGTGCGCGAGGCGCTGAGAGCCAGCACCTCATCGGGAGCATGGCCGCGGACCAGGACACGCTCGGCAAGGGCCTCCACCAGGGTGGTGGTCTTGCCCGTCCCGGGAGCTCCGAGCACGGCGGCGGAGGCGGAGTCCGGCAGCGCGAGGACCTCCGCCTGGGCGCCGTCGAGCAGGACGGCGGCGGATGCGGCGTCTCCGTCGGCAGCCGCGTCCGGGCGCGCCGGAGGCCGCAACAGGAAGCCGCGAGCGATCATGCCATTCACGGTATCGGCGTCCGCCGACAGAGAACGCGACCGGGCGCCGCGAGCCGTGTGCCGTAGTCTGAACTCACACCCGCCGGTCAGATTCGAAAGGCACCCACGTGGAGATCCGCATCGGAATCGTCAACGCCCCCCGCGAGCTCAGCTTCGAGTCCTCGCAGTCGGCCGAAGAACTGGCGGGGCAGGTGCAGACGGCGCTCAGCAGCGGCTCCGGGGTCCTGAAGCTGGCCGACGACAAGGGCCGCCTCTACCTGGTCCCGACCGCCGGCATCGGCTACGTGGAGATCGGCACAGAGGAATCGCGCCGCATCGGCTTCGTCGGCTAACCTCCAACTCGTGGAACTGCTCTTCGTCGTCCTCGGCGGCGCCATCATCGGCCTCGCCGGACGCTACTTCCTGCCGAACCGTCACACGCACGGCTCCGTCCTCGTCCCGGCGATCGGCGTGATCGCCGCGTCCATCCTCTGGGTCGCGCTCACCTGGGCGGGCCTGAAGTGGAACGGCGGATGGATCTGGTGGATCACCCTCCTCGGCACGGCGCTCGTCGTCGCGGTCTCGGACCTGGTGGTGGGTCGCCTACGCGCCGCACACGACGACCGGATGCTGCACTCGCTCGCCAAGGGCGCCGTCGCGCGCTGACGCCTGCCGTTTCTCAGGCCGTCAGCCCGAGGGCATCCATCCGTCGGGTGTGCGCCGCGATGAGCTCCGTGAAGATGGGCTCGATGCGTTCCTCGTCGGTGGCCCGGTTTCCCGACAGGTGCAGGGCCGACCGCGCGACGAGCAGCGTGTCGCCGACGAGACGCCGGCCCCACATCGCGAGCCGTGAGGCCAGGCGCGGGTCCGCGGCGATCTGCTCGCGCAGGACCTCCAGCACGCCCTCCTGACCGGAGTCGGAACCGAGCAGGTGCGCGAGCCGCGGACCGACATCGCCGGGGAGCCCGGCGGCCAGCCGGATGAAGAAGTCGTCGAGCAGCCCGCCGGTCACCAGCGCCGACAGCAGCGTCTCGCGCCAGTCCGCGCCGACGATCAGCGCGCCGAAACCCTCGATCGCATCGGCGAACGGTTTCATCGCCTCGGCGGGGTCGTCGCCCCTCCGGCGGATCTCCGCCACGATCCCCTGATGCTTCGAGAGCGCGTCACCGGCGGCGGCGGAGATCCGTCCCTTCGCCCGCAGGTCCTCCGTCTCGGCCGCAACCAGGGACAACGTCTCGAACTGCTCCAGCTGCAGGTACGCCGCCTGGCCGAGATACGGCAGGAGGTCGGGCATCACCTCGTGCAGATCGACACGCACCGTGGCCACCGGGCGCGCCCGTTGCGTCAAGCGCGGGAGCTCGACGGAAGGCCGTCGCCGGGTGAACCATGTTGACACGCACAGCAGTGTATCGGGCCGGTCCAGTAGGCTGTTGACCGCCGTCGGCGCAGGATCGACGGCCCTGCGCCTGCGACAGAGAACATGGCGTGGACCCTCCCATCGAATCGACAGGCATTTCGCACGTGACTTTCTCAGAACTCAACATCGACCAGGACATGGTGGATCAGCTCGCCGCCAAGGGCATCATCGAGCCGTTCCCCATCCAGACCCAGACCATCCCGCTCGCGCTCACCGGGCAGGACATCATCGGCCAGGCCAAGACGGGAACGGGCAAGACGCTCGGCTTCGGCCTCCCCCTCATCCAGCGCCTCGGCCTCAACCCCGAGCCGGGCGTGAAAGCACTCGTCGTCGTCCCGACGCGCGAGCTGGCCATCCAGGTCTACGAAGACCTCGAGACCGCCGCAGCCGGCCGTCCGACCTCCATCGCCAGCATCTACGGCGGCAAGGCCTACGAGGGCCAGATCGCGCAGCTCAAGGGCGGCGCTCAGATCGTCGTCGGCACGCCGGGCCGTCTGCTCGACCTGGCCGGCCAGCGCCTCCTCAACCTCGGCAATGTGCAGGAGATGGTGCTGGACGAGGCCGACAAGATGCTCGACCTCGGCTTCCTCGCCGACATCGAGAAGCTGTTCGCGCAGACGCCGGCCACCCGGCACACCATGCTGTTCTCGGCCACCATGCCCGGCCCGATCGTCGCGCTCGCGCGCCGCTTCATGACCCGCCCCGTGCACATCCGCGCCAGCGACCCGGACGAGGGCCAGATCCAGGCGAACATCAAGCACCTGATCTACCGCGCCCACTCGCTCGACAAGGACGAGGTCATCGCGCGCATCCTGCAGGCCGAGGGCCGCGGCAAGACCGTGATCTTCACCCGCACCAAGCGCGCCGCCGCGAAGCTGGTCGAGGAGCTCAACGACCGCGGCTTCAACGCCGCCGCCGTCCACGGCGACCTCAACCAGGAGCAGCGCGAGCGGGCCATGGCCGCGTTCAAGGCCGGCAAGAAGGACATCCTGATCGCCACCGACGTCGCCGCGCGCGGCATCGACGTGGACGATGTGACGCACGTCATCAACCACACCATCCCGGACGACGACAAGACGTACCTGCACCGCGCGGGCCGCACCGGCCGCGCCGGCAAGACCGGGATCGCGGTAACATTCGTCGACTGGGAGGACCTCCACAAGTGGGCCCTCATCAACAAGGCGCTCGAGTTCGGTCAGCCCGATCCGACCGAGACGTACTCGTCGTCGCCGCACCTGTTCAGCGACCTCGACATCCCGCAGGGCGTCAAGGGCCGGCTGAAGCCGACTCCGGCCGTCAAGGTCGCCGAGACGCCGCGAGGCGGCCGCACGGACTCCACCGGACCCGAGGGCGGTGACCGCTCCGGCGGCCGCGACCGTCGTCGTACCCGCGGATCCGGCCAGGGCGCCGGCCAGCACGCCGGCGGTCAGGGCGCCGCCGGCCAGGACGCCGCATCGGGCGAGGCCGGCGAGCCGAAGGCCGCCGCTGGCACGCACGACGGAGGCGGCGCACAGCACCGCGACGGCAACAGCGCCCCGCGTCGCCGCCGTCGCCGCTCGCGCGGCGGCGCCCCCGCGACCCCCGCGAGCTGACTCACTCGCTCCGACGTTCGTCACGAAAGTCGCGTCTCGCTCGACCGGAGCGCACATTCGTGACGAATGTGCGCCGCGTGCCGCGGGTCAGTACCAGTTGGGGTCGTGGCTCATCTCGAAGTTCCAGGCTCGGCACGGAGAGCCGTAGGAACGGTTGATGTAGTCGAGACCCCAGTTCACTTGCGTGTTCTGGTTCGTCATCCAGTCGGGACCGGCGGACGACATCTTGCTCGCCGGCCAGGCCTGCGGGATGCCGTAGGCGCCGCTCGAGGTGTTGTAGGCGTCCGCGCGCCAGCCCGACTCGTGGTTCCAGAGCTTGATCAGGCAGTCCATCTGGTCGCCGCCCCAGCCGTATGCCCCGAGCCGGCTGGAGGCGTAGGCCTGTGCAGCCGCCGGGTCGACGTTCATGCCGGGTGGCGGCGCGAAGCCGTCGGCGCTTCCACCCGGGTTCGCCGCGGCGGCCGCTGCAGCGGCCGCGGCCTGGCCCTCCGCGAACTTCTCCTCCACAGCCGCCACCGTGTTCTTCAGCGTGGCGAGCTGCGCATAGAGGGTGTTCGCGTGCTGCTTCTGGTCGGCCAGCTGGGCGTCTGCCGCCTGCTTCGCGGCGGTGGCCACCTCGAGCGCCTTCTTGGCCGCCGTCGCAAGCTGATCGCGCACCTTCTGCGCATCGGTCGCCTGCGCGCTCAGCGACGTCGCGACGTTGCGCTGGGCCGTCGCCTGCGCGAACAGGGAGCTGGACTGGTCGGCCAGCTTGGAGACGGCCCCCAGCTGGTAGAGCAGCGAGTCCGAGCCGGACGCATTCGGGCTCAGGAACAACCGCAGCGACACGCCGGAGCTGCCCGCCCGGGTGAGCTGCTCGGCGAGCCTCCCGCTCTGCGCCTTCAGCTGATCCGCTTTTGCGGTCGCGTCCTGGGCCTTCTGCGTCAGGTCCTGCGCCTTGTCCGTCGCCGCCTTCAGGGCCGCCTCGGCGGCTCCGTACTCGCCGAGGCGCTTGACCGCGAGGTCGCCCGCCGCGTTCGCCGCGGTCTGGAGACTCGCCAGCAACCCGTTGATCCGGTCCACCTCGGCCTGGGCGGCGGCCGCATTGTTCTTCGCAGCCTGCACGTCATCCCACGAGGGATAGGAGTCGGCGAGCGCGGGCGTCGCGCCCGTCGCCACCACCAGCGCCGCCGTCAGGGCGATCGCGACCGCCGATCCTCGCCAGAGCCGTCTCAACCGCGCACCTCGCCTTCTCGCCCCGACTGCCTGTTTCTCGAATCCCCTCCCCCAGGCTAGGGGCACAGGGTCATGGAGCGTAGAAAGGCGACGCGCCTGTCGCTTCTTCGATCATCGCGTCCACGACCGACGGATCGGTCGTCCTCTCGCCCAGCCGGTTCGGCTTTCCAGCGCCGTGGTAGTCGCTGGAGCCGGTGATCCGGAGGCCGTAACGCCCCGCCAGCTCGCGCAGCCGCTCCACGCCGTCCGCCTTGTTCTCACGGTGGTCGAGCTCCAGCCCGAAGAGACCGGCGTCGACGAGCCGGCGCAGCCGGTCCTCCGGGATGACCCGGCCCCGTCCTCCCGTCGCCGGATGCGCGAGCACCGGGAGCCCGCCGGCGCCGCGGATGAGCCGCACGCCGGTCAGCGGGTCCGGTGCGTAGTGCGGCTGGAAGTAGCCGCTGCGCCAGTGCAGGATGCCCGCGAACGCAGCGCTGCGATCGGAGGCGAGTCCCCGTGCGACGAGTGCGTCCGCGATGTGCGGACGGCCGACGGTGGCGCCATCCGTCGCCTGGGCGAGCACGTCGTCCCAGGTGATGTCGTAGTCCTCCGAGATGCGGCGGACCATGTCCTCGGCCCGGCGCATCCGGCCGTCCCGGATGCGGACCGTCTCGGCCGTGAGCGCCTCGTCCGTCGGGTCGAAGAGATATCCGAGCATGTGGACGCTGGCGAACTCGATCCGGGTGGACAACTCCATGCCGGGGATGACGGTGACGCCGACCCGCTGACCTTCCGCTGCGGCGTCCATCCATCCCGCGGTCGAATCGTGATCGGTCAGGGCGACGGTGCCGAGCCCGGCCGCTGCCGCCGCTCGGACCAGTTCGGCCGGGGTCTCCGTGCCGTCGGAGACGCTGGAGTGGGTGTGCAGGTCGACGGGGCCACGGAACCGTCGCGCATCAACCATGGTGACCATCCTAGGAGGCGGCGCCACGGCCTCGGGTGGCCGCAATGCCGGTATGGGGACGGCGGCCGAAGCGGTTTTCGGCGCGCGGTCGGCGGCGGGTGGAAGAATGAGACCATGTCCTCCCAGCCGACCACCCCCGCGACCACCGTGACCCCGGAGGCCGCACCGACCCCGGAGACGGCAGAGACCGAGCAGGCGCCCCGCGCGACGCAGAACCGCTCGACCACCCCCGGCTCCGACACCTTCCGCCGGTACATCGCGAGCGGCTGGGCGCCGAGGCCGGAGGTTCTCCCCGAGCCCCGCAGGCAGGCGCAGTACGCCGCCGCTCGCCGGGCGCGGGTGTCCGAGCTCTTCCCGGGCAAGCGGCTCATCGTCCCCGCCGGGAGGCTGAAGCAGCGTTCGAACGACACCGACTTCCCGTTCCGGGCGCACTCGGCGTTCGCGCACCTGACCGGGTGGGGCTCGGATGCCGAACCAGGGAGCGTCCTCGTGCTCGAGCCCACCGCGACCGGTCACGAAGCGACGCTGTACTTCCGCGAGCGTGCGGGGCGCGACTCCGACGAGTTCTACGCCAACCCCGAGATCGGCGAGTTCTGGATCGGCCCCCGCCCCTCGCTCGCGCAGGTCGCGAGCGACCGCGCCCTGCCCACGCGCGGCATCGCCGAGGTACGGTCGGTGCTCGACACGGTCGACGGTGAGACGGTCGTCCTGCGCGAGGCCGACCCGGCGATCACCGACGAGGTGGACGGCGCTCGGATGCTGCTCTGGGACGACACCGACGGCGAGCGCGACCCCGAGGACCACAGCGAGGACGACCGGCTCGCCCGCGACCTCTCCGAGCTGCGCCTGGTGAAGGACGACTTCGAGATCGGCGAACTGCGCGCGGCCGTCGCTGCCACGGCGCGCGGTTTCGACGACGTCATCGCCGACCTTCCGCGCATCACCACGCACCCGCGCGGCGAGCGGCTCGTGGAGGGCGTCTTCAACGGGCGCGCCCGTGCCGACGGGAACGCGGTCGGCTACGACACGATCGCGGCGAGCGGACCGCACGCGTGCATCCTGCACTGGACGCGCAACGACGGTCCCGTGGTGCCGGGCGACCTGATCCTGCTGGATGCGGGCGTCGAGCTCGACAGCTACTACACGGCCGACATCACGCGCACCTTCCCGATCGCCGGCACGTTCACCGAGACGCAGCGCCTGATCTACGAAGCGGTGCTGGAGGCGGCGGATGCGGCGTTCACCATCGTCCGGCCGGGCATCCGGTTCCGCGAGATCCACGCGGCGGCGATGGAGGTCATCGCCCGACGCACCGCCGAGTGGGGGCTGCTGCCCGTGAGCGCCGAGGAGGCGCTGGACGCGGAGAACCAGCAGCACCGCCGGTACATGGTGCACGGGACCAGCCACCACCTCGGCCTCGACGTCCACGACTGCGCGCAGGCGCGCCGCGAGCTGTACCTCGACGGCGTGCTGCAGCCCGGGATGGTGTTCACCATCGAGCCCGGACTGTACTTCCAGCCCGACGACCTGACGGTGCCGGAGCGGTTCCGGGGCATCGGCGTGCGAATCGAGGACAACATCCTCGTCACCGAGGACGGCGCCGAGAACCTGTCCGTCGCCATCCCGCGCACGGCCGACGATGTCGAGGCCTGGGTGCGCCACCTCTCGAGCTGACGCTCACCTCTCCGTCCGCAGGGTCATGCGGGCGGCGCCGGAGGGTTGTCGTCGCCGGCTGGCGGAGCCGGCGGCGGGTCGGAGGGATGCTGCGGCTGGGCGGGCGGCGTCCATCCGGGAGCGGTAGCAGCATGCTCGGCGGCGCCTCCGCTCTCCAGAAGGTTGCGGGCTCGATTGCCGAGCTCGGAGTCGACGAGCACCGAGTAGCTGGTAGCGATCACCTGCATGACGGAGGTGTAGTCGCGGCGCCGGCGGTTGATCGCGTACGAGACGAGGCCGAACAGCATCCCGAAGCCCGCGCCCATCAGGAGCGCTGCCAGCACGAACGCCAGGCTGACCGTCGGCGAGAAGACGATGAGCAGCAGCCCGAAGAAGATGCCCAGCCACGCACCGGAGGCGGCGCCGGCCAGCGCGACCCGGCCCCAGGTCAGCTTGCCGGTGACGCGCTCGACGCTCTTCAGGTCGCTTCCGAGGATCGAGACCTTGTCGACGGGGAAGTCCGCGCGGGCGAGCACGTCGACCGCCTGCTGCGCCTCGGGGTAGGTCTCGAAGGTGGCGACGATCTCGCCCCGCGGCAGGGTCGGAAAGAGGAGACGGTTGCGGCCGTTCATCGGACCAGGTGTGCTCATTCCGCCATTGTCCCATCCGGGCCCGGGCGCCGTACGGGAAACAGCCCCCGATCACCCGTGAGGGCTTAGGTTATTAGGGTGAGTTCGACCAGAGTGTTCGTCGCCCGTCTCGCCGGGACGGCCGTGTTCGACCCCGTCGGTGACCGGGTCGGCAGGGTGCGTGACGTCCTCGTGGTGTATCGCAAGAACGACCCTCCGCGCGTCGTCGGGCTGATCGTCGAGATCCCCGGCAAGCGCCGCGTCTTCCTCTCGATCGGCCGGGTCACGAGCATCGGCAGCGGCCAGATCATCACCAGCGGGATCATCAACATGCGCCGCTTCGAGCAGCGCGGCGGCGAGGTCCGGGTGATCGCCGAGCTGCTGGGCCGTCGGGTCGTCTTCACGGACGGCAGCGGCGAGGCCACCATCGAGGATGTCGCGATCGAGGACAGCGACAGCGGCGACTGGGCAATCAGCCAGCTGTTCGTGCGCAAGCCCAAGACCGGCGGCTCCCCCTTCGCCAAGGGCGCGACGACGTTCGTCACCTGGAACGAGGTCCGCGAGAAGCAGAACCGCGGCGAGGCGCAGTCCGCCGAGCAGCTGATCGCGACCTACTCCGAGCTGAAGCCGGCCGACCTCGCCAACACGTTGCTCGACCTGCCGCCGCAGCGGATGCTGGAGGTCGCCGAAGAGCTGCCGGACGACCGGCTCGCCGATGTCCTGGAGGAGATGCCGGAGAGCGAGCAGGTCCACATCCTCGCCCAGCTGGACGACGACCGCGCCGCCGACGTGCTCGACCAGATGCAGCCGGACGACGCAGCAGACCTGATCGCGCAGCTGTCGGATGAGCGCGGAGAGCACCTCCTGGAGCTCATGGAGCCGGAGGAGGCGGAGGACGTCCGCATGCTCCTCAGCTACAACCCGGACACCGCCGGCGGCCTGATGACGACGGAGCCGATCATCGTGTCCGCCGACGCCACCGTCGCCGAGGGCCTCGCGCTCATCCGCCGGCACGAGCTCGCGCCGGCGCTCGGCGCCGCCGTGTGCGTCACGCTTCCGCCCTACGAGGCTCCGACAGGACGCTTCCTCGGCGTCGTGCACTTCCAGCGGATGCTGCGCTACCCCCCGCACGTGCGGCTCGGCACGCTGCTCGACCCGGGGCTGGAGCCGGTGACGGCCGACACGTCCGCTGCCGAGGTGTCGCGCATCCTCGCCTCGTACAACCTGGTCTCCCTGCCTGTCGTGGACGACAAGCACCGCCTCGTCGGGGTGGTGACCATCGACGACATCCTCGACTATCTGCTCCCCGACGACTGGCGAAGTCAGGACGAGGACGAGCCCGTGAAACGCGCGGAGCCGTCCGACACCACCGGCAGCATCCGCATCGTGAACGGAAGGAGGGGCGGAAGTGGCACGAGGTAGGCAGGACACCGGGCTCGACGCCCCCAAGGGTCTGCGCGCGCCGGTGCTCCGGCGCGACTCGCTCAATCACAGCGACCGGTTCGGCCGGTTCACCGAATGGATCGCGCGCGCGATGGGCACGCCGTGGTTCGTCCTCGGGCTGACGGTCTTCGTGATCCTGTGGATGGCGTGGAACACGCTCGGTCCCAAACTGTTGAGGTTCGACTCCGCCGACCTCGGGTTCATCACCCTGACGCTGGTGCTGTCGCTGCAGGCGTCGTACGCCGCGCCGCTCATCCTGCTCGCGCAGAACCGTCAGGACGATCGCGACCGCGTGCAGATCGAGCAGGATCGGCAGCGGGCGGAACGGAACCTGGCCGACACCGAGTACCTGGCCCGCGAGGTGGTCGCACTGCGCCTGGCGGTGAAGGACATGGCGACGAAGGACTTCATCCGCGCCGAGCTGCGCTCACTGCTCGAGGATCTCGAGAGAAGCGACGCGGGCGAGGGCGAACAGGCCCGTGTCTGAGGGCGTGCTGACCGAGGCGGTCCGCGGCGCCCTCGCCGCGGTGCTCGACCCGGAGATCCGGAAGCCGATCACCGAGCTCGACATGGTCGGGCCTGTCGCCGTGGATGCGGACGGCCGCGCGTCGGTCGGGATCAAGCTGACGATCGTCGGCTGCCCCGCGGCGGACGCGATCGAGCGCGACGTGCGGGCAGCGGTCGAGAGCGTCCCCGGGGTGACGGACGTCGCGGTGGACGTCTCCGTCATGACGCCGGCCGAGCGCCGGGCGCTCACCGAGAAGCTCCGTGCCGGGCGGCCGACGCGCGGCGCGCAGTTCGGCCCGGACTCGCTCACCCGCGTCTACGCGGTGACCAGCGGCAAGGGCGGCGTCGGCAAGTCGACCGTCACGGCGAACCTCGCGGTCGCCCTCGCCGAGCGCGGGCTGCGGGTGGGGATCGTGGATGCGGACGTCCACGGCTTCTCGATCCCGGGCATCCTCGGCCTGACCGACGAGAACGGCGTTGCTCCCCGCCCGACGCGGGTGGACGACATGATCCTGCCCCCGGTCGCCTACGGCGTGAAGGTGGTATCGATCGGGATGTTCGTGGACTCGGCGTCCGCCGCGGTCGCCTGGCGCGGGCCGATGCTGCACCGCACCATCCAGCAGTTCCTCACCGACGTGTTCTTCGGCGATCTGGATGTGCTGCTGCTCGACCTGCCGCCCGGCACCGGCGATGTGGCGATCTCGGTCGGTCAGCTGCTGCCGACGGCCGAGGTGCTCGTCGTCACGACCCCGCAGCCCGCGGCGGCCGACGTCGCCGCGCGCAGCGGCGGGGTCGCCCGGCAGACCGGGCAGCGGGTGATCGGCGTGATCGAGTACATGCCCGGGCTGGTGCAGCCGGACGGCACGGTGCTCGAGCTCTTCGGCTCCGGCGGCGGCGCCGAGGTGGCGCGGCGGCTGTCCGCTGGGCAGGACGAGGAGGTGCCGCTGCTCGCCAGCGTGCCACTCAGCATCCCGCTGCGCGCGGGCGGCGATGTCGGTGCGCCGATCGTGGTGACCGACCCGGGCGATCCCGCGGCCGTGGCGATCCGCCGTGTCGCGGAGCACCTGGCCACGCGCAGCCGGGGCCTCGCCGGCCGCAAGCTCGGCCTCTCCGTCCGCTGACCGACCCGCCCCCGGCCTCCCGAAGCCGTGCCGACCCCCACGCGCGGCTAGCCGAGGTGCTCGTTGTTGCACCCGCGGGTCAGCCGACGGGGGCGGTTTTTGACCCCCCCCCCGCGGGTAGGCAAAAAAAACAAAAACCAAACCCGAAAAAAAACCCGGGGGGAAAGGGGGTCACCCCCCCCCAAAGCGGCCCCGGG